>CANNEP010000031.1 GCA_947503655.1 uncultured Microbacterium sp.
AATGGGGTGGGGCATCCTCGGAGGCTTTGTCGTCGTTCTGTTGTGTGTGCTGGTTGTCGCACTGAGTAGTGGGTGGGGGGCCCGGGCTGACGCGTGGTTTGTGGGGGTCACGCTCGCGTTTGCGATCGTGCCGATCGTGGCCACGATCCTCGTGATTCCCTTTCAGACGCGCAAGATTGGGCAGGGGCTATTCATCGTCCTCGGAGCGCTTCCGTTGATATGGTTCGGCGTGTGCGTCGGAGCCTTGAGCTCGTATTAGTGGCGCGATGTCGCGTGTGACCGCGTGTTTCTCCGAAATAAACGCTAGGCAACGATTACGTCACCTTCGTCATAATTCATTTTCACGAGCGCGCGAAACCACTAAGTTGGTCACACAATCCCAACACAGGCTTGTCGAGTGGCGAGCCCGAAAGAACGGCAAAGAATGAGCAGCACCACCGGAACCGTCAAGTGGTTCAACTCCGAGAAGGGCTTCGGCTTCATCTCACCGGACGAGGGCGGCGCTGACGTCTTCGCACACTACTCGGCGATCCAGACGTCGGGCTACCGCACGCTGGAAGACAACCAGCGCGTCGCTTTCGACGTCGCCCAGGGCCCCAAGGGTCTGCAGGCAGAGAACATCACGGTTCTCTAATTCGATGACGAATTCGGCCCTCACGCCTCCGGCGTGGGGGCCTTCGCCGTAGCCGCACTCACCGCCTAGGCGCGGCGGCCGCGGGCGTAGTTCGCGAGGGCCTCGGCGTCTTCGGCGTGACGGATGGCTCGGCGCACGGCGTCGAGCGCGGCGACGGCATCTTCGGCGCTGCGTGACGCCGCGAGGGCGTCATTCGCTTCAGTCAACCGCACGCGCGCGTCGGCGCTCGAACCCTGCATCACGACGGCTTCGGCGTGAGCGATCGTGCGACGTGCGGTAGACATCGTCGCCGGCAACGCATTGCGCGCGCCCTCGATGCGATCGCGCGCGGTGCGGGCGTTGCCCAGAGCGAGGTCGAGCCGGTCACGAATGCGGGAGATCTCTGTGATCACGGCGGTCGGTTCGCGGTCAGCGCGCGGTTCAATCTTCTCGACAGATGCCAGCGCCCGATCGAGTTCTTCGCCCACGCGCTCGGCGGCGTCGGCAGGCACCGTCTTTTGTAGCGCGACACCCTTCGCAATGTCGGCACGCATGCTCGAGAGCTCGCTGGCCACCGCGATGCTCGCGTCGATTACGCCACGGTGGGCCTGATCGGCGGCAAGAGACGCCGACTCCGCAGCGCGCAAGTACTTCTCGCCCGCGGCAAGGTTGGCCATGACCGACTTGGCAGGCTTGTCGACGTTCTCTTCGGCGCGCGCGATGGCGCGCTCCGCCTCGGTCAGTGCCTTTTCGAGGGCGTCGTTCGCGTCCTTCACCGGCGCCCACTCCGCGTCGTCAAACTGTTCCGCGAGGTCGCGTTCGAGCGCCGTGGGGTCGCCCAAGCCAGCGACAATCTCGGTGAGACGCTCACGGGCCGCAGCCACCTGAGCTGGCGCGTCAGCGTTCGCTGTCAGCCACTTTTGGTGTTCCAGTTGTGCGTTCTCGAGCTTCAGCAGCGCGCGGTTCGCAAGATCGCCGACGTGCCGGGCTTCGCGCACGGCGCCGGGGTGCGTCTCTTTACGATCAAGTGCCTGCTGGTATCGCGCAAAGGCATCATCGCGCGCGTTCGCGGCATAGGCTCGGGCGGCGGCCAGGGTTCGCGGCGCCGTGCCGCCGTACAGTGCACCCGAGAGGCCGAGCTCAATGTCGCTCTCCTCGATCGCGGTGTCGAGGCGCAACAGTGCCTGCCCCGTGTGCGTCCACGTGACTTCACGGCGTGCGCGCGCTCGCGGTGTGCGACGAAACCCACGAATTGCAAACCCCACCACCAGGCACAGCACACCCGTGGTTCCGAAGACCACAACCCACGGCAGCCACTCCATCGTTAGACCGTCAGCAGCAGTTCTCGAAGTTCGGTTGCCGTCGTCGCCGTGGCGATGGAACCATCACCCTCGTGCGGGTGGCTGAAGCCCCACGTCACGTGGATCACGGGAACGCCGGTTGCAGCGCCACCCTCGACGTCGTGGTGACGGTCGCCGATGAGCACGGGCCGCGAAATGTCAGCGCCGGCGTCTTCGAGACGCTTCAGAGCTTCGCGCACGACGTCAGCCTTGGTCGCACGCTGCAATCCGTCGTCGGTCGCGCCGACCATCGCGACGAAGTCGCCGCTGATGTCGAAGGCGTGGGCGAGCGGAACCACTTGGCTCTCCGGCTTGGAGCTGGCGATCGCCTGCGGCACGCCAGCAGCTGTCACCTCGCCGAGCAGATCGACGACACCGTCATAGACCCGAGTGCCCGCGCTCATGTCGTTCAAGTTGTGCAGCGAGCGGTAGAAATCAACCGCGGTGCGTGCTTCTTCGGGCGTGAGATCGGCGTTGTTTTGGAAAGATTCGAGCATCGGCGGGCCAATCCAGTCGATCAGGTCATCCCGCGTGGGTGCGGGCTTGCCGAGTTGATCGAACGTCACCTTCAGGCGCTGCAAAATGCCTTCGGACGCGTCGATGATGGTTCCGTCCATGTCCCACAAAATGCAGGACCACTGCGATGCTCCAGTCACTCTGCCACCCTATCGGGCGTTGCGCCGGAGTGAGCCGGTCTGTGTCTCAGAGATACGGTACGAACGATGTCGGAACCGTGACGTTCGGGGTCCTTAGAACAGCGTCGGGGCCCCGGAGTCGACGCCCTTCATGGCGTCGTAGTCGAGCGTGAGGCACGTGATGCCGCGGTCAGTTGCGAGGGTGCGGGCCTGCGGGGCGAAAGCCTGCGCGGCCAGCACCCCACGAACCGGAGCGAGCACGGGGTCGCGATTGAGAAGCTCGAGATAACGCGTGATCTGCTCGACCGCGTCGATGCCAGCGCGGCGCTTCACCTCGACAGCGATGTGGGTGCCGTCGGCCGCACGAACCATGTGGTCAACGGGGCCGATCGCCGTCATGTATTCACGGCGAACCAGGCTTGCACCCTCTTCGACGAGTTCAACCTGCTCGGCAAGCAAGCGCTGCAGGTCAGCCTCAACGCCGTCTTTCTGCAGACCCGGGTCAATGCCGAGGTCGTGGTTGGAGTCGTGAATCATTTCGTAGATGCGCACGGTCAGTGCATCACCTGACTTCTTGTGCACGACGCGCCAACGTTCGACAACGCCCTGCGACTGGTCGTCTTCGTCGAGTTCTTCGACGGCGAGCGAACACGGCGGGCTCATCCAGTTGAGCGGCTTGTACGAGCCGCCATCGGAGTGCACCAGAAGGGATCCATCGCCCTTGTGCACCAGGAGGCGCGTAGCCTCCGGAAGGTGCGCATTCAAACGGCCGGTGTAATCAACGCTGCAGCGGGCAATAACAAGACGCACCAGAAGAGCTTACTTCGTGCCAGCCGCTACAGGCGATTGGTGAGCTCGCCGAGCATGTCGAACAGCCGCAAATCGACGGCCGCCGAACGCAGAATGAGAAAACCGATGATGCCGACGATCCACGCGGTCGTTTCGGAGCCGGTGCGTTCCATCCACGCGGCGAGACGGGCGAGTGGCTTCGTGACGAGGGGGGCCGCGACGACCCGCGCGACCAGGAGCAACACCGCGGGCACGATCATGACGAGGCAATAGGCAACGAGCGCGATCACGCGCGTTGGCGCACTCACGCCGGCATCGGCCAGCGCCGACATCGCGACGATATACGGCAGCATCGTTGCCACTTCGACGAGCCCGGCAGCGATCGCGACGAGCATCACGGCGGTGCCACGCGTGCGCGGGTCAAGCAACCGTTCGCGCCACCGTGCGAGCCGGCCGGGCCGCGGGGCGACGACAACGTGTTTCGTGGGGACGGGAGCGGGCGGGTGCAGGGGCGTGGAACCACGCGACTGAGAAGCGGAACCGGCTGGCACGCTCGCAGCGCTAGCAACATGCGCAGATGGTTCCGCAGTACCCGAGCGCGTCTTGCCCGACGGAATCAGAAACGATGCGAGCAACAGCGCGGCACCAACGACGAGTCGTACCGTCGCGCCGGCGGGTGACGACAAGAATTCGGTGGCAACGCTGGCCAGGTTCACGAAGCCCCACAAGAACATGAGTCCGACGAGGAGGTAGAAGCCGGCGATCGTCGCAAGGTAGAGCAGGATGCGGCCGACCCGAACGCGCCCCGGTTTCAGCAACAAAAACAGCGGAATAAGAAGGGTTCCGATGCTGAGGCTGTCGATGAGTGCCAACGCGCCGAGGCCCAGGGGGAGGGGGAGTCCGCCGAAAATGTCCATGCCACCAGACTCGACTGGCTCCCGCGCACGCGGATCGGGCGAAAGATCGGTCTTGCTCGGGGCCTCCTCATCCTTTGGACGGATGTGCCTCGACGCCTCGACATGGTTTTATGGGCGCATGACGCAGGAGCGGCCCCACTGGGCGATTGCCACGTATCAGCGGCATCGGCTCATCATCGACGCGCTCGGTGTTGTGGCGCTGAGCGCCGTTCTTGCGCTGCTGGGCTTTGGCCGCAGCTGGCAGACGTACTCGGTGTTGTCGGGGGAACTTCCGGCGTGGGCGCCGCTCATCACGGTGGTTCCGGCGGCCGTGTTCATGCTGACGAAGCATCGCGCGCCGTGGCTTTCGCTCGCCGGGGCGGCTCTGCTCTTCGTCGTTGACCTGCTCACGATCGGTGGCATCGGTCCACTGCTCGTGCTGCTCGACGTGCTGTGGTTCGCAGCATTTCACGCGTCGCCGCAGGGCCGCCGCCGCTTGCTGTGGGGCATCCTGCTGACCGCGGTCCTGATGGCTGTGGGTGCGATTGCGCTCGGTAAGACCGACATCTCGATGGCGGTGTTGCTGGGTATTCAATTCGGTGTCATCTTCGCGACGGACTACTGGTGGGCGGTCGCGATGGCCCATGCCAACGAGCTTGCCGAGCTCCACAGGCAACGAGCCGACGACGCCGCCGCCGAAGCTGAACGCGACCGCGCAGAAGCCGTGCGCCAAGAGCGTGAAGTGATGGCGAAAGAACTCCACGACGTGGTCGCCGGGCACGTACTCGCGATGGCGATTCGAGCTGAAGCCGCGCTCTCGACGCAGCCCGAGACAACGACCGATCGCGCTGCACTCCAGGCCGTTCGCGATGCCGGAATCGATGCCCACGCCGCGCTGCGCACCATGATTTCAGTGCTCCGCCGGGGTGATGGCGACGTGCTTCCCACGCCGAGCCTCGCCGACTTAGCCGGCCTCGTCGACGACGCCCGCCGGGCCGGACTCGAGGTCGAGGTGTCAGCCACCGACATCGCCCCGCTGCCGGCACCGCTGGAACAGGCCGTTGTGCGCGTCGTGCGCGAAGCGCTCGCGAACTGCGTGCGGCACGCGAGCGGGGCCGCCGTCTCGGTGACACTTGATGACCACAACGACAATGTGCGGGTGCGGGTACTGTCGCAGGGCGGCAACGCGGTGACCGTGCACGGCTACACCGGCAGCGGATGGGGGCTGAGCATGCTGCGCGAGCGCGTCGACATGATGGGCGGCGACTTCACGGCGGGCCCGGTCGCCCAGGGATGGGCCGTCGAAGCCGTGTTGCCGAGGGCGGTGGCGGCATGACGGAACCACACGACCGCACGCAGAAATCGGTGAACGACGACGAAACCATGCGATTGCGTGCCGAAAGTGAGGGCGCGATGACGGAACCAACAGTGCTGTTGGCAGACGATCACGGGGCGATTCGGTCGGGGCTGCGGATCATGCTCGAAGCCCACGGCATCGTCGTGGTGGGTGAGGCCGCCGATGGCGACGTTGCCGTGCGCAATGCCGTCGCTCTGCGCCCCGACGTCGTGCTCATGGATCTGCGTATGCCCGGACGCGACGGCGTCTCGGCAACCCAGGAGATCGTCGAGCGCGGGCTCAGCGACGTCCTCGTGCTGACCAGTTTTGATGAAGACGAACTTGTATTTGGCGCGATTCGGGCGGGCGCCGCGGGCTTTCTCCTGAAGACCGCCGACGCGGCGACGCTCGTGCAGGCGGTTCGTGCCGTCGCTGCGGGTGACGGCGTGCTCGATGCCAAAGTGACGAGGCGCGCGCTCGCGGCGGTTCAGAACGTGCCCCGGGATCCGGTCTCAACGCCCGCGGCCAGCCGCGCCGAGCTCACCGCGCGTGAGCATGAAGTGCTCGATGGAATCTCGCGGGGCCTCTCGAATCGTCAGCTTGCGGAGCACCTGGGCGTCTCACTGCCGACGGTGAAGACCCACGTTTCGAGCGTGCTGGCAAAGCTGGGCGCCCGTAGCCGTTCGCACGCCGTGGCACTTGCCCGTGGTTCCGACGGCGCGGCAACAGCGACGCCAAACCGATGACGGGCCCGTCGTCGCCGGTCGTCGAGGTCGTCTCGCCAGCGGTGTCGAACTAGGCCGTCGGTTCGTCTGCGGCGGGTTTCGTTTCGCTAACCGCCGTGTGTGAGCTAGTGACAGGCTTCGACTCGCGCGCCGAGGCCGATGCGAAGCCCGAGATGATCGCGAGCGCCACGAGGATGTACAGCGTGTTCAGCAGGCCGATGTTTTCGCTGATGAGGCCGAGGAGCGGCGGCCCGCAGAGGAAAGCCACGTAGCCGATCGTCGCGACCGCGCTCACGCGAGCGGCGGCCCGGGTGGGGTCATCGGCCGCAGCCGACATTCCGAGCGGAAAGCCCAGCGAGACGCCCGCACCCCACAGCACTGCGGCGACAAAGATGAGTTCGATCGATGGTGCCCAGATAAACAGGATCATGCCGGCCGTCGCCGAAACGGCGAGCGCCCGCAGAATAGCGACGCGACCAAAGCGGTCAACGAGCGGTCCACCAAACAGGCGCACGACCGTCATGCTGACCGAGAAGGTCGCGAGGCCCAGTGCACCCAGCGCCTCCGTGGTTCCGTGGTCTTCCACCATCGCCAGAGCCAGCCAGTCGTTTGCGCCACCCTCGGCAAACGACATGCCCAGCATCACGAGACCGATGCCATACGTGCGCGGGTCTTTCCACGCGTCGATCATCGGGGCGAGGCGTTCCCGCCACGTCGTGCGGGTGTTCGATGTCGACGCATCGGCGACCTCGGCCGCCGACCGCGGCACGTTCGTGACGGCCACAATGGCGACGAGCGCAATGAGACCCGCCGTGATCGTCGCGTGCGCGGCGACCGTGTAATCGAGACGAATCGTGAGGGCACCGAACGAAGCGCCGGCGACCGTACCGAGGCTGAAGAGGCCGTGGAACATCGGCAGCAGCGTCTTACCGGTGTGGTTTTCAATGCCAGCGCCTTCGACATTCATCATGATGTCGACGGAACCATTGCCGATGCCGAAGAGAAAGAGTCCGGCCAGCACAACGGGGTAGGAGTGCGCCATGTCGGTGCCGACACCGATGACGATGAGGCCGATCGCGAACGTCACGATGGAGATTGGCATGGCGCGGCGCGTGCCGAGCTTCGCGATCAGAAAAGCCGCACAGCTCAGGCCAACGAGAGAACCAATGCCAGCGCCGAGCAGAAGCAGGCCCACCTGCAGGTTGTCGATGCCGAGCGCAATCTTGATGGCAGGTACGCGCGCAGCCCAGGTAGCAACGCTGAGGCCGCTCGCGAAGAAGATCGCGAAAATGGCGAACTTCCATCGCAACAGCTGGCCTTTTGTCGTTACTTTTTCCACGCGCACAAGTGTACCGAATCGATTCGATACGCGATACTCTCGAGGGGAAGGAGGCGAGATGGCAGCCAAAGTAACGATCGCCGATGTGGCACGAGCCGCGGGCGTGAGCGCGTCGACGGCGTCGGTCGTTTTCAGCGGCAAGATCAAGGTTTCCGACGAAACCGCGGCTCGCGTGCGTGCTGCCGCGGCCGAGCTCGGCTATCGCGGCCCCGACCCTCGAGCCGCGTCACTGCGCACCGGGCGCTCCGGAATCGTCGGCGTCGTGATGAGCTCCTCCCTCCGCACCGCGTTTCTTGACCCGATCGCGATTGCCACGATGGATGGCATCGCGACATCTGTCGCCCCGCTCGGTGCCGGAATCTTGCTCCTCCGCGACGATGGCAGAACGCCCGCCGCCACCGAGGTTCCGCTCGACGCCGCCGTGCTCTTCGGAACCCACAGCGAAAACCCTGAGCTCGTGGAGAACCTCGTCGAGCGCGGTATCCCGGTTGTCGCCGTCGAAGGCGACCCGGCGTGGGGCGTGCCCGTGATTTCACTCGACAACACCGAGGCCCAGGCGCAGCTCGCGCATCACATCGCCGGGCTCGGTCACCGCAACGTGGCGGTGGTATCGCTGCGGTGGGGGCCAACGACGGAACCAGGGTTTGTGTCGCCAGCGTCGACGCCGGTTATCGACGTTACGAGGGAGCGCCTGGCCGGCGTGCGTGAAGTTTTCGAGAATCCGAATGTGTTTTCTGCCCGCGGATCATCCGTCGATTTCGGTATTGAGGCTGCCAACGCCATTCTCGATCGCTACCAGCCGACGGCGATTCTGGCGCAGAGCGACCTGCTCGCGGCCGGGGTCATTCGTGCCGCCACCGAGCGGGGGCTCAGCGTGCCAAAAGACCTGTCCGTCACCGGTTTCGACGGTGTTGCGGTCGATGGTCTCGCGCCGTACCAACTCACCACAATGCACCAACCGGCATATGACAAGGGCCGTGCCGTTGGTGACGCCATCGCACGGCTCCTTGAGGGCGAAAAAGCGCCGTCTGTTCGGTTTACCTGCACGTTCCGCCCGGGCAATACGACCGCACCACCGGCTCATTCATCGGTAAACTAAAGAGGCCCTGCCCGCCAGTCCGTTTATCGGCACGACGAGCGAAGACCTAACACATGCTCACAATCCTCGCGATTTTCGCGATTGCTCCTCTGGTGATCGTGTGGCTTGCGCGCGTCTGGGGCGCCCGCGCATTCGTCGCCGCAGCTTTGCTTCCGGCCGCCGGTTTCGTGCACGCCGCAAGCGTCACGCCGCAGATTCTGAGCGGCCAAACGGTCACCGAAACGTACGCGTGGATTCCTGAGCTGGGCATCAACATCTCCATGCGCATGGACTTCCTGGGCCTGCTGATGACCTTCATCGTCACCGGCGTTGGCGCGCTCGTGCTGATGTACTGCGCCTGGTATTTCGCAGGAAAATCCACCAACCTGCCGCAGTTCGCGGCAGTGTTGCTCGCGTTTAGCGGTGCGATGTACGGGCTCGTCCTCACCGACGACCTCATCATGCTCGTCATGTTCTGGGAGCTCACCAGCATCCTCAGCTACCTGCTGATCGGCCACTATCACAACCGTGCCGTCAGCCGTCGTGCCGCACTCCAGGCCCTGTTGGTCACGACCCTCGGCGGTCTGCTGCTGTTTGTCGGTGCCGTTTTGCTTGTGGTGGAGACCGGAACCTCGTCACTGAGTACGATTTTGGCGCTGGCTCCGACGGGGCCGGTTGTGAGTGCCGCGCTCGTGCTCATCATCATCGGTGGCCTGTCGAAGTCGGCCATTTTCCCCTTCCACTTCTGGCTGCCCGGTGCGATGGCCGCGCCCACCCCGGTGAGCGCGTATCTGCATGCCGCCGCCATGGTGAAGGCCGGCATCTACCTGTTCGGGCGCTTCGCGCCGACGTTCGCCGACGACCCGGTGTGGCGGCCGATCATTATCTCGCTCGGCGTCTTCACGATGCTGCTCGGCGGCTTCCAGGCCATTCGCGAAACTGACCTCAAGCGCATCCTCGCATTCGGCACCGTGAGCCAGCTCGGCCTTCTCACCACCGTGCTCGCGATGGGAACCCAAGCGACCCTCCTCGCCGGCCTCGGCCTGCTGCTCGGTCACGCGCTCTTCAAGTCGGCGCTGTTCCTCATTGTCGGTGTGATTGACCGCCAGCTCTCGACGCGTAACATCACCGAGCTCAGCGGGGTTGGCCGCCAGGCGCCGGTCATGGCGGTGTTCGCCACGATCGCCGTGGCCACGATGGTGGGCTTGCCGCCCACGATTGGCTTCGTCGCGAAAGAGGGCGCGCTCACCGGCTTCCTCACCGAAGCGCAGGGCGGCTCGGCTTGGGGCTGGGCTGGCTTCATCGGTATCGCGCTGGGCTCGATTCTGACGATGGCGTACGGCTGCCGCTTCTTGTGGGGCGCGTTTGCGACGAAGAAGACGGCAGACGGAACCACGCAAGAGCGCACTGAATGGCCGGATCCGCCGATGGGATTCTTGTCAGCACCCGTCATTCTGGCATCGCTGTCGTTGCTCGCCGGAATCGCGGCCGGGTGGCTTGACCCAGCCTTCCAGCTCTACGCGACAACCGCGCCGCTCGTGAGCGCTGGTTCCACTGCCGACCCGCACGCCGCGCACCTCGCCCTCTGGCACGGGTTCGAACCGGCCCTCTTTGTGTCAGCGGCCGCCCTCATTCTGGGTGGCGCCGTGTTTTGGGTCACCCGCACCGCGACCGGTACCGACCGTGTGCTGCGCTTCACCGCTCTCGACGTGTACAACGGTGTGATGCGCGGAATTGACCGCCTCTCGGTCGTGACGACCTCGCTCACGCAGCGCGGTTCCCTCCCGATTTACGTCGCGATCATCTTCATCGTGTTCGTCGGAGCCGAGGCGACAGCACTGCTCTCCTCGCCTGAATGGCGCATTGATCTCGCGGCCTGGCACAGCCCGGTGCAGATCGTGGTGGCACCGATCATGATCCTCGCCGGGGTGCTCGCCATTCGCGCGACGAAGCGGTACACCGGTGTGGTGCTGGTCTCGGTGACGGGCGTGGGCATGGTTGTGCTGTTCGCGACGAGCGGCGCTCCTGACCTTGCCCTCACGCAGATTCTTGTCGAGACGGTGACGCTCGTGGCGTTCGCCCTCGTCCTCCGACGCATCCCCGCGCGCATGGGGCACCACAACCGTTCCGTCGCCCCCATCGCCCGTGGCGTGCTGGCTGGTGCGGTCGGGCTCACGATGGCCGCGGTTGCGGTCGTCGCGACCGGCGCTCGCGTTGCCGACCCGATTTCGAACGAGTTCCCGCCGCTCGCGTACGACTTTGGTCATGGCAAGAATGTCGTCAACGTCGCGCTCGTCGACCTGCGTGGTTGGGACACGATGGGCGAGCTCAGCGTGCTGATTCTGGCCGCAACCGGTGTCGCCTCGCTCGTTTTTGTCACTGACCGCACTGACCTGCTGTCGCAGACCCGCGCGGTTCCGAAGGCTGCGAGCCGCCGCGGTCGCCGCCGCCCGCTGGTCGAAACCGGTGACGGCGTCGCGGCACAAACCGTCGACAACCGTTCAAACCCGCGCGCATGGCTCGTGGGCGGGCAGATGATGAAGGAGGAGACGCGATCGATCATGCTCGAAGTGATCGTTCGCGTGCTGTTCCACACCATCATCGTGGTGTCGATCTACCTGCTGTTTGCGGGCCACAACCTACCCGGCGGCGGCTTCGCCGGGGGCCTCGTTGCCGGAATGGCGCTCGTGATGCGATACATCGCCGGCGGCCGCCACGAACTGGGCGCCGCCGCACCGACCGACGCCGGCATGCTGCTGGGGGCCGGTATGACGATCGCCGTGCTGACCGCGATCGTGCCGATGTTCTTTGGCATGGCGCCGCTGGAGAGCACGTTCTGGGAGGCGGAGATTCCGTTCATCGGCCACATCGAGTTCGTGACCTCCACCATTTTCGACATTGGCGTCTACCTCGTCGTCATTGGCCTCGTGCTTGACGTGCTGCGCAGCCTCGGCGCCGAGGTTGACCGTCAAACACAAGAACGTCGCCAGCGATTGGAGCGCGCATGAACGCTTCAACCACCCTCATCGTGATCATGGCCGTGCTGTTTGCCGCGGGCGTTTACGCCATGATGGAACGCTCACTGACCCGCGTGCTCATTGGCTTCCTGTTGCTCGGCAACGCCACGAACCTGCTCCTGCTGATCGTGATGGGAGCTCCTGGCATCGCGCCATTCTTCGGCTCTGGCGACGCCAGCGAAATGAGTGACCCGCTACCGCAGGCCCTCACCCTGACGGCTATCGTCATCACGTTCGCCGTCAGCGCCTTCTTGCTCGCCCTTATTTACCGCTCGTGGCAATTGGGTGAGGCCGACACGGTGGAAGACGACGAGACCGACATTGCCGTTCGTGAGCGTGGCGCTGAAGAAGACGACGTCATGGACGACGAAGAGTTCGGTGACGATAACAACGATCTCGCCACTGACTTCGTGGGTACCGATACCTCACCGTTCACGGTGTTGCACGCCCGTGATTTCGCCGGTATCGACGATGACGCGCCCGTTGATACGCCCGACCAGCCAACCCCGAACGGAGGTGAGCGTTGATGGACATGAGCATCCTGGTTCCGCTGATCGTGACGCTCCCCCTTTTGGGAGCCGCCGTCGCGCTGATCTTCGGTGGTATGCGTCGCGTGCAGATCATCACCTCGATCGTGACGCTCACGGTCGTGTTCGTGATCGCCGCTGTGCTCTTGTTCGCGGTCGACGGCGGCACGCCGATCGCGGTGTCAGTGGGCGGGTGGCCGATTCCGTTCGGCATCGTGTTGTACGTCGACCGGCTCGCGGCACTCCTCGTCGCGGTCTCCGCCCTCGTGCTGCTCGCCGTGTTGTTGTTCTCGGTCGGCCAGGGCGCCGCTGACGGTGACGGTGAGACCCCGGTCTCGATCTTCTTCCCGTCGTACCTCATTCTGGGCGCCGGAATCTTTAACGCGTTTATCGCGGGCGACCTGTTTAACCTGTACGTCGGGTTCGAGATTCTGCTGGTCGCTTCGTTTGTGCTGATCACGCTCGGCTCGACCGAATCGCGCATTCGCAGCGGCGTGGTCTACATCGTTGTGTCGCTCGTGTCGTCGATTCTGTTCCTCGCCGCGATCGCGATGATTTACGGCGCACTCGGCACCGTCAACATGGCGCAGATCGCCGAGCGCATGGGTGAGCTGCCCGAGAGCACGCAGCTCGTGCTGCACCTCATGCTCGTGATTGCCTTCGGCATTAAGGCCGCCGTCTTCCCGGTGAGCTTCTGGCTGCCGGACTCCTACCCGACGGCGCCTGCGCCCGTCACGGCGGTGTTTGCCGGGTTGCTGACGAAGGTCGGTGTGTACGCGCTCATTCGTACCGAGACGCAACTCTTCAACTCGTCCAACATCAATACGTTGTTGTTGATCGTCGCGCTCGCCACGATGGTGGTGGGTATTCTCGGCGCCGTCGCCCAAGCCGAGTTGAAACGTATTCTGTCGTTCACGCTGGTGAGCCACATCGGCTACATGGTGTTTGGCCTCGCGATCGCGACACCGGCGGCCATCGGCGCCACCGTTTACTACACGGTGCACCACATTATTGTGCAGACGACCCTCTTCCTCGCCGTCGGCCTCATCGAGCGAAAAGCTGGTTCCACCTCCATCCTGCGCGTGCGCGGACTCATGAAGGCGGCGCCGCTCATCGCCGTGCTGTACTTCATTCCCGCGATCAACCTGGGTGGCCTGCCGCCGTTCTCCGGGTTCATCGGCAAGTTCGCGCTGTTTGGTGCGGCCGCTGAGGTGGGCACGCCGCTCATGATGGTGCTCATCGTCGGTGGCATCGTGACGAGCTTGCTGACGCTGTACGCGCTGATGCGCGCCTGGAACCTCGCCTTCTGGCGCGAAGAAGAAGATTCCGTCGAAACCGACATGCGTATTAGCTACCTCGGCAACGCGCCGGCAGCCGACGCGGCGTCGGAGCAGCGCGTGATCCCGCGCATCATGACGGCGGCAACGACCGGCATGGTCGCCGTGACGGTCGCACTGACCGTCTTCGCTGGGCCGCTGTACGACGTCTGTATGCGCATCGGCGATGCGCTGCTCACGCCGATTTCACTCGAGCAGTTGGAGGTGACCGATGATTGAAACTCGGCGCACCGCCGCCCGACAAATGTGGACCCAGCTGCCGTTCTTTGTCTGGCTGATTCTGTTGTGGATGCTGCTATGGGGCCAGTTCACGCTGCTGTCCCTCATCACCGGAACCATCGTCGCCATCGTCACGACGCGCGTCTTCCGTCTGCCGCCGGCCGAACTCTCCGGTCGCATCAACCTCTGGTACGGCCTCGTCTTCGTCGCGTCGTTCGTCGGTGCCGTCGTGATGGGCTCGCTCCAGGTCGTGTGGCATGTGTGGAACGGCAAGCACCCGGGCACCGCCATCATTGCGGTTCCGCTCGACACTGATGACGACCTCATCATGACCCACGTCGGCGTCACGGCGTCGCTCATTCCCGGCTCACTGGTCGTGCAAACTGACCGCACGAACCGCATTCTTTACCTGCACATTCTGGGCGTAAAGAACCTCGACGACGTCGAAGCGCAGCGCGCCGGCGTGCTGCGCTGGGAAGACCGCATCGTGCGCGCCGTGGGCTCGCGCGAGCAGATGCAGGCCCTCAAGACGCGAGAGGCCGCCGCACAGAAGACCGCACCGCAGAATGGGGGCACGGCATGACACCCCTCCTGCTTGTCATCATCATCGTCTTTGGTATCGCGGCAATCTTGACGATTTACCGCATCGTGCGCGGCCCCTCGATTCTTGACCGCGCCGTCGCGAGCGACGTGCTGCTCACCGAAGTGTTGTGCGTGCTCGGTGCCGAAATGGCGATCAACGATCACACTCGATCGTTGCCGGTGTTGCTCATCATCGCGGCGGTGGGCGTGTTCGGCTCGATCTCTGTTGCCCGCTATGTCGCACGGAGGGATAACCAAACCTCATGACCGGTGACCAGATGATTGACCTTGCCGTGCTGATCTTGATTCTGATCGGCGCCCTGCTGTGCCTGTCGGCGGCCGTGGGCCTGCTGCGCTTCCGTGATGTGCCGTCGCGTCTGCACGCGGCGACCAAGCCCCAGGTGCTTGGATTATTGTTGATCTGCATTGCGATCGCGCTGTCGGCCCGCTCGATTCCGGCGACCGCGATGCTCGCCGCCATCGTTGTCGTGCAGTTCGCGACCGCGCCGCTGTCGGCGCACATGGTGGGTCGCCAGGCGTACCGCAACGGAACCATCGACGAAGAATCACTCCTCGTCGACGAGCTCAAGAACGCCAAGGAAACCGCGTCGGAGTAGCGTCGCTCACGCGAGAACGGACTGTCAATGACTCCCGCGCCGGGTTGGTATGAGGTTGCCGGAACCACGGATGTGCGGTGGAGGGACGGCTCACGATTCCGCGCCGTCACGCTCGTCGACGTCATGCCCCGTTACGGGTCCCGGGCCGCCGGTTGCGAGCGGCTGAGCACCACAGCGTAGGGTGGGATGGCTGTTTAGTTTTAAGGGGACAAAACAATGCACATCGCACCCGGTTGGTATGGGGTCAACGGAACCAGTGAGGTGCGCTGGTGGGACGGCGCGAAATTTCGCACCATTCTGCTCCGCAACGGCGTCGTGACGTATGAAAAAGCGAAGTCGCAGCAACCCTCCATGTCGTATGTGATGGGTGCCGTCATGGTGGTTCTGGGGTTGACCCGCCTCGCCAATCCCAGCCGCAACAGCTTCGATGTCGCTTTCGCCGTTCTCTTCTTCCTCCTTGGCATTTTCAGTTTCATCAGTGCTGTCCTCGGCCAGCAGGTTGAAAAGCTTCCGGCGCCGACCATGGCGCCATATGCTGACCCGAGCACGATGCCGTGGCCCGGTCACACCGAGCCGGGCCCCATTCCCGCAGGCTGGTATTCCGCACCGTCGGCGAAGATGCCGCGCTGGTGGACAGGCGCCCGCTGGGGCGAATACATCAACCTGCGCCAGCACCCGATTCCCGTCGCCGGGCAGCGCGCGCGCATGGTCACGTCGATGTGGCTTGTCATTTCGGCGTTTGCCATTCTGTCGCTCCTCGGGCTGGGACTCCTCGTCGTCGGCGCTCGCGAAGACGTGTCGGCGATGGCTCTCACGGGCGGCATTCTGTTGGGCGTCTTTGTGGTCATGGGCGTCGCGCTCAGCCTGTACTCGGCACACCTCGTGAAGGTCTACACCATGCCAACGATGCCGCCGGGGTACTCAGTATGACGATCGCTCCCGGCTGGTATGCGGTGCCCGAAACCACCGATGTGCGGTGGTGGGACGGGCACAGTTTTCGTGAGGTGACGCTGGTCGATGGCACACCGCGCTATCGCTTCACCGCCGTATTCTGTGGGTCTCGCTGGCGATCGTCGCCCTCTGCGCCGGCGGAGCTGTCGCATGCGCACTGGCTGGCCAACTCGGCCCGATGACCGCGCTGATTGCCTTCGCCGTTATCGCACTCGCCGTTGGCATCGGCTATCGCGTTGCCGAACACCGGGCGATGCGGCCGTTCATTCGGCCGATGCTGCCGCCCACGGGCCAGCCGCTGGCATAGAACTGAAGCGAAGGGCGCCCGATCATCACGATCGGGCGCCCTTCGTCATTCTTACTTCTTCGGCGTGAGCGTCAGCGTGTCGACCGTTGCTGCGGCGACCGCCTTCTTCGTGAACGCCCACGGCAGTTGCTTGCCGTCTGCCCACAGCGGCGTCTGGTCGACGTAGTTGGGGTGGAAGGCGTGGCCGCTCGTGCCGGTGAGGTGAATCCAGGTCGACGCATCCCAGTTGCTGACGTCAATCACCATGCGCATCGACGGCACGGTCGTGGTTTCAAAGCTCTCGCCGATCGTCCAGCCGGTCGCGTCAACGACGCTCGCGCCACCGCCCACGTCGTACGGGCCACGGTTGAACAGCCATTCGATCGGCGCGATGCCGCTCGAACCAAACGTGTCACTTCGTAGCGTGATGGCGTGCAGCGAGCCCCAGTTCCACTTCGTAGTGTCTTCGCCCTGTAGCTCGGCCAGACGGTCGTAGGCCTTGTCGACGGCGTAGAGGAGCATTTCATCTTTGCCGTAGATGCCGAGCTTCTCGTTAACCCACCACTCTGACTCGGGGTTGTCGAGCAAGCCATCCATCACGAGGAAGAGGCGCGACTGGCCGGAGATCGGTGCCGGCACATCGCGCTCGGCAAACATCGTGACGACAAGGGTGTCCCACAGCACGTTGGCGTAAGCCGCGGCCGCGCTGCCCTTGGCGTTCTGCGCGTCCCATCCGGCCATGAGGGCAAGCGCCGCCTGCACACCTTCGCGGTCGCTCGCGACGTTGGCGACGGCCGTCGTCAGGCGCTTGCCGATGAACATCTCCTCGTCCATCTGGATCGCGCGCATCTGGTCGGCGGTGACCGGCCCCTCCGCAATGGCGGCCTCAATGAGGTTCACGATGCGGTCGGCGCGGTAGCCCTCATCCCAGTCGCGAGAGAGGAAATACGGGTAGGTGTCATCGACGATCGCCGCGTTGGCGGTGACGATGTACCCCTCCTTGGGGTTCTTGACTGCGGGCAACGCGTCAAACGGAATGTACCCCTGCCAGTCGTAGGCGCTGTCCCACCCGGGCTGCGGAATCCACCCGTCACCGGCGCCACGAATCGGCAGGTTGCCCGGTGCCTGGTAGGCGATGTTGCCCTTGACGTCGGCGTAGATGAGGTTCTGTGCGGGCACCGAGAACAGTGCCGCTGCCGCGCGGAACTCTTCAACGCTGTGAGCGGTGTTGAGGGCGAAGATAGCGGCCGGAGTCGTCGTGACCTCCAGCGCTGTCCACTTCAGGCTGACCGCGTAGCTGTCACCTTCGGGGGCCGTCTCGTACGTCGCGTTGTCGGCAATATCGGTGAAGTCGCCGGTGAGGCCCGAAACGATCGGACCGTGCACGGTCGACTTGATCGTGAGCTTAATGTCGTCGCCGCCGGCCACCTTGATGGTTTCGGTGCGCTCTTCGAAGTCAACGAGGGCGCCGTCACGCCAGTACTGGTCGCCCTGAACGCGCTCAATGTAGAGGTCAGCGACGTCGGTGGTCAGGTTGGTGAAGCCCCACGCGATCGTGTCGTTGTGGCCAATCACGACGCCGGGTAGACCCGAGAACGTGAAGCCACCCACGTCAAACGGGCAGGCGGGGGAGGGCTGCGCGCACTTCAACTGCATTTGCGTCCACACGCTCGGTAACGCCGAGCCCAAGTGCGGGTCGTTCGCGAGGAGCGGCATGCCGGTGTCAGTGTGCTCACCTGAGACCACCCACGAGTTCGAGCCGATGCCCTCGCCAGCGTCACCGACGAGCTTCTCAACGGCCTCGAGCACGCTGCCCGCGGTTTCCCATTCGATGCCGTCTTCCCCCACGGTCGGAACCGCGACTCCGGCACCTTCACCCATGGTTCCGGCACCCGCTCCAGAGCCGGCGGCAATGGTTGCGGAACCATCACCGGCGCCCTGAGGAACGGTCGGCAGCAGGGCGGTGTCGACGATCGTCGGGTGCTCATCGAACGGGTACGCGGGGTACAGCTCGGCGACCTGCTCGGGAGTGAAGTCTTGGAGCAGGAGCGCGCGCGTCGTCTCGTCTTCGATGTTGGTGCGGAGGTCCCAAGCCATCGCCTTGAGCCACGCGACCGAGTCGGTCGGGGTCCACGGCTCGGGCTCGTAGCCCGGGTTCGTGAGGCCGAGAACCGAGTACTCGAGCGAGAGGTCGCCGCCCTTGTGCTCATCGAGGTAGGCGTTGACGCCTGCGGCGTACGAGTCGTAGTACCCGCGCGTGGTGTCGTCGAGCGCTTCGACCTCTTGCTCGGCAATTTCGTGCCAGCCGAGGGTGCGCAAGAACTTGTCGGTGCCGACCTGTGACGTGCCGAACAGCTCGGCAACGCGGCCGGCGGTGACGTGGCGGCGGAAGTCCATCTCCCAGAAGCGATCCTGGGCGTGGGCGTAACCCTGCGCGAAGAACAGGTCATCGGTGTTCTGCGCGGTGATCGTGGGCACGCCCTGTTCGTTGCGCTGGATCGTGACTTCAGCCGAGAGCCCCTCGACGTCGACGGAGCCGTTGTACGTCGGGAAGGGGCGCTGGATCGTCCAACTCAGCAACGCGGACGCTGTGATCACAACGACGACAATGATCGCGAGAATTGTGAGTGCGGAGCGTTTCACAATGGTTCCGGCGGTGAGTGGCTTCTTGGCCACAACGGTCGGTGTTTCAGTCGTCATTGAGCTTTCCCCCTGCGTGATGGAGACCGTGGCTCAGTATCAAGCCCGTTCCAGCCCCCGTTGGCATCGTACCCAATTGACCTGTGGTGGCGTCAGACTCGCTTGGTGTCGCGTCGGAAAAATAGCACGGCGAGCGCGGTGAAGAGGGCGAACCAGAACACCAGATTCGGTACCGCCCAGATGCTGGGGGCCGCGCCGATGATGGCGCTCTGCGCAAGGTTCGCGATGCCCCAGAGCGGCGTGAACTGTGCGGTCAGCTGCACGATGTCGGGGAGCGCATTGAGCGGAACAAACAGGCCGCCCATGAAGGCGAGCACGGGAAGCAGGGGCCCCATGTACCGCATCGCGTTTTGCGAGGGGAACGCGTAGCCGACGGCGAGGCCGAGGCTTGTCATCGACATGGAGGTGAGCCACGCGAGAACACCGGCCGCGATAAGGTTCGGCAACGGTGCGGTGATGCCGAGGACGGCGCCCGCGATGATCGTGATGACGACCGCGATCGCGGAGAGCACCATGCCAGTGCCGACCTTGATGAGGATGTACACGAGCGGGTTGAGGGGCGTGAGGCGCAGCTGACGCGACCAGCCCATGCCGCGTTCGTATGCGACGGTGACGCCGGTCATCGTCGAGCCGACGAGCGCCGCGTACACCGCCATCGAGATCATGATCGGCAACGCTGCTGACGTACCGCCGTCGGCGACCGGAACCTCGGAGAGGCTGGTGTTCTTGAGTGGCAGGGCCACGAGGAGCAGCATCGCAACGGGGAACACGACCGTGAAGATGATGACCGAATAGTTGCGGAACAGGCGCTTCAGTTCGAGACCGAAGAACGTCCAGGAGAAGCCGCCGTAGCGGGGCACCTGGCGGTTGGTGACGTCGATGCGTTCCATGTCAGTTCTCCTCGCTGGTCAGGCGCAGGAAGGCCTGCTCGAGATTCTGGCTGGTGACGGTGACGTCGCGGGCCTCGGTCTGGGTGAGAAGGTAGCGGGCGACGGTGTCGGAGTCGCCGGTGTGAATCACGATGCGGTTGCCGCGGATCGTGACGTCTTCGGCGGCGGGAATGGCGGCAATCTGCTGTTCGGTTGCTCCGGGCAATTCGGCCTCCACCCGGCGGCCGGAAGCCATCGCTTTAATCTCAGCCGTGGTTCCGTCAGCCACAATCTGGCCCTGACGGATCAGGATGATGCGGTCGGCGTACTGGTCGGCTTCTTCGAGGTAGTGGGTCGCGAAAACAACGGTGCGGCCGCGCTGCGCGTCGGCGTGAATCGCCTGCCAGAACGAGTGGCGGCCTTCGACGTCCATGCCGGTCGTCGGCTCATCGAGCACGATGAGCGCCGGGTCGCTGACGAGGGCCATGGCGAAACGCAGGCGCTGCTTCTGACCGCCGGAGCACTGCTGCACGCGCTTGCTCGCAATGTCGGTGATGCCAGCGCGGGCCATGGCGTCGTCGATGCTGATGGTGCCGGCGAATAGGGACGCGGTCATGCGCATGGTGTCGCGCACTGTGACGTCTCCGAGCAGGCCGCCGGTCTGCATGACGGCCGAGACGAGGCCCTTCGCGATCGCGGCGCGGGGCGTCATGCCGAACAGTTCGACGGCGCCGCTCGTGGGCTGGCTAAGGCCGAGCAGCATGTCGATCGTCGTGGTCTTGCCGGCGCCGTTCGGGCCGAGAAACGCGACGACTTCGCCGGGGTTGACGGTGATGCTCACGCCGTCGACGGCGGTGTGTGAGCCGAACGTCTTCGTCAACGACGTGGCGCGCACTGCTGGTGTCATGGTTCCAGCCCACTCCTGTTTTGTGTGATTCGCAAATCGGGGCCCGCCTCAGGCGGCCGACATGACGAAGCGGGGCTCCAGCGCATGTGCTGGACCCCCGCTTCGAGTGACAATCAGTCGGTGCCGGCGTCGAACGCAGCCGACTCGCCAGCAGCGTCGAACTCGGCCGCAGCGGCCTTCTGCTCGGCGGTGCCTTCAGCGATTTCAGCGGCGTCGCCCTGCTTGTAGCCACCGACGAGTTCGCCGGTCGGGCCACCGATGAGGCCGAGCGTTGCGTACTGCTCGAGGCGCGAACGCGAGTCTGCGATGTCGAGGTTGCGCATCGTGAGTTGGCCGATGCGGTCCTTCGGACCGAACGCGGCGTCGCCGACGCGCTCCATCGAGAGCTTCTCTGCCGCGTACGACAGGTTGGCCGACTCGGTGTTGAGGATCGTGTAGTCCTCACCGCGGCGCAGGCGCAGCGTGACGGTACCCGAGATCGTCGAACCGACCCACTTCTGAATCGACTCGCGCAGCATAAGCGACTGCGGCTCGAGCCAGCGGCCTTCATACATGAGGCGGCCGAGGCGACGACCCTGCTCGTGGTACGTCGCGAGAGTGTCTTCGTTGAGGATGCCGTTGACGAGACGCTCGTAAGCGGTGAACAGCAGGGCCATGCCCGGTGCCTCGTAGATACCGCGCGACTTCGCTTCGATGATGCGGTTCTCGATCTGGTCGCTCATGCCGAGGCCGTGGCGGCCACCGATGCGGTTCGCCTCGAGCACCAGTTCGACCGGGTTCGCGAACTCCTTGCCGCCCAGGGCAACGGGGCGACCGGCGTCGAACGTGACGGTGACGTCTTCGGTTTCGATCTCAACCGACGGGTCCCAGAACTTGACGCCCATGATCGGTTCGACGGTCTCAAGCGAAACGTCGAGGAACTCGAGGGTCTTGGCTTCGTGGGTGGCACCCCAAATGTTGGCGTCGGTCGAATATGCCTTTTCAGCCGAGTCGCGGTACGGGTAGCCGTTGGCGACGAGCCATTCGCTCATCTCCTGGCGGCCGCCGAGCTGCGAAACGAAGTCAGCGTCAAGCCACGGCTTGTAAATGCGCAGGGCGGGGTTGGCGAGCAGGCCGTAGCGGTAGAAGCGCTCGATGTCGTTGCCCTTGTAGGTGGAACCATCGCCCCAGATGTCGACGCCATCTTCCTTCATGGCGCGCACCAGGAGCGTGCCGGTGACGGCGCGACCGATCGGCGTGGTGTTGAAGTACGTGCGTCCGCCCGAGCGGATGTGGAATGCTCCGGTCTGCAGGGCAACGAAGCCCTCTTCGACGAGTGCCGTCTTGCAGTCGATCAGACGCGAAACCTCAGCGCCGTACTCGCGGGCGCGACCCGGGATCGACTCAATGTCGTCTTCATCGGGCTGGCCGAGATCACCCGTGTAGGTGCACGGAACCGCTCCGTTGTGTCGCATCCAAGCGACGGCTACGGAGGTGTCGAGCCCTCCCGAGAATGCGATGCCGACGCGCTCGCCGACGGGGAGGGATTCGAGAACCTTAGACATGGTTTCAGTCTACCGGCCGACCCGGCGCGATTTTGCGGAGCTCGTGATCGTTCGCGCGCTCTTATACACGCCGTTACTGATCGCGCGCAACCCCCTTTGCACGTTTAGCGGGCAATCAGTAACGTCTTGCCCACACCAACAGCGGTGTGCTCCCAAAACTTGGGGCCCCCAGATAGGAGTTCTGACATGACCTTCCTCGGTTTTCTTTTGCTTGGACTGATTGCCGGCGTTATCGCAAAGGCACTGCTTCCCGGACGCCAGGGTGGCGGCTGGATCGCAACCCTCGTCCTCGGTGTCGTGGGAGCCATGCTGGGTGGTTGGCTCGGTAGTGTCCTGTTCAACCGTCCGCTCACTGAGTTCTTCGACATTCAGACGTGGTTGCTCGCGATCGCTGGTGCCCTGATCGTGCTTCTGATCTACGGCATGCTCACCCGCGGATCCGCTAAGACGCGACCATAAGGCGTAGCGTACGTGAGGGGCCCAGCCTGTTGGCTGGGCCCCTTTTTCATATGCCAAGTGAAGAGGTCACATCGAGGCAGCTCCCGTTGGTGTCGTGTGCCTGAGGAACAGCACAAGCCTGATAGGCCCCGCTCCGGGTGCGTCGTAGTAGCACGGCTTCGGCATTGAGCAATCGGGGCCACTCGGTGCCGGTGAGGGTGCTGATGCCCGCGCGGAGGAAAACACCGTGGGCGACGACGATCGTGGGCGATTTCTCGGCGCGGTCATATTCGCGAGCGAGTGCGAGGGCCGCCCGTTTGCGAAGCACAGGCCAGGGCTCCGCATCAGGAAACTCGCCATCGGGCCAGCGGGCAAACATATCATCGACCGGCTGCCCTTCGGCGACGCCGAAGTCGCGCTCGATGAGGTTAGCCACCCGCGTGGGCGCTTCGAGACCGAGCGCCTCGGCGAGAATTTCTGCACTCTGCCGGGCACGTGTGAGTGGCGAGGAGACAATGCGGGCCCACTCCGCGGTGTCGCGCAGTTGCAGAGCGAGGGCCGAGATCTGCTCGCGGCCTGCTGCGTCGAGCGCAATGTCTGAGCGCCCTTGAAAGAGGCGTCGATCGTTCCACGGAGTGCGGCCGTGGCGCACGAGAGCCAGCATTATGCGCTCACAAGAGGTGGGGCCGCGGGGGCGGTGTCTTGGCGAAACGCGTGCACACCTGAAACCTCGACGCGAACCCGGTCGCCGTGCAGGGGGCGATAGCCCACTGTCTTAACGCGAAAGCTCATGCCCGCCCAATCGACGACGAGGTCGCCGCCATCCGCAGTGAACAAGGACGAACGCACAATCGCATCGCCATCCGGGTCAGCAACCACGCGCACGTCCTGGCGAGCGATCGCAGCTTCGGCGACGCCATCGCCAGCGACATCTCCGCCGATGAGGGGCGCGGTCAGCGGGTGGTCGGCAGCGGAGAAGATGCCGTCGGAGACCGTGCCCGCCACGACCGTCGCGTCATTCAAGAATGTGGCGACAAACGTCGATGCCGGGTTGCTGAGAACCTCCGCCGGGGTACCGATCTGTTGCACGCGACCGGCATCCATGATCATGACGCGATCGGCAATCGCAAGCGCCTCAGCACGGTCATGCGTGACATGCACCACCGTGGTTCCGAAGTCCCGTGTCAGCGCGTGTAATTCGAGACGCAGGCGGTCGCGGAGAGGCTCATCGAGGGCAGACAGCGCTTCGTCGAGCAGAAGAACACGTGGCCGAGTGACGAGGGCGCGTGCCAGCGCGACTCGCTGACGTTGTCCGCCGGAGAGCGTTGCCGGGTCGCGTCCCGCGTAGCCTTCGAGGCCCACGAGCGCGAGCATTTCCTCAACCCGTTGGTGGCGCTCAGTTCGAGCAATACGAGCCCGACGCAGCGGGTAGTCAACGTTGCGGGCCACGTTCCAGTGCGGCCAGACCGCGTGCTGCTGAAAAACCATGCCAAGCCCACGAGCCTCGGGCGGAATCGGGCGGCCAGCACCCGCGACGACCTCGCCGCCGATCGAAATCTGGCCGGCCGTTGGCGTCAAGAACCCAGCGATCGTGCGCAACAACGTGGTCTTGCCTGACCCCGACGGGCCGACGAGCGCGATCGATTCGCTGTCGGCGACCGTCAGGTCGATGTCGGCAAGACCGAGCGTGCCGTTCGGGTAGCGCAGCGATACCGCGTCAACAGAGACAGAAGCCATGATGTCCTTTCGATGCCTACGAGCGTGCGGAAGACCGCGTGGCGAAGCCAATGACGGCAATCCCCAACAACGCAACGAGAAGCGAGAGCGCAGCAGCGGTTCCAAATGCCCCCGCCTGCTGCAGATTGAAGATGACGACGCCGAGCGTCTGCGAGCCGGGAGACAGTAACAACACCGAGAGGGTGAGCTCACGCACCGCGGTGACCGCGACAATGACGCCGCCGGAGAGCGCTGCCGGCAACGCCATGCGTGCTGAAATATCCCACAGCGCTCGCACTGGGCCGGCGCCAGCAATGCGGGCCGACTCTTCGGCGCTCGCGGCGGTGCTCTGCAATGGCGCCACGACCGCCTGCACGACGAGCGCGATGAACGATGTGACATATGCGCAGAGAATGAGCCACGGGGTGTTGAACAGGCCGATGCGCGGCGCGATGATGAGCCACGCGACCGCAATGACGAGGCCCGGAATGGCTTGCGGAACCAGGGTGAGCGCTTGGAGCCCGCGCGCGCTTTTCAGAGTGGTGCGAGTCGTCACAACGCCGACCGCGAGGCCAAGCACCATGCAGATGAGCGCGGCGCCAACGGCGAGCATGACCGAGTTGGTAGCGCCGGTGACGGTGTTGGAGCTACTCACCGCCGTCACGAAGTGATCGAGCGTGATGTTCTCCGGCGTGAACGGCAGCCCGGGAGCGCGGATGAGCGCCTGCATCGCGAGAGCACACAGCGGCAGTGCGGTGAGACCCAGCACGATAGTTGCCACAATCGCACCCAGCGGTGTGCGCCAGCGACCCAGCGGCGTGCGCTGAATGGTTCCGATCACTTCAAACTGCACGCCGCGGCGGCCACGTGCGGAAATGACGGCGTCAAGGACGAGCGAAAGCACGGCGACCGTGAGCAACACGCTGCCAATCGTCGCGACGACGGTGAGCGGACTGTCAACCGTGGCTGACTGCAGGTAGCGGTAGACGAGCGTGGAGAGCGTCGTGAAACGCTCAGGCAATCCGATGATGGAGGGGATGCCGAAGTCAGCGAGATTACCGACGGTGATGAGCACGAAGCTCGAAAGCAGAGCGGGACGCAGTAGCGGGAGCGTGACGGTGGTGAGTGCACGCGCCGGGCCCGCGCCAGAGATGCGGGCGGCCTGCTCCAGGTCAGAGGGAATGCGACGCAGTGCCGCCGACATGATGAGCATCGCGAGCGGGTAGCTGTGCACGGTCAGCAAGAAGATGACGCCGTCGCCGCCGTACAGCGACCACAGGGGCGCGCCGGTGAAAGATGCCCACCAGCGGTTGAGGGGGCTGGCCGGGCCCAGTACGCCGAGCCACGCGATCGCGCCGACGAACGGCGGAACCAACATCGGCGACAAAGCAAACAGGCGCAGGATGTTGCGCCCGGGCAGGTCGGTGCGGTCAAACAGAATCGCGAGCGCGGTGCCGAACGCGACGGCGAAGAGGCCGCTGAGGGTCGCGGAGACGACCGAATTCACGGCGGCCTCGCGAACATCGGGTTCAAAAAGAACCGAGAAGTCGCCGCCGCTCAGCGCTAAGAGGACGACGGCGGTGAGTGGAACCAGGATGACGGCGCCGCACGCCAGCCACAGCGCGAAGACGAGTGTGCTGAGCGAACGCGGACGCGCCGAGCCCGAGGCCCGGCCGGCGGCCGAGCCTCGGGATGGAGTGGTGAGAGTGGTCACTTGAGGAAGAGCGTGCGGAACGTCTCGACAGCAGCGTCCTGCGACGAGCGGATCGTCTCGAGGTCGGGGCTGAGGATCGTGATGTCGCTCATTGCCGGAGCGCCCTCGGGCGAACCGACGTCGGAGCGCACCGGCAGATACGCCTGCTCGACAGCAAGCTTCTGGCCCTCGGCGCTGACGAGGAAGTCAATGAACGCCTGTGCAGCCTCGGGGCTGTCAGAGTCGGCGAAGATACCCGCCGGCTGGGAGACGTAGGGAACACCCTCGGTCGGGTACGAGACCGCGATCGGCGAACCCTGAGCCGCGAGTTCGCGCACCAGGTAGTCGACGACGATGCCGACCGGCTGGGTGCCGGTCGCGACGGCCTGCGAAACCGGGCCGTTGCTGTCGGCAATGACGGGCTTGTTCTTGGCGAGATTCTCCAACCACTTCTCGCCGAGCGCGTCTTCGTTCATCCAGACCGCAGCGTTGTAGGCGGCCGCGCCCGAAACATCAGGGTTCGGCATCACGATCTTGTCGGCGTACTCCGCGGTGGTGAGGTCTTCCCACGATGTCGGCGGGGTCGTGATCATCGTCGTGTTGTACGCGATAACGGTCGGGATGATGCGGGTGCCGACGTAGTAGTTCTCGGGGTCAACGACGTCAGGGTTGAGTGCTTCCACGTCTTTGGGCGTGTACTGCGCGAGCAAGCCGTCCGCCGCGTAGTTTTCAAAGGTTCCGGCGTCCGCCGCCAGCAGCACGTCAGCCTGCACTGCGCCCGACGTCTGCTCGGCGGCAATGCGGGCGGTGAGGTCACCGGTGCCGGCGCGGAAGATCTCAACCGTGATCTCGGGGTGCGTTTCGTTGAACGCTGCGACCAGGGCGTCGGCCTTGGCCTGTGGCTCTGACGTGTAGAGCGTGATGGTAGTGGGCTCGAGGGTTTCGGTCTCGGTTTCTTCGGTTGCTTCGGGCTTCTTTTCTGGTGCCGCTTCGGTTGCGGGGGCCGAGCAACCTGCGAGCAGCATGCCGCCAGCGGCGAGAGCGGTGAGAGCAAACAAACGGTGACGCTTGATGGTCATGGTTTTCCTTAACGGGTAGGGATGGTGAGAGGAGATGTGAAAAGCGGACGAGGGGTTTGGAGGGCAACAGCCGTGGTGGCGGCGGCGCCGGGGAGGAGATGCACGAGCGAGAACATCGGCATGTCATGGCCGCTGACGTACTCAGGGCCCGCGTCCATCACCTGGTGGTACGAGAGCGAAGGACCAACGGAGATCGGAACCCCGCGGACGGTTGCAGACAGCGCGTGATGAAAGTGGCCAGAGAGCACGAGGCGCACGTCGCGGCCGGCTGAAATGTCGAGAAACTCGCTCGCGTCGGCGAGGCCCGCACGGGCCAGAGATGGCATCGGCGAACCCAGTGGCGCGTGGTGCACGGCAATCACCGTGCCGAGCGGTGCGGGGGTTTCTAGTTCGCCGCGCAGCCAATCGCGCTGCTCGGCACCGAGCTCACCCGTGTGTGAGTCGAGCAGAATGACACGGAGCCCATCGAGCATGACCGTGCGAAAGTGAGTCGTCTCGTGGCCGCGAAGAACGTGCGATGCCTGCGGATCATCGTGATTGCCGAGCACGGTCAGCACCGGGGCGCCCGCTTGCTGTTCGAGCTCGGCGAAAGCATCGCGCAGCGCCGGATAGATGCCGGGATTGCGGCGTTCAGCGAGGTCGCCAGAGACGATGATGGCCTCGGGAGTGACTCCGACATCGGCGAGGTAGCGTCCGAGCCGAGAAAGCCGTTCAATGCCGTCGATAGAGCCGTACAGTGCGCGATCTTCGGTGGCGTGAACATCGCTGACGTGGACGATCGTGAGGCGACCGGATTCGATGCTCATGCTGCTCTGCTCGCTTTGATGCGAAGCGCAGCGAGCTGCGCTTCGGTGATGCCGTGGGCGCGGAGGTATTCGGTAGCGCCGCCCCACTCGGCGATAACGGCAAGTGCATGGTGCATTGCCGCGGGTGGGCTATCGAGGTGAAGGCGCATGATGCTCGCGCTGTCTTCAGACGCCGCCGCAATCGTTTCGGCGTGAGCCAGGCGAACCGGTCGCACCTCGGCGCCCGACGCGGCATAATCGTCGATCACGTCACTCTCGCTATCGCCGGCGGCCAAACGGGCCAGCGCAACGACGAGGCCGGTGCGGTCTTTGCCCGCCGTACAGTGCACAAGAGCTGCGCCCTGGGCGTCGGCGACGACACCGACGGCCTTCGCGAGCGCATCACCGCGGTCGCGGAGGAGCGATTCGTAAACCGCCTCCAGCGTGCCGATGGCCGGTGGGGTGGTTCCGTAGAGGGGAATGTTGATGATCGGCAGATCTGCGCGGCGAGCCGGAACCTCGTTGGGCTCTCGGAGGTCAATGACGACGGTGACGAGTGCGTCTGCAAGAACGGACTTGCCGGTCTCTGTGATCTGTTCAGGCGCTCCCGTGCGAACCAGCCACGGGGTGGGTGCGCCGATCGTGCGGAGGTTGAAAATTCCGGTGTCGTTCGCCATGCTCACTCCGTGTTACCTGCGTTCCGCTGGATCTGGAACGTCGTTACATGAGTAGCGTCGCGGCCGTTGGTGAACGCCGGGTTACCACGGGTTGAAGCCCGCTGGAACGCGGAGTGTGCGGTGCGTTGTCCCCGGAATCGTGCCCCGCTGGGCCCGTGTTTCGCAGCCTAGCTGGCTAGTCGTCTGCGATGGCGTCGGCGACGACGTGACGCATTTGCGTGACATCGGCGTGCGAGGCATGACGGGCGAGCTCAGCGTGGAGTGCGTGCAACACAACGGTGTGGCCGAGCCGCGCGTATGCCGGATCAACGGCGTGCGGCGTGCTCGCGGGGCCCGTGGAAATGGTGACGTGGGCGAGCCTGCCGAGAAAAGAACGTGCGTAGCTCGTGATGACGATGACGTGGGCGCCGCGCTCGTGGGCGGCGGTGACGGCGCGCATCGTTTGCGCGTTCGCGCCCGAATAGCTCAGTGCCAGGGCGACATCCACGTCAGTGAGTGCGTTTGCGGCGAACTGCTGCGCCAAAGCGTCGACGGGAGCCTCTATCGAGTAACCGATCGTCTGCATGCGCAACGCGAAGTCTTGGAGCGGTGGGCCGGAAAAGCCGCCACCGATCAGCACGATGCGACGGGCGCGCGACAGGAGGTCAACCGCTGCCAGGATGCGATCGTCGTCAACGCATTCTCGTGCCGTGCCCAGGGCAGAGATTGCCTCGTCAAAGGCCGTCGCGCGTTGGTCTTCTCGCGTGGCCTGCGACGGCGTGGCCCGCGCGACTTCGAGGCGGAGGTGTTGAAAACCCCGAAATCCGAGACTCTGACAGGCGCGGATAACCGTTGCGGTTGACGTACCGGCGGCCTGGGCGAGCTCTGCGGTAGAGAGCCCGGTGATGTGGTCTGGGCGCTCGAGGATCAGCGCGGCAACGCGACGTTCACTGGGCACGAGGGACCCAAGCGATGCGCCGATTCGCGCGAGTGTGCCGGGATCTGTCGTCATGGCCTGCCCTGTCGTGAACGGTTGTTGGCGTGAATCTACACGGCAGGGTTAACGAGAAGGGAACGTGCGTGATCTGATGCCGACCGGGTCACCGCTTCTTTACGGGCTTGGGGGATGCCGCGGCCGGTGCTGCCTCAGCTTCGGTTTGGCTCTCCGTCTCGACTGCTACGTCGTCGGTGGGCTCTTCTTCGGTGGTGTCAGCCCGGCGACCCACGCGCGTGCGCCAGACGGCGAGGGCGGCGATCATGAGGATGGCGGCGGCGATGCCGATGACGTAGATGCCGACGCCGAAGTAGCCGTTGGGCTGCAGGTAGGGGTTCAGGAACGGATACGGGTACCAATACGGGTCGCCGGTGACCGGGCTCGTGACGTTTTCGCCGCGTACCAGCGTGTAGATCACCCACGCGATCGGGAAGATGACGGCGACGCCCATGGCTGTCCACCCGAGCGGTCGGCGCGCGATGCAGAGCAC
>CANNEP010000032.1 GCA_947503655.1 uncultured Microbacterium sp.
TTCGTACTCGCCGTGCAGGAGCGCACCGGAATCCCGGTGAAGCTCCTCGGTCAGGGCGAGGGCATTGATGACCTCACCGGTTTCACCCCACACGTTTTCGCGAAGTCGCTCGTCGACTAATTCGCCTCCCGCGCGCGTGTCATTAAACGCGGGCGTGTGGCTCATTTCTAAGAGTTCCGCAGAGGGGTCTTTCCTCCGCGCGCAGAGACTGGTTGTATAGCGACATGGCGATTGAGCACGACTTCTTCGGACTCCTCGAATCTGGCCCCGACGGGTCGATCTTCTGGTCTGAAGCGCTCGAATTCGGCGATCAGTACGTCACGATCGACCTGACGGCGCCCGACCAAGACGACGTCTCTTCTGACGCGCTCGACGTTGCGGCCGCCATGATCCGCTCCCTCGAATCCATCGACCTCACGGCACGCGAGGCCATGATCTCTGAGCTCAGTGACCGCACCAGCGAAGTCACCGAGTTCCTCCTGCAACAGCAGGAAGACCTCGGCGAAACCTTGCACGACGTGCTGATCGAAATGTCTGGCGACGTTCACATTGACATGATTCGCTCGCTGCGCCTCATGAGCGTGACAATCCTGGCTGACGAGCACGGCGGCAAAGACCCGTTCTGCGTGCTCGAATATGCGCTGGATCCTGACGCCATGGACGACGTTCTCTTCGTCAATCTCTCCAGCAGCGGTTCCATTCTTTCCGTCACCAGCGCCGAATAGGCGCTACACAGCCTGCGCGAACTCGTCTTTCTCGGCGAGGTGACGCAGGTTCTCCGGAATCTCGCGACCCTTCGACACCATCGACCGCGCCCACAGGCGCCCCGCACGGTACGACGAACGCACCAGCGGGCCAGCGAGCACGCCAAGGAATCCGATACGCTCGGCCTCTTCACGCAGCGCGATGAACTGCTCGGGCTTAACCCAGCGGTCGATCGGCAAATGGCGCGGTGACGGGCGCAGGTACTGCGTCAACGTGAGGATGTCGCAACCGGCATCATGCAGGTCGTGCATCGCCTGCACAATCTCGTCGTCTGTCTCGCCCATGCCCAAAATCAGGTTGGACTTCGTGATGAGACCGGCATCGCGCGCCATCGTGAGCACGCCGAGCGAGCGTTCGTAGCGGAACGCGGGGCGGATGCGCTTGAAAACGCGCGGAACCGTCTCAACGTTGTGCGCGAAAACTTCGGGTCGTGAGTCAAAGACTTCGGCGAGCAGATCGGGGTTGCCCGAAAAGTCGGTCGCGAGAATCTCAACGCCGGTGCCGGGGTTCATGGCGTGAATCTGGCGCACCGTCTCCGCGTGAAGCCACGCGCCTTCGTCGGGCAGGTCGTCGCGGGCAACACCGGTCACGGTGGCGTAGCGCAGTTGCATGCGCACAACGCTCTCCGCGACGCGACGCGGCTCATCGCGATCGTATGCGGCGGGCTTACCGGTCGCGATCTGGCAGAAGTCGCAGCGGCGGGTGCATTCGGCGCCACCGATCAGGAAGGTGGCTTCGCGGTCTTCCCAGCACTCGTAAATGTTGGGGCACCCGGCCTCCTGGCACACCGTGTGAAGGTTTTCGTCTTTCACCAGGGCGCGGAGCGAGAGGTACTCGGGGCCGGTGCGGGCCTTGGTCTTGATCCACTCCGGCTTGCGCTCAATCGGTGTTTCGGCGTTGCGAACCTCGAGGCGGAGGAGCTTGCGGCCGTCGGGGGCGGTGGTGGTCATGCAAATACTCCTGAGAACTCACGCTCGAACGCGCGGGTGATGGTTTCGGCGAATGCTGCGGGGGAGAGGGTGACGCCCGTCTCACGTTCGATGGTCGTCACGCCAGCGTCGGCAATCCCGCACGGCACGATGTGGTTGAAGCCGTCGAGGGTGTTCGACACGTTGATCGCAAAGCCGTGCATCGTGACGCCGCGCTCGACGCGCACGCCGATCGCGGCGATCTTTTCTTCGCGACCGTTGTCGGCGAGCCACACTCCGCTGCGCCCGCGCACCGTGGTTCCAGCCACGCCAACTTCGGTGAGGGCGTCGATCATCATCGATTCCAGGCGGCGCACGTACGCCACGACGTCAACGGGGTCATCGAGACGCATGATCGGGTAGCCAACCAACTGCCCGGGCCCGTGCCACGTGATCTTGCCGCCGCGATCCACGTCGATAACCGGAGACCCGTCATCGGGCCGCTCTGATGGTTCCGTTCGCTTTCCTGCGGTGTACACGCTGGCGTGCTCCAGCAGAATCAGCGTGTTGGGGAAATCGCCAGCGACAACCTCGGCGTGTGTGCGCCGTTGCAGCTCCCATCCGGCGGTGTATTCGACGTAATCGGGGGCAAACCCCGCATGTAGAACGCGCATAACTCCTCATTGTTAGACTCGGTATAACAACTCCGGGAAGAAGGCTACACGACGAATCCTGGTGTGGGGTCTCGGCGCGCACAGTGCGCACATGGCGCCCCGCCCCATACGCTGGGGGCATGGAACCAGTGAGCAAGCAGGGGCGCCCCAAAGCGTCGTCGAGAGAAACGCTCTCCGAAGCTGCCTGCGAGCTGTTTCTGGAAAAGGGGTATGACGCCACGAGCGTGAGTGACATCACCGCGCGCGCGGGGGTGAGCCGCAGTAGCTTCTTCAACTACTTCGCGGCCAAGAGCGACGTCATCTGGTCAGGCTTTGACGAGCGCCTCGAACGCCTCATTTCTGAACTGACCACGAGCACGCGTGATGACGTTCGTGTTGATGTGCGCGACGCGATCGTGCATTTTGCCGACGGATTCGCGCCCGATGCCCTTGCCCTCGTGATGTCGAACGCCGCCGCAATGGATGCTGAGGCGGATCTCGAGCGCGAAGGGTCGCTGCGCATGGTGCGCATGGCCACTGCGCTTTCGTCGCGCTTCGCGCGCGCCGGAAGCGACGAATTGCACGCGGCAATTCTCGGCGCCGCCTATGCTGCCGCTGTGCTGTCAGCAACCCAGCGTTGGGCTCTTGATGGTTCCGGTCGTGCCCTCCTCAGCGACCGTCTGGGGCAGGCCGTCGCGGCCGTTGAAGCGCTCGTCGCATAGTCGCTCGCGTCGCTGTCAGCGGCACCGCCTCGTTCTCGCGTAAACTCGGATCATCATGGCTACATTTGGCACGCTGTCTGAGCGCCTCACTGAGACCTTCCGCAACCTCCGCACCAAGGGCAAGCTCACGCCCGCAGACGTTGACGGAACCGTTCGCGAGATTCGTCGCGCCCTGCTGGACGCCGACGTTGCGCTTGAGGTCGTCAAGGAGTTCACCGCGAAGATTCGCGAGCGTGCGCTGAGCGATGAGGTCAACCGCGCCCTTAACCCCGCGCAACAGGTCGTGCAGATCGTTAACGAGGAGCTCATTAGCATCCTCGGTGGTCAGCAGCGCCGCCTGGAGTTCGCGAAGATTCCGCCGACCGTCATCATGCTGGCGGGTCTGCAGGGTTCTGGTAAGACCACGTTCGCCGGAAAGCTCGCGAAAATGCTCGCGAAAGATGGCCACACGCCGCTGCTGATCGCAGCCGACCTGCAGCGTCCGAACGCCGTCGGCCAGCTGACTGTTGTCGCTGAGCGTGCAGGTGCCGCAATTTTTGCTCCGGAACCAGGCAACGGCGTTGGCAACCCGGTGAAGGTTTCACGCGACGGTATCGAATACGCCAAGCGCCACCAGCACGACATCGTCATCGTTGACACCGCCGGCCGCCTGGGTGTCGATGCTGAGCTCATGAAGCAGGCCGCTGACATCCGCAAGGAAGTTCAGCCCGACGAGGTACTCTTCGTCATCGACTCGATGATCGGTCAAGACGCCGTCAACACCGCCAAGGCCTTCCAGGAGGGTGTCGACTTCACTGGTGTCGTGCTGTCGAAGCTCGACGGTGACGCCCGCGGTGGTGCTGCGCTTTCGGTGGCAAGCGTCACCGGCCGCCCCATCATCTTCGCGTCGACGGGTGAGGGCCTGGATGACCTCGAAGCCTTCCATCCCGACCGTATGGCCAGCCGTATCCTCGACCTCGGTGACATCCTCACACTGATCGAGCAGGCGCAGCAGGCGTTCGACGAGGAGGAAGCGCTCAAGGTTGCTGAAAAGCTCGCCAATGAGCAGTTCACCCTCGAAGACTTCCTTGAGCAGATGCAGCAGTTCAAGAAGATGGGCTCCATGAAGAAGATGCTGGGAATGCTTCCCGGCATGGGCAACATGAAGCAGCAGCTCGAAGACTTCGACGAGCGTGAGATCGACCGCACTGAGGCGATCATCCGCTCCATGACTCCTGCTGAGCGGCGCACGCCCAAGCTTCTCAATGGTTCCCGTCGTCTGCGCATCGCGCGTGGTTCCGGCTCCACCGTCACCGACGTCAACGCCCTCGTGCAGCGCTTCGAACAGGCCGCGAAGATGATGAAGACGGTCGCGCATGGTGGCATGCCCAACATCCCCGGTATGGGCCCGGTTCCTGGTGCTCGCCCCGGCACTTCCGCGAAGCGCGGCAAGAAGGGTGCCAAGAAGCAGGCTCCGCGTTCCGGAAACCCGGCAAAGCGCGCAGCGGAGGCCGCTGGCCTCGCGCAGGCCAACGCGCAGCCGACCGGCTCCGGTTTCGGACTCGGTGGCGCCAGCAAGGTGCCCACCGAAGCAGACCTCGCCGAGATTCAGAAACTCCTCGGCAAGAACTAATCTGCTCTGATTCCTGGGAAAGTACGACACGAGGACGCTCTGAGGGCGCCGCTGGTCGAAACTCCCGCTGGAGTCTGGCAGAATAGAACCTTGGATCACGCTCTCGACCCTCTATCCAGGGCGGCGATCCACCCTAGAGCTTCCGCCGGGTGTGCACCCCACGCTCCGGGCGACCAGTTCGTCTTCCTCAAACACATCTCTGGAGAATCGTGTCTGTCAAGATTCGTCTCAAGCGCATGGGCAAGATCCGTGCGCCTTACTACCGCATCGTTGTCGCTGACTCGCGCACCAAGCGCGATGGCCGCGTCATCGAAGAAATCGGCAAGTACCACCCGACCGAGCAGCCTTCGTTCATCGAGGTCAACTCGGAGCGTGCACAGTACTGGCTGTCTGTCGGCGCTCAGCCGACCGAGCAGGTGCTCGTGCTCCTGAAGCTCACGGGCGACTGGGGCAAGTTCAAGGGCGACAAGGACGCTAAGTCGACCGTTCAGGTTGCTGGCGAAAAGGTTGCTTTCGAGACTGACACCGCTAAGAAGTCGGTTATCAAGCCCAAGGCTGAGAAGAAGGCTGAAGCTCCCGCTGAGGAAGCTCCCGCCGCTGACGCTGACGCTGTAGAGGCCCCCGAGGCCGCAGCAGACGCCGAGTAATCGTCGTGCTGGCTGCCGCGCTCGAGCACATCGTCAAGGGGATCGTTGATCACCCAGATGAGGTGCGTATCAACGCCTCAACGTCGTCGCGAGGAGACCTCCTCGAGGTGCATGTGCACCCTGACGACCGGGGCCGCGTAATCGGGCGCGGCGGCCGTACCGCGAAAGCGCTACGGACGCTCATTTCCGCACTGGCCGACAACCGTCGCGTTCGCGTCGACGTTGCAGACGACTGATGTCTGAGGGTCAGAAAAACCAGCTTCGCGTCGGCCGCCTTGTCAAGGCACATGGCCTGAAGGGCGCCTTCAAGCTGGAGCTGTACACCGACAATCCCGACGGACGCTTCGTTCCGGGTGCTGTCTTCACTCTTCAGGTGCCGGAGTCTTCGCCGTGGCACGGCAAGACCGTCACCGTTCGCGAGTTCCGCTGGATGAACTCTCACGCCGTCCTCTTCCTTGAGGGCGTTGATGACCGCAACACCGCGGACGAACTCGTACGCGCCATCCTGTGGATGGACGACTCGCAAGACGAGCAGGAAGACGACGCGTGGTACGACCACCAACTCGTCGGTCTCGACGTAGTGCGCGACGGCGCCGTTATCGGCCGCGTCGCCCGCCTCGAGCACATGCCCGCGCAAGACCTTCTCATCGTGAAGGTCGATGACCGCGAGGTTATGGTTCCGTTCGTGACGGCGATCGTTCCCGAGGTCAACATTGCCGAGGGTCGCGTCACCGTAACGCCGCCGACCGGCCTGTTCGAAGAGTCGGATGACGACGCCCAGCCTGAGGCTGGCGACTCCGACGACGCACCCACCGAGGCGTAATCATGCGGATCGACGTCGTTTCGATCTTCCCGTCGTTCTTCGACGTTCTTGACGTGTCTCTGCTCGGCAAGGCTCGCGCTGCCGGCATTATCGACGTGCGCGTTCACGACCTGCGGGACTGGACGTATGACCGTCACCGCACCGTCGACGACACCCCGTACGGTGGCGGCGCTGGCATGGTTATGAAGCCGGAACCGTGGGGCGAGGCGCTTGACGCTATCGTCGCAGACTCCACCGTACGCCCGACCTTTATTTTTCCGTCGCCTGCCGGTGAGGTTTTCACACAGGCAAAGGCCCGCGAACTCGCAACCGACGAGCACCTCGTGTTCGGTTGCGGTCGCTACGAGGGCATCGATGAGCGTGTGTTCAACTACGCAGCTGAACTCGGTACCGTGCGCCTCATGAGCCTCGGCGACTACGTGCTCAACGGCGGCGAAGTCGCATCGATGGCCATGATCGAGGCGATCGGCCGCCTCATCCCCGGCGTCGTCGGCAACCCCGACAGCCTCGTTGAAGAGTCGCACGAAGACGGCCTCCTTGAGTACCCGTCGTACACGAAGCCGTCTGTATGGCGCGACCGCGAGGTTCCGCCGATCCTCCTGAGCGGCAACCACGGCGCTATCGCCACGTGGCGTCACGAACAGCAGGTGGAGCGCACGCGCGAGCGTCGCCCCGACCTTCTGAACGACTAAAACCTTCTTCTCCCTACGGAGAAACGACGAAGCGGAACCATGCAGCGGCTAGCAGCGCATGGTTCCGCTTCGTATTTGCTTTAGTCGACGCCCAAGAAGGAGCGGTCGGTGAGCACAATCGGGCCGTCGTCGGTCATCGCGACGGTGTGCTCGCAGTGTGCACCGCGCGAGCCGTCGGCGGAGCGGAGCGTCCAGCCGTCCTGATCGGTGTAAATCTCGTCGGTGGTCTGCAAGAACCACGGCTCAAGCGCGAGCACGAGGCCGGCACGCAGCGGGTATCCACGCCCAGCCTTGCCCTTGTTGGCGACGTGCGGGTCACCGTGCATCGTGCGGCCAACGCCGTGGCCACCGAAGTCGGTGTTGACGCTGAGACCTTCGGCGGCTGCGATTGCGCCGACAGCTGCGGAAATGTCGCCGATGCGGTTCGTGGTCTGCGACGCCTCGATCGCGGCAGCCAGGGCGCGCTGCGTCGTGTCGATGAGCTTGAGGTCTTCGTCGCGGGGCGTGCCGACGATGAATGAGATCGCGGAGTCAGCCACCCAGCCGTCGACTGAGACAGCAAAGTCGAGGCTCACGAGGTCGCCATCGCGCAGCACATAGTCGTGGGGGAGACCGTGCAACACGGCGTCGTTGATCGACGTGCAGATGACCTTGCCGAAGGGGCTCGCACCAAACGAGGGGTGGTAGTCGATGTAGCAAGACTCAGCGCCCGCCTTGCGAATCATTTCGTGCGCGCGCTTGTCGATGCTGAGAAGGTTGGTGCCCACCTTCGTCTCGTCGCGAAGGGTCGCAAGGACCTCGGCTACGAAGCGTCCCGCAGGACGCATCTGCTCAATCTCAGCTGGCGTGCGCAATTCGATCATGGTTCCATTCTCTCGCGTAAATGGGGGAGCCGATGACTGTTCGGCATTACTCACACCCTTCGCACTGAAATGCGGCGTACCATCGCGGTATGGCACTTCGGCAAGCTTTCTATCGGTGGCTTCTCCCGGCGGCCTTCGTGCTGCCGTTGTGGCTCCTGGTTGGTTACATGGTTTTCCAGGCCAATGTGTGGACCATTTTGTGGCTCCTCTTCTTGGCCATGCCCGCCGTTTTCATCGGGCAGCTGATCTTCACCCTGATGGTGCGCTCGCGTACGTCGGTGCGTCGCAACAAAGCGGTTTCGACCCTGGATATTGCGGCCTTCGGAACCTGGCACGTGCTGACAATCCTGACCGGGTTGTACTCGGAGTGGTTCTGGCTGTTCCTGACGCTCGCGATTATTGCCGGCATTGGCGTCTTCGTTTCCTGCATGTGGCAGCTGTGGCAAGAAGCGACCGGTGCGCGCTACGAGACGCCGGTCGACGGTGTCTTTCCCCGCGCCCGCCCATCGGCACCTCCGTCGGCACCGCCGACTGGTTCCGCTGGCGACGTTTTTATCGTGACGGAAAAGCACGAATTCTAATTTCGCTTCGCCGCCGCGACATGGCAGAATAGAGAGCTGTGCCGTGACCATGCACGTTTCGACGTGCCCACGCAGGTGCTCTGCCTCAGGGGAGTATCCGGCCGCAAGGCGCACGATTCTTTAAATGAAAACCCCTTATGCAGGAGACCTGACGCGACTGCAGAATGCGATCTATCATGCAGATCCTTGACGCCGTTGATGCGGCATCGCTTCGCTCGGACATTCCCGAGTTCTTCCCCGGTGACACCGTAAAGGTTCACGTCAACATCACGGAAGGTTCGCGCTCGCGCGTTCAGATCTTCCAGGGTGTTGTTCTTGGCCGCTCGGGTGACGGCATTCGCGAGACGTTCTGCGTCCGCAAGATCAGCTTCCAGGTTGGCGTGGAGCGTACCTTCCCGGTGCACTCCCCGGTGATCGAGCGCATCGAGGTTGTTACCCGCGGTGACGTTCGTCGCGCCAAGCTGTACTACCTGCGCGAACTGCGCGGTAAGAAGGCAAAGATCAAGGAGAAGCGCGCCTAACTAAGCGCCTCTTCGAGAAAACCCCGCGGAACACTTCGTGGGGTTTTCTTATTCACAGACGAGATGTGCCAGTACTGGTAACCCTGCGTATCAAGGTTGGGCGTATACGAGCTGAGTCAGGCTGTGGTTCAGCCGAGGGGCCTGACATCGCGAGCGTGGTCACGGCCTTGGCAGCAACGCCGATCGCGGGCACCATGGCGCGTGCGCCGATCTGCTCGGCCAGGGGCGCGCAGCGGGACCGTGCTGCTTCATCTGTCGGAGAACGCAGCGCGGCACCGGCACCACTGCGCATCCGGCTCGGGCATGTTCCCCCGCGAAGGGCTGGGGCAGTCAGTTCCGGCCTTCAGAGCGACGCGGGGGAGGGAATCGAGGACGCGTGCTCGGCGGCATGTGGGGATGCGACTGAGGGTCTGCGCTGGCGCTGGCCTAGACTCAGCACTGAGCGGGGACGGTTGTCCACGCTCCTGGTCGATCCATCCAGGAAGGTTGGGACATGTTCTTCAGGGCTCGGGCCAGCCTGTAAGTGGCGAGTAACAGGACCGCGCTGGAACGTCGCGCGGTCCTTTGTTCTGCCCACTCGCCCGCTCATTCCTGAGGGAAGTTCATGTCTTCTACCGATTCCTCTTCTTCTCTGCGATCCTCGCTACCACGGCCCAGGTGGCCATTGCTATTGTCCAATGCCTTGGATGCCGCTGGGCGTCGGGGTGTCGACTTCGTAACTGATGTCTTGGCGGTACTGGTTCTTGGAGCCAGTGCTGCGCAGATGGGTTTGCTCAACGCCATCGGAACACTGGCATTCCTCGTGCTGGGGATCCCGATTGGGGTCCTGGTCGACCGCTCGCCCACGGTGCGGCTGCTCGCTGGCTCTGGCCTGGTCCGAGCAATGCTGCTGGCGACGGTGATCACTGCCCTGGCACTGGACTCGCTGACCATGGTCCACTTGTACCTGGTCGCTGGGTTAGTCGGCACCACTACGGTCGTCACCGAGACCACACAGACTGCCATTGCCCCTCGAGTCGCCGGACAGGACGCGGTGGCCGCCCTGGAGATGCTCGATCCTCCACGCGATGAGTTCCCGCCTCGCCCCGACGAGACCTGTCACTATTACGAGGCGGAAATCAGCTTCTTCGAACGAGTCGACGTCCACGTCGTCTGCTTCGCCTCCGACCAGGTCAGCAGGATCGGAACGGTTCCCGCGCCATGACCCCGGAGGATCGCACCGACACCCCGCCGATCCGTGTCCTGATCGCGGATGACGACCAGCTCGTCCGCACCGGCGTCGCCGCTATTCTCGCCTCCGCCACTGACCTTGACATCACCGCCCTCGCCAGCAACGGCCACGAGGCCGTCGACGCCGCGGCAACACACCGCGTTGACGTCGCACTGCTGGATATCCAGATGCCACGACTCGACGGCATCGGAGCTCTCCGTGAGATCCGGCACCGACTGCCCGAGCTTCCGATCGCCATGCTCACCACCTTTTCCGACGACCATCTCATCGCCGATGCGATCAACGCCGGCGCCCTCGGTTTCCTCCTCAAGTCCGACGAACCTCAGCAACTCATTGCCGGCGTCAGGGCCCTCGCGCACGGCGGAGGCGCGTTCTCCCCTCGAGTCGCCCGCTGGCTCGCCGCCGAGCAACGAGCGGGCCACCGCACCCGAACCGCGCGAGACGAACTCACTGCCCTGCTCACCGAGCGCCAGATCGAGCTCCTCACCCACATCGCTCGCGGACTCTCCAACGCCCAGATCGGCAGGGCCATGCATCTGTCCGAAGGCACCGTCAAGCAATACGTCTCCCAGCTCTTCAACACCCTCGGCATCGACAACCGTGTCCACGCCGCCATCACCGCCTACCGACATGGACTCATCACCTGAAGCCGACCCTGACCACACTAATGGTGGGTAGTGGCGCACTCGAGAGCATGGTCATCGTCGGCATCTAGATGGCGGTCGTCTACAGCGGCGCAATCTTTTAACCAAAGTGGACAGCGCGTCCGCGATCAGTCCCCGCTCCCCTGATCGTCGAAGGCAGTAGCGTCGTGACGGTTTCGATGCGCGTGATGATCGCGAGGGATGGCTACAAGCACCTCCTGCGCACGGTCGCGGCCAAGGACGACGACCGCGAGCCAACCCCGTAGGGCCGGCAAAGTAGTTGCGTTTCGATCGGGTAGTTTCTGCGGTTCCCAGATTACGGGCTTAAGGGTCGTTCGTGCTGTCCGCACAGGCCTCAGTCAACCTGCGTCTCGATGCAGTAGCGTCGCAGTTCTGCGATCATCGCGGTCTTGGGGGTGCTGACGAAGCGGAACGCATGGCTGAAACGGACGCGCATTCCTCCAGCCTCGAGGTAGCCGTCGCAGGAAGCGCGTCGTCCGTGGGTGACGACAGAAATGACCTCCACCCGCTCGGGAGAACGGCGGGCGCACCTCTCGGGCTGCACTGGGGCCGCTGTGTGTGGATTTCTCGATGAGCGTCCAGCTCATGTCATCGGCAAGCCACTCGGAGAGGGCCTCCAGCTCTCCCTTGGCCCGGTTCACAACGAAGTCTCCGTCAACGCACTTCCGTGAAGACTCATGGTGCTATGGCTCGATCCGATGCGCCCGGCCTTTCTCCGCGATCGGCACGCACATTTCGATGGGTCTATCAGGCTCCCAGCTGACCTGTCCTTGGTAGATGATGCCGAGTTTCCCGGTGGCGCCGTCTCGCTAGTCGGCCATGGCGAAGCAGTGTCGCCGCCGTGTTGCTCCTGCTCACGTCTCACAACTCACATCGAGTCGCCGCTCGCCCATGAGCCGAACTTCGGGGACGCTGCTGTACCACGCATGATGAGAATCACGCAGGGCACGTAGAGTGCTGCGGCGCAGAGCCAGAGGAAGCCGTCGGCGTTGATGTAAGTGAGCGCGAAGATCGTTGTGAAAGCGACCGGTCCGAAGATCGATGTGACGCTGTTGATGCTGGCGAGCACACCCTGGAGGCGCCCTTGGTGCTGTTCATCGACGCGCTGGGAGAGAAGGGTTTGCAGAGCGGGGAGGCCGATGCCACCGATCCCCAGTGCCGCCAAGATAGGCGCCATGGAAAATGCGTCAGTGACAATCGCCAGGCCTACGAGACCCAAGGCGTCGGTAACACACCCGATGATGACTGTTTTTGCCTCACCGATCCACTCCACGATGCGGCCAGTAAGGAGGGCCTGCACGAGAACCTGTACGATCCCGAAGACGGACAGGGAGATTCCAACTTCGACGGGACTCCAGTCGAGGCGGTGTTCAGTAAACAGCACCCAGGTCGCACCTGGAGCCTGCCCAATGAATTGAACAAGGCCGAATGCGACTAATAGGAAGGTAATCCCAGGCACCGCGCTGAGGCCGGGGCGACCACGATGCTGAGCGAGCGACGCAGAGCGCGCAGGGGAATCAGGACGGGTCTCGCGTAACAAGATAAAGGTGAGTGCCAGATTGCTCGCTGAGAGAAGAGCAGCGAGCAAAAACGGCAGATGTGGCGAGATGGCACCGAACAGTCCACCCATGGCTGGCCCCGCGATCATTCCGCCGCCATAGCAGGCACTGAGTAAACCGAAACGCTTGGCGCGCTGGTGGGGTGGCGTGATGTCGGCGATCACGGTGGCGGTGACCGCATTGGTCGCTCCGGTTATCCCAGCCACTGCACGGGCGATATAGAACACCGACAGAGCGGATGTCGTGGCGAGCACGAGATAGTCGACGGTCGCACCGGCCAGGGAAACAAGCAGCACCCGGCGGCGGCCGAATCGGTCCGACAGTGTTCCCAGTACGGGGGCAAAGATGAACTGCATTACCGCGTAGAGCGCGATCAGCACTCCGACGTTCAGCGGAACCGCATCAGCGGTGACCCCTGCCTCGTGTAGCAGTGCGGGGAGAATCGGCATCACCAGGCCCATGCCGGCGGCGTCGAGGCTAGCCGTGATGAGGACCGTGGCCAACGAGCCACGAGCGGAAGTGAGAGATGACACCTTATCAACGATAAAGTTATCGATGATAAAGTGCAAGCATGGCTCAGAAACAAGCGCGACTCGATCGTGCAGCAGTCTTGCGCGGTGCGAGGCATGTGCTCAATAACACGGGGATCGACGGTTTCACCACGCGGGCGCTGGCTGCGCATCTGCGGGTGCAGCAGCCAGCGCTCTACTGGCACTTTCGGACAAAGGGCCACCTGCTCGGATCGCTCGCAGCTGATGTGCTTGATCGCGAACACCACGCCTCACTCCCAGAGTCAGGGGAGCGCTGGGACGACTTTCTCCTGCGCAACGCGCGGAGCTTCCGGACAGCGCTTCTGGCAGTCCGGGATGGAGCACGGCTGCACGCAGAGTTTCACCGTCAAAAGAGTGACCAGATGCCAGCGGGCTCGGATGCCCCCGAAAGTCAGATCGAGTTTCTCGTGTCCGAAGGATTCGCTGAGGTCTCTGCGGTCCGAGCTCTCATGGCTATCAGCCGCTATACGGTCGGTTTCGTACTAGAAGAACAAACAGCGCTCGACAACGGATGTGAGCCTGTCGATCAAGACCTAGATTTCGAGTTCGGGTTAGTTGCAATGGTTGAAGGGCTGGCATCAAAGCGATGAGGGATGCTCGCGCTTTGGGTCTCTGCGTCAGTAAGGTCAATCCTTTCCCGCTCCCGCAGCAGCTCCTCCGCGATACTGACGTTTTGCTCATGGCTACGGAGCTCACTAACGAGCAAATCAGGGACCGTATGCATGTCGCGTCGCGATCGCGGAACGGCACATCAGCAGCATCTTCACCATGCTCGACCTTAACGAGCGCACAGGAAACAAGCGCGTCATCGCCGTCCTCGAGTACCTCAAGAACTAAGCGTCGAGTGCGTGACCGGCGCGATGACCATAGGTAACGGCGGTTTAGCATCGGTGCCGCATCTTGACACGACTCAATCCGCGACAGCTAACCTCCGCATATGGAGTTCGACGGAATGGAGATCCCCGACGATATCGAGGTCACGGTCTGGGGGAGCAACGAGCACCGGCTCTGTAACGTCTGCCGCGCAGAATGCGACCCCGAGCCGAGCGGCGCCGACGGGTACGGCGTGTGAATCGTCTACGTCTGCCGCGACCACGGAGTCCAATCCGTCGTGGACCCATTCGAGCATCTCCGTTGAAGCGCGCTCTTCGCTATCTCCCTGCATTGACGCAAACATCGCGCTCTCCGCCTTCCGAGGGTAGATCCCAAGATCTGCGGCGCACCTGCCCAGTGTGACGATCTCGATCAGGGTCATGACCGCTGGGGACGGGTACCGGTACCTGCTGAACGCAGTTGTCGCTGGCGACGGGGATCGCGATGCGTCGTCAGCGCTGACAAGGTACTACCTTGAAGCAGGAACGCCTCCCGGCATCTGGCTCGGGGCCGGCCTCCCAGGACTCGCCGGAGAGATCGCCGTCGGTGCCTCGGTGAGCGAGGAGCAGTTACGGCGCCTCATGGGGCACGGGCAGGATCCGAACAGCGGCGAGCAACTGGGGCGTCCGTACCGAAAGTTTGCCACCGCGGGCGAGCGGACGCAGCGCCGCCTCGATCAGCTCCCGAAGTCCCTTACCGCAGGTGAGCGTACCGCGCAGCAAGCGCTGATCGAGGCGGAGGAAGCACAGAAGCCAACGAATGCGCCGGTCGCAGGGTTCGATCTCACGTTCTCGGTCCCGAAGTCCGTCTCGACCCTCTGGGCAGTTGCCGACGGCGGCACGCAAGCACTCATTGCCCAAGCTCACCACGCAGCGATCCGAGACATGATCGCCCTACTCGAGCGCGACGTCGCGATGACCAGGGTCGGCGCGAAAGGGGCGCGTGGCGCCGTCGCGCAAGTCGACGTGCGGGGTGTGATTGCGACTGCCTACGATCATTACGATTCTCGGGCCGCGGATCCACAACTCCACACGCACATTGTCGTCGCCAACCGCGTGCAAGCAGCTCATGACGGGAAGTGGCGCACGCTCGATTCTCGCGCTATCCACGCCGCCGTCACCGGCCTATCGGAGCATTACAACGCGGTCCTCTCGGACCATCTCACTCAGATCCTCGGCGTCGGGTGGGAAGCCCGTGAGCGCGGTGCGGGGCGCTCCACGGCGTGGGAGATCGTTGGCGTGCCGCAGGAGCTGATGGACGAGTTCTCTTCCCGTACTCGCGATATCGAGCAGGTCAAAGACCGGCTGGTCGACGACTACGTCTCGAAGCACGGGAGGCAGCCGTCCCCGAAGCTGGTGTGGCAGTTCCGGCAGCAGGCCACGCTCGAGACTCGGCCCCCGAAGCAGCAGCACTCTCTCAGCGATCTCACCTCCCAGTGGCGAGAACGCGCGACCGCGTTGCTGGGTGAGGACGCGCCAACCTGGGCGTCGGCACTGCTCGCCGGTAGTGAGCACGAACCGTTGCTGCGGGCAGACGATATCCCGTTGGAGGATCTCGAGGAGGTCGCCGAGGTCGTGGTGCAGCAGGTCGGTGACCGGCGAGCGACGTGGAAACGGTGGAACCTCCACGCGGAGGCCGTGCGACAGACGATGGCTCTCCGCTTCGCGTCCGCGAACGACCGGGACGTCATCACCCAGCAGATCGTCGATGCCGCAGAACGGGTCTCGCTGCGCCTCACTCCGCCCGAGCTCGCGAAGAGCCCCTCGCTGTTTCGTCGCGCGGACGGGTCGAGCGTGTTCCGACCCAAAGCCGGAACGGTGTTCTCCTCCGAGCAGGTGCTCGCGGCAGAAGACCGACTCCTTGGCGCGTCGAATGATCGGTCGGCGCCGACCGTACCGCTGGCATGGATCGAGGACGCTGCCAGAACGAAGAACCGCGACGGGCACACCCTGTCGGTGGACCAGGAGCAGGCGATCGCGAAGATCGGCGTCTCCGGCCGCGTCCTCGACGTACTCGTCGGCCCCGCAGGGACTGGGAAGACCACAACGATGCGTGCCCTGCGCCGAGCCTGGGAGCGACGCTACGGGCCAGGCTCGGTGACCGGGCTCGCGCCCTCGGCCGCTGCCGCCGACGTCCTCGCCGGGGATCTGGAGATCGGGACGGAGAACACGGCGAAGTGGCTGCATGAGCATCGCCTCGGGAAATGGAACCTCACGCGCGGACAGCTCGTCATCATCGACGAAGCCTCCTTGGGTGGCACGTTCGCGCTCGATGCCATCACCAGTCACGCCCAGCAGGTCGGCGCGAAAGTGCTGCTCGTGGGCGATTGGGCGCAACTCGCAGCGGTGGACGCGGGCGGCGCGTTCGGGATGCTCGTGCGTGACCGCGGCGACGCCCCGGAACTGGTCGATGTGCGTCGCTTCCGAAACGACTGGGAGAAGCAGGCGTCCCTGCAGTTGCGGATCGGCGACACCGACGTCATCGATACCTACATTGCGCACCAGCGCGTCACGCCGGGCGGATATGACGAGATTCTCGAAGCCGCCTACCAAGCCTGGCGCACAGACCTCGCAGCGGGAAAGAGCACGGTGCTGATCGCGGAAACCCTCGACACGGTCTCTGCGCTCAACACCCGCGCCCGCACCGACCGAATCCTCCAGGGCGACGTCGCTGTGGACGGCGTCAAACTCCATGACGGCAACGAAGTTTCCCGCGGAGATCTCATCATCACCCGCGAGAACAATCGGCGCCTCTCGCTCGGGCGAAGCTGGGTGAAAAACGGCGACCGCTGGCACGTCGCCCATGCGAACGACGACGGATCCCTCACCGTGCGGCGGGCAGGATCGAAGCGGCGCACCACGATCACGCTGCCCGTGAGCTACGTCGCCGAGCACGTCGACCTCGGCTAGCCGAGGTTCTGTAAACGCACCTACCTCTCACACGAGTAGGAAGGCGGGGCCGAGAAATGGGCCACAACGAGCAGAAACCGAGCACAAAGCCGTTGCGTGCAGTGGTGTACGTCAGGATCAGTGACGACCCCGAGGGCACCGAGCGCGGCGTGGATCGGCAGGAGGCCGATTGCCGCGCCTACGCCGCCGCCCACGGGTGGGAAGTCGCGGCGGTGTTCCGTGAGAATGACACATCGGCGTTCAAGCAGCGCACGATCACGCTCCCGTCGGGTGAGCGGGTGCGGCGGGTTGTTCGTCCGCAGTTCCGCGCCATGCTGAAACACCTCGTGGACGGTCAGGCGCAGGTGATGATCGCGTACGACCTTGATCGGGCGGTGCGCGACCCCAGAGATTTGGAAGACCTCATCGACGCGAAGGTGCTCGGAGGGTTCACCGTCCGCTCTGTCACCGGCTCGCTCAGGTTGGATACGGATTCTGATGTGGCGATGGCCAGGGTGCTGGTCGCGATGGCGAACAAGTCGTCGGCTGACACCGCCCGCCGTGTCGCACGGGCAGCGAAGCAGCAGGCTATCGAGGGGGCCTGGCACGGCGGTAGGGTGCCATTCGGGTACCGGGCAGAGGCAGGCGCGCTTCTGATTGATCCGGTGACCGGGCCATTGGTGGTCGAGATGTACCAACGAGTGCTCGCCGGTGACTCCCTGTACCGCATACGCAAGGACTGGAACCAGCGCGGCATCCTCACCACCCACGGATGCGCCTGGTCGGATCGCACGCTCAAGATGGTGCTCTACAACCCCTCCAACAAGGGAGTGCGCGAGTACCGGCCCGTCATGCCGGACGGAAGCCGCGCGCGAACCTCGAAGATGCAGGTGAAAGCGGCGTGGCCCGCGCTTGTGGACGAGGACACCTGGCAGCAAGTCTCCGATGTCCTCGACGCGCGGAAGAAGGCCCGAAACTTCCACCAACCCGGCAGCGGTGCCGCGGTGCGGATGTATCCGTTCTCGGGGCTCATCCGCTGCTCACTGTGCGGCACAGCGATGATTCACCGGGGTGGCGTATACCAGTGCTTACAGCCAACCCCAGGAGGGTGCACCCGTTCGATTCGCTCCGCCGAAATCGCCAAGCTTGTCGAAGAAGCAGTGCTCGCGACGTTCGAGCAGATCACCCTCCACCCCACGAAACAGCGAACCTCCGGGAGCGACCTTGCGGCACGGATCGGGCTCGCAGCGACGCTCGACCAGGATCGGGAGCGTCTGGGACGGCTCGATGATGACTACTACGACGGTCTGATCGACAAAGCCATGTGGGTGCGGCAACGCGCGAGGATCGCGGAGCGCATCGAGGCGACCCGGCGCGAGCATGCGGCGACGCTGCCCGAGCAGCACGCGGGGCTCAACATCGACATGACCACGGTCGCGGCTGAGTGGGAGGGGCGTACCCCGATGTGGCAGTACCAGGCGGCGAGCCTGATCCTGCAATCAGTGCTCGTGCATGCGCACCCAGCGGACATGATGACCGCCGTGCCCAAGCGCCGCAACGAGAGCACCGAGGCGTTCCATGTGCGCCGCGATGCGCACCGTGCGGCAGTGCTCGCACGCCGGGTCGAGTTCGTCTGGCGCGCATAGATCGGATCGCGCGTGACCGGCCCCACAGCTCTGAGTCGTTCAGGGTGCGGGGCCGTCGCGTCTCTCCGCGACGGACGCGCGCATGGAGCGCGGGGCGGTGCAGAGTTCGCGCAGTTTGGCCAATACCGCAGGATCGTTCACGGCGGTAGCGAGGCCCTGTGCGTGCCGCGAAGCAGCGGCGAGTCGCGCGCCGAGCGTGGCGTCAGGTGATGGTGTGGGGGCGGTGGACGTAGCAGCGGGGGTTTCGGTGTAGGTGCTCATACCGTTAGGTGCGGAGTCCCACCCCCAAATCAAGGCGCGGCGCGCTCGGCGGGGTTCGCGGCGTAGATCATCTTCAACAGTGCCTCATCGTCGCGCAGACTGTCCAGCGTTTCGCCGTTCAGTAATCGCAGCAGCACACCATCACCCATCGGAGTGCCCGCATGCTTCGGGTCAGGGTGCCCGAGCACGATCCGCAACAGCGCAGACCACGAGCGGGGCGGTATGCCGAGCAGTATCGGGATCGCGTGGTCACAGCGCAGTACCTCAACGCCGCGCTGCCGAGAAGACAGATCGGCAAGCCGGTAGGCCACATGTTCGACGCACTCGGCAACGAGCGCAGCATCCCAGCCCGCAGACTCTAATAGCGTGACCGTGGCAGAGAGCATCGCGGCCACCCGCGCCTCGTGCTCGCTCTCGTCCGCGTCGCCGTCATCATGGTGCGTGAACGCCGGATGGTAGTCAGCCAAGCGCTCACGCTCGGCAAACCGCACAGCATCGTGAAACCCGGCGATCCGAGCGGTGTGACGCACCTTGCTGGCAGAGGTCAGCATCCCAGCGGCACGAGTCTCCGCGTGACAGGTGATCTGCACAGCACGCGTCACCACCGCCCACGGGTTGACAGCGTTCCTGGTCGAGGGCGCGAGCATCATCTCGAACGCGGCGGACGCCACCGCCCAAGCATCCAAGCCATGCTTACGTGCAAGTGGTCGGTACTTGATCGCCGTATAGCGCATGAGGTCGGCGGCTTCAGGCTCACCCCGCCATGCACCCGGCCCGGCGTCGTGTAACCGGATGAGGAGGGAACGTAGAACTTCTGGGCTCTCGAAGCTGCTGCTGGTCGAGCCAGTCGTTCCCGCAGCATCGTTGGTAGCGGGTGAGGTGTGTTCGTCCACGGTGACGCCTCCCACAAGGGAGGTGCGGCACCGGAACCCAAATCAAGACAGGCGTTAGTGCGCCAGCTACGCCTGCCGTTCGTCAGCAGAAGTACTGTCCTGTCACCCCTCGAGTCGGGTATGCGATCCAGCAATCGGGCGGAACCGTCTGCGGACGACAGGCCCGCAGTGGTTCCGCCCGATTGCTGATCCGATGGGCTATTCGGCTTGTCGTGCTGCCTGTGGGAGCCGCGCGAGGGCTGCCCCGCCGATCACAGCGAGCATGGCGGCGGTGATGACCATCGCGCTGGTGAAGCCCCACTGTCCGGTGCTGATGCCGGTGAGGAGTGGGCCGCCCGCGAGTCCTGCGGCGTAGGCGAGGTTGTAGAGCGCGAATGAGCCGCCGAGCGTCGGTGGCGTGGACTTGTATCCCTGTTCGCTGATGAGCGTGGTGGCCGGGGCCAGCAGCAGTGCCGAGGACGCTCCGAGGAGGATCATGCCGATGCAGGTCTGCCACAATTCGGTGGCGAACCCGGTCACCACGAGTGCGGCGGTGACCGCGACGACCCCCGCACCGACGAGCAGCCTGGGTGATGCGGTGGACACCAGGCGACCGACGATGGGGTTCGCGATGATCGAGGCGAGGGCAGCGAGCCCGAACAGCAACCCGATCGTCAGCGAACTTGCCCCCAAATGGACCGGGAGCACCGGCTCGATGCCAGAGAGCACTGCCGCGCCGACCGCGACGGCGAGAACGATAGAGAATGACCCCGGCACTTTGAGTACCGCGAGCGGCCCCGCCGTGTCATCGGTGACGCGGGGCGAGTCCTTCACGAGCACGATCCGCAACACTCCATCGGCCAGTGCGACCGCGGCAGCGAACAGAAACGGAGATGCGGTGCCGAAGTGCTCGACCAGAAACCCGGCCAACGGCGGACCGATCAGCACACCGAGGGTAATGGTGGACAGTGCGATACCCATCGACTGGCCGCGCTTTTCCATCGGGGTGGTGGCCGCGATCAGCGAGAGGGCTGCGACCCACGACATGCCACCCGCGATGCCTTGGGCGAGGCGGGCGACGAGCAGCAGCCAGTACGGGCCGCCGGTGGCGAACAGCAGCGTCGCCGCCGCAAGCCCCACCAGGCCGATCAGCAGCGGTGTGCGGGGGCCGTACCGGTCCACGATGCGCCCGGCGAACAGCGTTGCGATGATCATCGCCGCTGCGTACGAGGAGAACAGGATCCCGGTTGCCTCCGGCCCCACTTCAACGACGGAGGGCAGGAGCGGGAGAACTGGGACGGCGAGGCCGTGCACGAGCATGTCGGTGAACAGCGCGGCGGACGATACGACCAGCGCGCGCGTGGGAGTGGTGCCCCCGGCAGGGGCGGTGTGTGGAGTTGTCATGGAAATGAGTGGTCTTTCTAGGAGATCAACCCCCGAACCAGCGCGGCGACCGCGCTTTCAAGGTGTGGGGATTGTGGAAGGTCTTGTGGGCGGGTCACCGCGGTCACGGTGAGCCCCTGAAGCAGGACGAGCGCCAAGCCCGCGATCTGCGCGGGAGGCAGGGCGGTCGTCACGGAAGTGTCGGCAGCGATCAGCTCGCTCAGGCGGGCATGCCAGACATCCAGACCGGCCCCCTTCTCCGAAGCGTCATCGAACGCCTGCGGTGCGACCAGCACCGTCGAAGACGCCAGCGCCCTGAACAACGGATCAGCACTCAATAGGCGCACGTACTCCGACAGCAGGCGGGCCAGCCCGGTGGCTGCGTCCGGGGTCACCTCGGACGGGAACAGTCGGTCGGCATACTCACCCCAGCCCCATGCGAGGGCATCGCGCAGGAGCGTGGCCTTGTGTCGGAAGTGATGATGCAACGCACCGCGGGTCACTCCCGCCTGTTCTGAGATCGCCTCGAACGTTGCCCCCCGCCACCCCTTCTCCTCGAAGGCCATCAACGCCGCCTCACACAGCGACAGACGCGTATGTTCCGCGTCCTCAACCGAACGTCTCATACATACAGGCTAACACGTACGTAAATGACCGCCACAACCTTCTCCCGCCAACAAGCAGTGATGCACGTATGCCACCGTGGGTGGGGCGTGCGCACCTCCCTCATGAGACAACTCATGAGGGAGGCCGAGATGAAGGGCGGGGTGATCCTGTTTCGCGGCAACGGTGCTGCCGCGCGCCGTTATATCGAAGCCGACCGTTCCCGCGCGGATGAGTATTACCTCGGCGCGGATGATGCCGTGGCCGAGTACGCGGTACTCGACGGGCGCGGCGAAGTCACCGCTACCCACGCTCTGTCGGCGGATGAGTACGAGGGGTGGGTGGACTGGATCAATCCCGGCACGGGCGAGTCGATGGGAACTCCGCGCGCGGCGGCCGTGGGTATGAAGGGGTCGCCGTTGTTCGCGGAGATGACGATCAATGCCCCCAAGAGCCTGTCGGTTGCCGCTGCACTCCACCCCGATGTATCGGTGGCACTCGACGCTGCGCAGCAGGACGCCCTTGCGGAGATTCGCCAGTGGCTGGGTCAGCACTCGGTCACTCGGGTCGGTCCGCGTGATGCGCGGGAAGTGTTGCCTATCGAGCGGATGCAGGTCGTCGGTATCCGTCATAAGACCTCGCGTGCGGGTGATCCGCATCGGCATATCCATATGCAGATCGGCATGCGGGTGTGGGCGGCTGGGAAGTGGCGGGCACTGGATACGGCAGCGTTGTTCAAGCAGCAGGGCGCGATCCGCGCCCTCGGTACGGCGGTGATCGCTGCGCACCCGCAGCTCGCGCAGACCCTTACCAGGCATGGCCTGGCTCTCGACCCGGCCAGCGGCGAAATCAGGGAGTTGGAGCCGTTCAACGCGATGATGTCGAAGCGGTCGGCGCAGATCAGGCGCAACCTCGACCGGCTCGAAGCCGAGTGGGAGGCCGCGCATCCGGGCGAGGAGCTGGGGCGGGTGATGACGGCGCGGTTGCAAGGCATCGCGTGGACGCACCAGCGGCCTGGCAAGAAGCCTGTCGACCTCAAGGATGAGCAATGGTGGGTGCAGGAACTCCGTGAGGCCGGATACGACCCCGCAACGTCTGAGCACCGCACCTCGCAACCAGCCGTCGCGGTGGATGAGCTATCAGTGCAGGAGGTTGCATCGCGGGCGCTGGATCGGAGCGCCGCCTCATCCTCGGCGTGGACGAGGCACACGCTCCAGGAGCACGTCACCCGCATCACCACCGAAGCAGGTGTGCAGGCAACCCCTGCCGAGTTACGGGAGTTCATCACCCTGGCGACCGAGCTTGCCGTCTCGGATTGCTTCTCGGTGCTGCCGCCTGGCGCGGCGACGCCGGAGCATGTCGCGCACCTGACCAGCCTCAGCGTGCTCACCGCAGAGGCCGCGCTCCGCGACCAACTCACCGCCACGAAGCCAAAGCGGAAGTCGGAGCACCCCGACGTGACAGAGGCGGCGATCGCCGCCGGACTCGATAGAGGGCAGACGGTCGCGGCAGCGGCCGTCGCATCTGCCGATGCGCTGGTGATCGTGGAAGGAGCAGCAGGCAGCGGAAAGACGACCATGCTCCGCACCGCCATCGACGTTGCCGCCGAGCATGGCAGACCGTCGCGGGTGGTTGCCCCGACGTTGCGCGCCGCGCAGGTCGCGCACGAAGAACTCGGGGTGCCCGCAACCAGCGTCGCGGCGCTCGTGTATGCGCACGGGTGGCGCTGGAATGCTGACGGCGTATGGACACGCATCGCTGTGGGCGATACCGACCCCGAGAGTGGTCGCGCCTACACCGGCCCGCCGAAAGATACGCGCTTGTCGCGGGGTGAGCGGGTGATCGTGGACGAGGCCGGGATGCTCGACCAAGACACCGCTCACGCCCTCCTGGCCGTCACTGCCGAGGCAGGCGCGAACGTCGCGCTCGTCGGCGACCGCGCCCAACTCCCCGCCGTCGGCCGAGGCGGGGTGCTCGAAATGGCCGCGCAGATACGTGGCCGAACCTATGACATGACCGAACTACACAGGTTCGCCGATGCCGAGTACGCAGCACTCACGCTGGCGTTGCGCGATCGCGAGACCCCTGGCGACGTGTTCGACCAGCTTGCCGTGCTGGGGCTCGTGACGTTGCACGCCGATGATGAGCAAGCCTGCGAGCGTATCACCGAGACCGCTCACCATGGCGAGGCGATCACGGTCGTTACGAACGACGAGGCGGCGGAGTTGAATGAGCGCATGCGCACCGGCCGGGTTGAGCGTGGCGAGGTTGATGACGAGGTGACGGCAACCGGCAGCGACGGCCTGCCCATCGGGGCCGGTGACCTGATCCAGACCCGCAGAAATGACACCGCGCTCGGAGTCGCAAACCGACAGCAATGGATCGTCCAGCACATCGCCGACGACGGCACCGTCTATGCCCGCGAGGTTGGCAGCGGCCGCAAGAACCCCCGCACTGTCACCCTGCCGCCGGAGTATGTGGCCGGGCATGCGCACCTGTCCTATGCGGCGACCGCGTATGGCGTCCAAGGCGCAACCGTCACCACCTCCCACACAATCCTGTCGGAGGCGACCACCGCGGCCGGGGTCTACGTCGGGATGACCAGAGGCCGCGAGACCAACCGGCTGCATGTCATCGCCGAAGACATGGCCGATGCCAGAGCACAGTTCATCGAGGCATTGGAACGCGACCCTGCAGACCGAGGCCTCGCCCACGTCACAGCCCAAGCAGCAGAAGCCGTACGCGGCCTCGTCGCCAATGGCCCGGTCAAGCTCGTCACCGAAGAACTCGCTCGCCTCGACCAGGTAGCCGAGCGCGCCAAGGAGCAGGCAGACCGGTGGGAGCAAAAAGCCGCGCGCCTCGACGCCCAACGAGACGCCCACCGTGCCGAAGATGAGCAAGCCGACGCCGTAATCCACGCTGCTGAGGACGCAGCCGAGCACGTCCGTACCGAAGTCACCAGGCCACTCGTCCAACGAGCAGAGCAGGACGGCGCGACCTACCTTGCCGCTGTCGAGGACGAAGCCGCCGCCAGCACCCGACTCTCGGCCGTCGGCAGGTTCGGTCGGCGCAAAGCCCGCGCCGAGCACCAGGCCGCGAAGGAACAGACGCAGACTCAACGGGCGCGAGTGCGCGACAACTGGGGCAGCGCACCGCCCCGTAATCACCAAGCACTCCCCGGATGGGCAGCCCAGACAGCGGCACAGAAAGCGAAAGGTGACCCCCGCGTGGCCGAAGCCGCCCGCGCCGCCGACGCTGCGCGCACCGACCGAGGAAAAACCTCGCGGCGACACAAGCAAGAACGGTTCGCATTGTTGGCTCGTGAAATTGGAACCGAGCAAGCACGCAGCGATCAGTTCGGAATGCGCACCGTCAACCCACAGCGTGCTGCCCGAGACGCCCTCACGCGAGCAACATTGGCGCGCGCCGAAGCCGACGAACTCCGCAACCTCTCAGTCAACGACGCTGCACGAATCATTGCAGCCAAGCGGGCCGAGCAGGAACAGACACGACGGCTGTTGGAGCAGCGAGAGCGGCAACTCAACCCGTTCCAGCGCACCACCCCCGGCAGCGACCCAGGTCGTGACGGGCCAGCACGCGGCCTGTGATTCCCGGGTTTGCTGCTCCGATGAACTCTGTGCTACGATCGGGTAAGATGATCGGCATGGGTAACTTGATTTGCGTGTTCGCTGTGACGCACACGCTTGCTGTTCGCGACCGCCGCGCCTGACGGCGCGCCTCGCTGAACGCTTCGCGCGTCGTCCATCCGAGAGACCATTCGCGTCTCGGAACGGCGATTTTGCGCATCCATTTTCTCCGTCTGCGCTCTGCCCTGTTTCCGAGGCGTTCCATCCTTTCTTTCTTGGAGCGCGAACATGCCTCGTTCATCCCACGGTGGCCGCCACGAACTCGGCCAAAACTTCCTCATCCACACACCCACAATCAGCAAGATCACCGCTCTAGTCACCGCGACGAAAGGGCCGATACTCGAACTTGGCGCTGGAGACGGCGCACTCACGAGACCTCTCGCCCAGCTCGGCAGGCCGGTGACCGCGATTGACCTCGATGAGCACCGGATCGCTGGCCTCCGCCGCGCGCTGCCGGATGTGAAAATCAATCACGCCGACGCGCTCACCGTCCCTCTCGACCACCCCGTGATCGTGGGGAACATCCCCTTCCATCTCACCACCCCGATCCTGCGCCGACTTCTCCGCGTCGGCACCTGGACTCAGGCGGTGCTCCTTACGCAATGGGAGGTCGCCCGCAAACGCTGCGGGATCGGTGGCTCCACCATGTTGACCGCACAAACCGCGCCCTGGTTCACCTTCGACCTCCACGGCCGGGTTCCCTCCTGGGGTTTCCGACCACGCCCCAGCGTCGATGGCGGCATCATCCAGATCAGCAGGCGCAAAGATCCGCTGATTCCCGGCTCGCAGCGCACCCGGTACCAACAGTTCGTACGCGCGGTATTCACCGGCCGAGGCAGAACCCTCGACCGTGTCATCGCGAACGCGAGCCACATCGACCCCGGCCGAGCCCGGCAACTCCTGAGGCAGTGCGGCGTCGATACACGCGCACTGCCGAGGGACCTGACACCGGAGCAGTGGGCCGGAATCTGGAACGCGATACCTGAGTAGCCACCCCCAGAGCCACCATGCACGACACAACTTTCGCGATTCGTGGTCTCTCGGCCCGCGATGACGAGTCGGTCGCGTGAGCGTCCTCACGGCGACCGGTAGAATAGAACCGCGCGCACGCGCACGTTCACAGGTGAGTGTGTTTGGGGAACCTCGGCTACGCCGTCACCGCGCACCGTGCCCAAGGGGCCACCGTCGACACCGCACACGCGGTCGTCCACTCACCGGAAGTGACCCGAGAATCCCTCTACGTCGCGATGACCCGCGGCCGCGAATCCAACCGCGTCTACGTCGCCACCGACGAGCATCACCTCGAGGAGCATCAGCACCGTGAGGACCTGCAGAACACCGCCCGGAGCATCCTCTACGGGATCCTGCAGCACCCTGGCGCAGAGCTCTCCGCACACGACACGATCACCGTGGAGCAGGACTTCTGGGGCTCACTCGAGCAACTCGCGGCCGAGTACGACACCATCGCACAAGTCGCCGGACAGGAACGCTGGATCGCCCTCCTGCACGCCGGAGGCCTCACGGCGGAGACGATCGACGAGCTCGTCGAGACAGACGCCTTCGGGATCCTCACCACCGAGCTGCGCAGGCTCGAAGCCGACGGGCACGACATCGACAGTCTTCTCCCGCGCATCATCCAGGTTGGAGGACTGGACGAGGTGCAGGATCTCGGGTCGCTGCTGCGTTACAGGCTCCAGCGCATCACGGCGGCCTACCAGCCTGCTCCGCAGCGGACCGCCAGGATGATCGCCGGCCTGGTCCCGCGCGCGACCGGGATCACCGATCCCGCGATGAGGCAAGCCCTCGACGAGCGGGAGCAGCTCATGGAGCAGCGCATCGATGCCCTGGTCGAGAAGCTCCTCAAGCAGCCAGAGCCCTGGTTGACGGGACTCGACGAGACCGCTCCCGCAGAGGGTGAGGCTGCGGCACGGGCGGTCATTGCGTACCGCGACCGGTGGGGCGTCACCTCGAGCAGCCCACTCGGAGCGGTGCCCGGCGACGATGCTCAGCGCGTCGACTACGAACGCGCCCAGGGCGTGCTCGTGAGCCTTCAGCAGACCGAGCACTCCCCGGAGGAAGTGCGGTCCAGACGGAGTCAGAGGCGGTCGATTTCCTGATGTATGCGGCCGATATTCTTAGTGCATGACGCCAACGAACCGCGCGCGGATCTCTCGCCAGACGCGCTCAAACGTGTTCGATTGGCTCTCGCTTTCCGAGTACGACTGGTCGGGGCGGCTGCAGCATCCGCAGTTCCTCGCCCGGCTCTACGACTTGGAGGAGCTGCCGAGCAGAGACCACAGGTACCGCACTGCCAGCGGCGACATCTACCAGCACATGGTGAACAACTGGGACTGGGAGGATGACTGGGTCTTCAACGACGACCGTTTCCAGCTTCGTAACGGCAGCGACGAGACGTTCCTCAACTTCTTAGCCGAGACAGTCCATCCCATTGTCCGCGACGATCCAGACGCCGCTGCCGCGATGGTCGCTGCCTACAATGACACCCTCCGCCGAGATGGGTATGAGCTCATCGAGACAGACCGTTTCGGAGATCGCATCATCTATGGCTGGCGTCAGATTTCCGCGTATTACGCCCCAACCGAGCTAACGCTCGCCAAGACGCCCGACCTCACCGAGAACTCTGTGCTGCGCCGTCACCTCGATCTAATCAACCGCGACCTCAGCTCAGATCCCGCTGCGGCGATCTCCTCCTGCAAGAACCTCCTCGAGAGCCAGTGCAAGATCGTGCTCACGGATCTGGATATCGAGTTCTCCGAACGAGACGAGCTCCCGGCTCTTTTCGCAAGCACCGCATCGGCACTCGCGATCAATGCCGACGCGGTAGACGGCAGCAAGCGCGGCAGCGACGCCCTCCGCAAAGCGATGCGCGCCCTCTCCACTCTCGTGCAGTCCGTCGCGGAGGCACGCAACTCAATCGGCGACGGGCATGGCTCCGTCAACGAGAGCCCCGCGACTCCACGACATGCACGCCTCGTGTTCAACTCGACTGTTGCAGTCGCGCAGTTCATCGCCGACACCTGGCACGAAACCTCCCATGAGCAAAAGGCTGCGCTGGGCTCCTCCTTCTGACGCTTCTCCACTCCAATCCGCAAGCGGAACTCCACCGCTCTTCCGCACTCCAACCGAGCAGCGTAGACTGCGAAATGGCAGGACAGACCACGCGCGAAGCCTGACGTCGGGCGGAGCAGACCGCCCCAAGAAGCCTCGGGGCACTCACCACACAGGACCAGCCACATCGAAGTGCTCCCGTGTGAAAAGTGAGGCCATCATGAATCTCATGCAGCGTCTGTGGAACGCCAGCGTCCGCACCCGCATCTTCCTGCGCCGCCGCAGCCGTACTTGTCATGCTGACACCTATCGAGGACAGCAGACACTGACCCAGTGCGCTCCGGTGGCCACCACTTCGTGCCACCGGAGCGCGCTGACCGCGGCGGCATGCCCGGGCGCATGTCGTGCCCTGGGTTCGGTTCCGTGGTGAGGACGAGCCGCGGGCGCGGGCATCTGTTGCTGGACATCCAGCAGGCCGACGGCCAGACCATCCTGGTGTAACTGAACGCGAGCATGGCTGGGCAGATCGTGGTGGTCGCCGGCTATCGCTGGTCGCCCGCGTGGCGGGCCGCATATCGGGCCCACGGTTCTGCGGACTTTTCGGCGTGGAGGAAGGCGACGTGGTGGCTGTAGCCGAGTGCGTCGGCGACTAGCGACGGTGGGCATTGGAGGACGAGCTCGCCGAGGGCGCTGTTGCGGGCGCCGAGGAGGTTCACGCCGAGGGCTCGCAGTCTGTCCATCACGGTGTTGGGGTGGAGGTGTCGTCCGGCGAGGATGCTTGGGAACATCCAGGGGCTGTCCGTCCCTGCCGCTGTCCGGAGGTTGGGCCGAGCATCGCGGTGCTGGCGGATCATGTTGGCGAACGGCTCAGGCACGTCCACTGGATGGCGGCCGAGCTGGATTCTCATGCCGTGAGGGCTCTCGGCGATGGCCTCGGTCGTCAGAGTGACGACTTTGACCAGTGGTTGCGCGTAGAGGAGCAGGAGCATGCCGGCGACGCGGTAGGGGAGTGACTCGCTGGTCCCGGTGAGCAATTCGCGGATCCAGGCAAGTCTCTGCTCCTGGCTCAGGGACGGGCTCGATCGGGGAGTGCGATGCGCGACCGTGACACCGGTGTTCAAGCGGGACTTCTTGGCGAGCTGGAAGAAGTTCCTGATCATGGTGCGAGTGGTCGGTCCGCCTGCCAGCCACTCGTCGGCGTCTTGCTGGGTGCAGGTCGCGGCGGTGCGGTGGTGTGTCTGGTGCAGCCAGGTCAGGAACTTGACTGTCTCGGTGATCTCTTGCTTCGCTGAGTGCACCGGGCCGCGCGTGTTGGCGCCTGCTTCGGATTTGGCGCGGATGTTGCGTAGGTGGTGCCAGGTCGCGAAGTGCTGGACGGGCTGACGGACCTCGGCGGGGAGCCCTTCTAACTTGACGGCGATCCACTCCTCGAATCGGTGCAGGTAGGCATCGCGGTAGGGGAGTAGGCCGTGATGTTGCAGGAGTGCTCGGATGTGTTCGGTCGGCTTGCCGGGAACGGCGTCGAGGCCTTCGTGGGAGATCGGGATCGTGCCGTCGCCAAGGCCACGCAGGAGCGTCTGGACCTTGGGGGATCGCTTCCAGACGAGGATCGACTCGGGTCGCTCGGATGCGCATAGCGCGTCGACCAGACCGCGCAGAGCG
>CANNEP010000033.1 GCA_947503655.1 uncultured Microbacterium sp.
CAACCTAGACAGGCACCACCTCGGCATCAGAGGCAAGACCCCCATCGACCGAATCAACAACGGTCGAGGTCAGTACACCTAGACGCTCTCGCGACCGCACAGGGACTGATCCTCAGGGATACGCCCGAAGTGCTCTTCGTCTGTGTGCAGAACGCGGGACGCTCGCAGATGGCCGGAGCATTCCTGCGACACCTGTCGGGCGGCAAGGTGCATGTGCGAACGGCAGGTTCGTCGCCCGCTGAGACCTCTCATCCGCGAGTGGAAGCGGCACTGGCCGAGGTCGGTGTCGAACTCTGGGGCGAGTTCCCCAAGCCGCTCACGGACGACGTAGTGCGTGCCGCTGACTACGTCATCACGATGGGCTGCGGGGATGCGTGCCCAGTTTTTCCGGGCCGCCGCTACATGGAATGGGACCTCGCAGATCCGCTCGAACTCGATGAAGAAGGTCTTCGCCTCGTGCGCGACGATATCCGTAGGCGGGTGCTGGTGTTGCTCGACGAACTGGGTATCGAGCCTCAGGACGCAAGCCGGTAGCCTGCGACGCGAACCGTCTCGATGAGCGCTTGTGCCGGAGCGAAGTTCGCCAGACGCGCGCGCAGCTTCGTCATCGCCACACGCACGGAGGCGTGAGGGTCCTCTAGATCGGATCCGAAGGCGAGAGCGAGCGTGTCGATGCTCACGCTTTCCGGATAGGCGCGGACGATCTGATGAAGCAGCTCGAACTCCCGCGGCGGAAGCAAGAGTGCATGGTCCCGCCAGCGGAGGCTCCGATGTGGGACATCAAGGGTCAGTTCTCCGAAACGCAGCGAGCGATCCTGGGCCCCCGTTCTCGGGTGCAGGCGAGCCACTTTTCGAAGGCGATCGGGCGTGATGGGAAGGCGGATAGTGCCGCGCAGTCCGGCCCGCATCGCAGCTTCGATCGTTGCGGTCTCGGTGCTGTCGAAGACGCCGAGAAAGATGGACCCTCCACACACCGGCTCCGCGATCTGCATGATGGCGGCAAGCCTCTCGAACGATTCTCCACCTGCGAGGATGAGCGAGGACTCGTAGTCGTGCGCCAAGTCGGCCAATGCGTCAACGATCTCGGCGTGCACCGTGATGGGAACGCCGGCATGGCGGAACTCCGCAAAGCTCCCGCGAAGGATCTCTGCGCTCCGACCGTGAAGAACGAACCGCGCATCGCCGGGCGATGGAGAGGTCATCCGAATCGTCCGCTGATGTAGTCCTCGGTGCGCTGGTCCTGAGGCTGCTCGAAGATGTTCTTGGTGAGGTCGTACTCGACCAGGACACCCGTGCGGTCTCCGGTGGTCTCGTCTGCCAGGGCGGTGAAGAAGGCAGTGCGGTCTGCCACTCGAGCAGCTTGCTGCATGTTGTGCGTGACGATGATGATCGTGTAGTCCTTGCGCAGCTCGTGCATGAGGTCTTCGATCCGGGAGGTGGCGATCGGGTCGAGCGCGGAACAGGGCTCGTCCATGAGGATCACGTCGGGTTGCACCGCGATGGTCCGTGCGATGCACAGGCGCTGCTGCTGGCCGCCGGAGAGTCCGAATGCGGACTGCTTGAGCTTGTCCTTCACCTCACCCCACAGCGCTGACCGAGTCAGCGCCTCCTCGACGAGGTCGTCCATGTTGTCGACCTTCATCCCAGTCACGCGCGGCCCGTAGGCGATGTTGTCGTAGATCGACTTCGGAAACGGGTTCGGCTTCTGGAACACCATGCCGATCCGCCGTCGCACCTCGATGGGGTCGACCCCCTTGGCGTAGATGTCCTCCTCCTGGAAGATGACGTTCCCCTCAACGCGTGCGCCGTCGACGAGATCGTTCATGCGGTTCAGGGAGCGCAGGAGGGTGGATTTGCCGCAGCCCGAGGGGCCGATCAGTGCGGTGATCTCGTTGCGCCCGAATTCGAGGTTCACACCCGTGACCGCACGGAAGTCGCCGTAGTACACGTTGACGTCTTCACAGCGGATGAGTCCGCTGGGTGTCTCGGCAACCCGCCGTGACTCCGCAGCCTGGAAGGGCGTGTGGGTTGCTGCCGGCGCCGCTGCGCCCGTCGAAGCGCTCGTGGAGGTGCTCATGGGTTTACCACCGTTTCTGGAACTTGTTGCGGATGAAGATGGCGAGGGCGTTCATCAGGATGAGGACGGCGAGCAGGAGCAGGCTTGTCGCACCGGCGAGCTCGTGGAATCCCTCCTGCGGGCGCCCGGTCCAGTTGAAGATCTGGATCGGAAGGGTCGTGTAGCCGCTGAGCAGCCCGTTCGGGTCGAACGTGATGTAGACGAGAGCGCCGAGAACGAGCAGTGGGGCGGCTTCGCCGAGAGCCCGCGAGAGGGCGAGGATCGAGCCTGTGGCGATACCCGGGACCGATGCCGGCAGCACCTGCCGCCAGGTCGTCTGCCACTGTGTGGCACCCAGCGCCAGCGATCCGTCGCGGATCTCGCGAGGAACGGCACGCAGCGCCTCGCGGGTGGCGATGATGATGACCGGGAGGATGAGGAGCGTCAGCGCGAACGCGCCACCGATGACGATGTTCTTGTTGGTGACTCCGAGCATCGACAGGAACGCGAGGGCGAGGAGGCCGTAGACGATCGAGGGCACGGCGGCCAGGTTCTGCACGTTGAGTTCGACGAACTTGTTGAACCAGCGTTTCCGGTCTGCGAACTCCTCAAGGTGCACGGCGGCCGCGATACCCAAGGGTAATGTCATCACCGCCGTGGCGCCGATCGCCCAGACTGAACCGAGGATCGCCGGACGAGCACCCGCCTCCTCCGGGTCTGCGGACGGGAAGTTCGTCACGAGGTTCCAGGTGAGCTTGTTCTGGCCGGTAAGGAAGATGGTGATCAGCAAGGTGATGAGCACTGCGAACGCGATGAAGAGCGACAGCCACAGAAGCATGAGGAAGATCAGCGCCGTGGGGCGCATCTCGCCGTTTCGCCCGGTATTCAGCGGCCGTGTCGCCTGAATGACGCGCCCTGGAGCGTTGGTCGATGTGGACATCAGTAGGCCTCCCGGAATCGGCGAACGAAGCGGATGCTGATGAAGTTGATGAGCAGGGTGATGAGGAAGAGCAATAGCCCGACGGCGAACAAGGTGTTGTACTCCAGGCTTCCTACGCGGGAGTCTCCGAGCGCGGCGTTGGCGATGAAGCCTGTCATCGTTTGGCCCTGCTCGAGCGGGTTGCTCACCAGCTGCGCCTGGCTACCGGCCGCGATCGCGACGATCATCGTCTCTCCGACCGCGCGGGAGATTCCGAGAACGACAGCGGCAACGATTCCCGACAACGCGGCGGGGAAGACGACGCGCAGAGTGGTCTGCATCCGGTTGGCGCCGAGGGCGGCACTTCCCTGACGGAGCGCTCCGGGGACCGCAGACATCGCGTCCTCGGCGATCGAGGCGATGGTGGGGATGATCATGACCCCCATGACCAGGCCGGCGGCGAGGACGCTGAATGCGCCGGTGGGAAGCTGCAGCCAGTCGCGGAGGACGGTTCCTTGCACGAACTGGAGGGCGAAGAATCCGTAGACCACGGTCGGGATTCCCGCGAGGATCTCGAGCAGCGGCTTCAGGATCTTCCGGACTCGGGGTTTCGCGTATTCAGCCAGGAGGATGGCGGCACCGAGGCCGAAAGGGACGGCGACGAGGAGGGCGATGACCGTGGTCCACAGCGTTGCGGTGACCAGGGGCAGGACGCCGAAGGAGGCGTCAGCGAACCGAGGAGCCCAGCGTGTACCGAAGAGGAACTCGAAAGGCGAGACCTCGGCGAAGAAGCTCAGCGAAGGGACCAGGAGCGCGATGACGATGCCCACGGTGGTGATCACCGTGATTGCTGCAGCCAGACGGAGGCCGAGCTTGATGAGGAATTCGCCGGGTCGGCGGCGCCCCGCGAAAGATGAAGAGGGTGAGGAGGCCCGGCCGGTAGCCGGGCCTCCCTTCCGCTCAGCGACGGTGGTCATGGGAATCGTCCTGAGCCGGCGGCTTAACCGAGCGACGCGAGTTCGTCAGCTGCGGTGGTGACCTGCTCCTCGGTCAGCGGCACGAACAGTGCACGCTCGGCGATGTCGAGGGAGTTGTCGACGTAGAAGTCGACGAACGCCTTTACCGGCTCCTTCTCGACGTAGGAGGCGTTGTTGACGTAGATGAACAGCGGCCGGCCGAGGGGGGTGTACGTGCCGTCCTGCACGGTCTCGGTGCTCGGCATCACACCGTCGACCGCGACGGCCTTGATGACACCCTCGTTCTCCTCGACGTAGCTGAGCCCGAGGAACCCGATGGCGCCGACGTCGCCCGCGACGCCCTGGATGGTGATGTTGTCGTCTTCGGACGGGCTGTAGTCGGTGCGGATCGCACCCTCTTCGCCGTTGATCGCGTCAGTGAAGTAGTCGAACGTGCCCGAGTCGGTGCCCGCCCCGAACAGCGTGATCGCCTGGTCGGGGAAGCTCGGGTCCACCTGGTTCCAGTTCGTGATCTCGCCCTCGGCTTCCGGACCCCAGATCTTGTTCAGCTGCTCGACGGTCAGGTCCTCAGCCCAGTCATTCTCAGGGTTGACGATGACCGAGAGCCCGTCGTTGGCTGCGATGATCTCTGTGTACTCGATACCGGCGGCTTCGCACGCGGCGGCCTCTTCATCCTTGATGGCGCGAGAGGCGTTGGAGATGTCGGTCTCTCCTGCGCAGAAGACCTTGAAGCCTCCTCCCGTTCCCGATGTGGCGACGGAGACGTTGACTCCGGGCTCCTCGTCACGGAACAGGTCAGCTGCGGCTTCCGTGAGCGGGGCGACAGTCGACGATCCGTCGGTGTTCACGGAACCAGTCATTCCTCCCGATCCTTCACCGGATCCGGCGGGCTCGCCTGGGCTCGACTGTCCACCGCAGGCGCTCAGCGCGAGAGCGCCGATGACCAGTGCACTGGAGGCGAAGATCTTTGCTGTGGTCTTTCGCACGATTGCTTCCTTCATCTCAGACTCGTGTCAGGCGGCCGATAGACCGCCTCGAATAGATGGTGATCTATTCGACGTACTGATAGAAGGTCATCTATGTGAACGCAAGGTGAACGGACGCGGAAGAATTGCCGCAGCTTCGGGCATCACTTGCCAGAAATCAGGAGAAGCGAGCGAAGGCGACGGAGAGCGCAGCGAGCCCGACTGCGATGAGAGCCATGGCGGAATAGGAACCGGTGGCTAGGGCGAGAAGCGGGCCGAGCGCAGGGCCGAACGCGCCGATGAGCGTGATCGGGGCAGCGAACACGCCATTGATGGCGCCATAGTTTCGTGTGCCCCAGCGGTCTGCGACAGCGGAACCCTGGACAAGCGTCTGAGCGCCTCGCATGGCACCCGCGGCGATGCCGATAGAGATCAGCAGCCACGGAGGCCCGGGAACCAGGGCCAGCAAGGTCAGAGAGATGACGCTGAGGCCGGCGGTCACCGTGAGGGGAACCCGTGGTGGAGCAGTGTGCGGGACGGCGACGTAGAGGAGTCGCCCGATGACCTGACCGGCGCCGAGGAGCCCGAGGGCCCACGAGGCGAGCTCATAGCTCATGCCCTTCTCGGTGAAAAGCGGGATGAGCGCGAGGGGCACGCTGAAGAGAGCAGCAGCCAGGGTGAACATGGAGAGCTCGAGCATCCAGAATCGTCGTGTGCGCACGACCGTGCTCACCGTGTGAACCTCTGCGGCGTCGTCGTGGCGAACGGGTGACCAGGTGCGCTCCAGGCTGAACCAGTGCAGTGGCGGGGTGGTGAGAAGCAGGAAACCGGCGAGTATCAGGAACATGGTCCGCCAGTCGGTCACCCCCAGCAGCCCGGCGACAATCGGAGCGAAGACCGTCGAAGCGAGCCCGCCGGCCAACGTCAAGATCGTCATCGCCCCGCGGCGTCGAGCCCCGTACCGGCGAGCGATGACAGTGAACGCCGCCTGGTAGAGCACTGCCGATTGTGCGAGTCCCGCGATGACCCACCCCACTGTGAAGACTGCAAGGTTTGGTGCGAGAGCGACGAGCACGACGCCGAGCGGTCCGACGACGCTGCCAACAGTCATGATGAGGCGCGGCCCCCGCTCAGCGAGCCATTTCCCGACGAATACGCCAGCGACGGCGGAGGCGACCAGACCCGACGAGAACGACAGCGTGACCAGGGCCACCGGCCACCCGGTGTCATCCGCGACCGCGGGAGAGGCGACGATCAGCGCATAGAACAGGATTCCCCAGCTGATGACCTGCCCCACCGACAGCGCTGCTAACCGACCGCCCAGGTGGGGCGGCGGAGCACTCACTGAGGTCACACCACGCGGAGAGCGTCGGCAGCGGCATCCATCGCGTCGCTGTTGAGAGCGAAGTAGGCCCACTTGCCTCGCTGTTCACGTGTGACGAGGCCGGCGTCGGCGAGGAGTTTCATGTGGTGGGAGACGGTGCCCTGCGAGAGACCGACCGGCTCGGTCAAGTCGCAGATGCACGCCTCCCCGCCAGTCCCGGCAGCAATGAGGGATAGCAGCCTGACGCGCGTGGGGTCACCGAGTGCTTTGAACACTCGGGCGACGCGGTCGGCTTCCTCGGCGGTCAACGCGGAGGTGATTCGCGGGACGCAGCAGGCGGTCGCTTCGATTGTCGTGGGCAGGCTCACGGGTCTAGTCTGACACGTATTGACAAACTTCGATAGATCCGCGACAGTCGTCATATTGAAGATTTGCGATCTGAGGAGATGTGATGTCTGAGCTTCCTGTCGTCATCATCGGAGCCGGCCCCCAGGGCCTTGCCGCAGCGGCGCATCTTGTCGAACGCGACGAGAACGTCATCGTCGTCGAACGCGGGAACGAGCCCGCTGCCGCGGTCTCCGAGTGGGGGCACGTGCGCTTGTTCTCGGCGTGGCCGGAGCTCACGGACGCAGCCGCGCGGCGCCTGCTCGAGCCCACCGGGTGGAGCACACCCGTGTCGGGGTACCCGACCGGTGCGGAGTGGGTCAGCGACTACCTGGCCCCGCTGGCAGATGCCTTGGGCGAGCGGATCCGCTACGCGACGACCGTCACAGGCGTCGCTCGCCAGGGCCGCGACAAAGTCGTTGACGCAGGGCGCCGGAGCCAGCCGTTCGTCGTGCACATCGTCGACGCTGCGGGCAACGAGTCACGCCTCCTCGCCCGCGCCATCATCGATGCGAGCGGAACCTGGGCGCTCCCGAATCCCGCGGGCGCCGATGGCTTCCCGGCCCTCGGCGAAGCCGCGGCGTCGGATGCGATCTCCTACCGGATCCCGGCCGACGTATCCGAGCTCGCCGGTTCGCACATCGTCGTCGTGGGAGCGGGGCACTCCGCCACGCATGCTGTGCTGCGTCTGAGCGAGTTGGCCCGCCGGTCGCCGGGAACGCGCGTGACCTGGCTGCTGCGCAGAGGGAGCACCGCAAACGTCTTCGGTGGTGGAATCGGTGACGAGCTGCCAGAGCGCGCGGCGCTCGGCTCCCGCGCACGCAAGGTGATCGACGACAGGGTCGTCGACCTGGTGACAGGATTCCGTGTCGCCGAGTTCCAGCAGGCCGGGGATGGCCTGACGGTCGTCGCTGAAGACGGACGCGAGGTGAGGGCTGTCGGGCGAGTGTTCGCACTGACGGGCTTCCGCCCTGACACCGAGATGCTGCGAGAGCTCAGGGTCGACCTCGATCCCACGCTCGAGGCGGTTACAGGCATCGCCCCCGAGATCGACCCGAACATCCACTCCTGTGGCTCGGTCGCCGCGACGGGCGCGCGCGAGCTCGCACAGCCGGAACAAGGGTTGTTCATCGTCGGCGTGAAGTCGTACGGGCGGGCCCCGACCTTCCTCGCGTTGACCGGATACGAGCAGGTGCGCAGTGTCGCCGCGCACCTCGTCGGCGACCATGAGGCAGCTGCCCGCAACGAACTCACCCTTCCGGACACGGGCGTGTGCGGTGGATCCGGTGACTTTGACGACAATGCAGGAAGCTGCTGTGCAGCCCCCGCCACCCTCCAGATCGGTATGCGGCCGGTCGCCGTCGGCTGATCCACGTCATGAGGGGTGGGGCTGCTCAGTAGCGCCCACCCCTCAATCATCACCTGGCGAGTCGAGTCGCCAGGTCGCGGACCTTCGTGTCGATGGCGTCGCGGAGATCGCGCACGCCGTCGGCTTCCCAGTTCGTCGGGTCGGGGAATGACCACTCGACCAACTCTCCGCGCACCGTGCCCGGCAGTGGAAGTCCCGGCTTCATCAGGACCACGACGTCGGCCGCGTCGAGATCTTCAGTCGTGACTGCTCGCGGCTTGGCCGCAGACGTGTCGATGCCGAGTTCGTGCAGTGATGCTGCGATGGCTGGGTTGATCGTCTCGGCGGGGTTGATTCCCGCACTCGTCGCGACGAGTCGCTCATCGCCGATGTGTGTCAGGAGATGGGCGCCGAGTTGGGAGCGCCCCGCATTGTGCTTGCATATGAACAGAACCGTCTTGGGCTGGGTCATCTTTCGTCCTCTGATTTCTTGACTGTCTCGATTGCTGCACTTGCATGATCCGTTCGCCAGGTGAAGAGCAAGTGAACTCCGTCAGCAAGAGTTGCATCCGGTATCGATGGATGTCAATATAGACACATGTCGATTCAAGAAGTGGAACTGGTCATCATCGGGTCTGGCCCTGCGGGCTACACCGCTGCCGTGTATGCGGCGCGTGCAGGTCTCGCACCTGTCGTCCTCGCCGGTTCCGTGACCGCGGGCGGCGCACTGATGACCACGACCGAGGTGGAGAACTTCCCTGGTTTCGTCGATGGGGTCCAGGGGCCCGAACTGATGGAGTCGATGCGCGCGCAGGCCGAGCGCTTCGGTGCGCGTATCCTCCTCGACGACGCGGTCGCGGTCGACCTCGACGGCCCGGTCAAGACCGTGGAGACGGGCTCCGGCGAGACCTTCCTCGCTCGTGCCGTCATCCTGACGATGGGCTCCGCGTACCGCAAACTCGGCATCGACGACGAGGATCGGCTCACCGGCCACGGCGTCTCGTGGTGCGCCACCTGCGACGGCTTCTTCTTCCGTGAGCAGGAGATCGTCGTTGTCGGCGGCGGAGATTCTGCGATGGAGGAGGCGCTGTTCCTGACCCGCTTCGCGTCGAAGGTCACCGTCGTCCACCGTCGCGGTGAGTTCCGGGCGTCGAGGATCATGGCGCAGCGGGTGCTCGATCACCCGAAGATCGAAGTCGTCTGGAACAGCGAAGTCGCTGGCCTCATCGGCGCTGAGAAAGTCGAAGCAGTCTCACTACGCAACACCGTCACCGGCGCTGAGCGGAAGCTGCCGGTCACCGGAGTCTTCGTCGCGATCGGCCACGACCCGCGCTCTGAGATCGTCACGGGACTCGTCGACACGGATGCCGATGGCTACGTCCTCGTCGAGCATCCCTCCACTCGCACGAACGTCGCGGGGGTCTTCGCTGCCGGCGATCTCGTCGACCACACCTACCGCCAGGCGATCACGGCCGCAGGCACCGGGTGCGCCGCCGCACAAGACGCCCAGCATTACCTCGCCGCACTCGACGAAGCCGCACCAGCATTGACTGCGACCGAGGAGGTCTTCGCATGAGCGCGCCCATCACCGTCACAGACGCGACATTCCAGGCGGAGGTCATCGATTCCGAGATCCCCGTCGTCGTCGACATCTGGGCCACCTGGTGCGGGCCCTGCAAGCAGGTCGCACCCATCCTGGATCAGCTTGCCGCCGAGTACGACGGCCGCGTGAAGATCGTCAAGCTCGACGCCGACCAGAACCCTGAGACGGTGACCGCAGTCGGCGTCACCTCGATTCCGACCCTCGGCTTCTACACGGGAGGCGCGCGCGTCGACATGCTCATCGGCGCCCACCCGAAGCCCGTCATCGCAGAGAAGATGGAGGCGCTCCTCGCATGAGCACCGCAACCGTGCCCACCACCGCACCGACCCCCCGCCGCCTGTCGACCCTCGACCGATGGTTGCCGCTCTGGATCGGCCTGGCCATGATCGGCGGCATCGTCATCGGCCGCTTCATCCCCGGCGTCTCCGACCTCCTCGCGAGCCTCGAGGTCGGTGGGATATCCATCCCCATCGCCCTCGGCCTGCTGGTGATGATGTACCCGGTGCTCGCGAAGGTCCGCTACGACAAGGTCGCCGCCGTCACCGGCGACAAGAAGCTGCTGCTCTCGTCGCTGGCGCTCAACTGGCTCGTCGGCCCGGCGCTGATGTTCGCCCTCGCGTGGTCGTTCCTGCCCGACCTGCCCGAATACCGCACGGGCCTCATCATCGTGGGGCTCGCGCGCTGTATCGCCATGGTCGTCATCTGGAACGACCTCGCCTGCGGCGACCGCGAGGCCGCGGCCGTGCTCGTCGCCATCAACTCGGTCTTCCAGGTCGTCGCCTTCTCGCTGCTGGGCTGGTTCTACCTCACCGTGCTCCCCGGTTGGCTCGGACTCGACTCACAAGGGTTGGACATCTCGATCGGACAGATCGCGCTGAACGTCCTGATCTTCCTCGGCATCCCCCTCGTCGCGGGATTCGCCTCCCGCTTCATCGGGGAGCGTACGAAGGGACGCGACTGGTACGAAGAGAAGTTCCTTCCGAAGATCGGCCCCTGGGCGCTCTACGGCCTGCTGTTCACCATCGTCCTGCTGTTCGCCCTGCAGGGTGAGCAGGTCACGAGTCGTCCGTGGGATGTCGCCCGGATCGCACTCCCGCTGCTGGCGTACTTCGCGATCATGTGGTTCATCGGCCTCTTCACCGGCAAGACCCTCGGCCTCGGATACGCACGATCGACGACCCTGGCATTCACCGCCGCCGGCAACAACTTCGAGCTCGCGATCGCCGTCGCCATCGGCACCTTCGGCGCGACATCCGGCCAGGCCCTCGCCGGAGTCGTCGGCCCGCTCATCGAAGTCCCCGTTCTCGTCGGACTCGTCTATGTCTCGCTCTGGGCCGCCCGGCGCTGGTTCCACACCGATCCATTCACCGCTGAAAGGATGTAGACATGAACGCCGTGCTGACCCCCCAAGGCGACACCTGCAGTCCCGTCGCCAGCCACGCTATAGGCGTGGACGCGGCCACTTCGGTCGCGTCGACACTGAAGGCGCTGTCGGATCCGCTCCGTCTTCGGATGCTGTCCGCCATCGCTTCCGACCCTCGCGGGGAGTCGTGCGTCTGCGACCTCGCCGAACTCGCCGACGTCGCGCAGCCCACCGTGTCGCACCACCTGAAGGTGCTCAAGGATGTCAACGTGCTCACGTCGGAGCGCCGTGGAACCTGGGTCTGGTACCGCATCAACCCGAGCCGGCGCAGCGCAGTGACGGCCCTGCTGGAGTCGTTCGCGCCCGCGACGCTCGCACCATGGAGTGCGGCTGACGGCCACGATGAGCCACGGCCAGATTTCGACGTCCGCGTGACTCATCTCGCGGACGAGCTCGCCGCGGAAGTCCCCGAGCTGGATCCCAACGTCGTTCTCACCATCGTCCGTGAGTCGTACACCGCCCTCGCCCGCACCGCACGAGTCACCTCGGCGCTCGTGCCACTGACCGAGCGCTTCGCACGTCAGCGACTCGCCGACCTCACCCGTGACCGCGATACGTCCGTCCCGCAGGTGCTCTTCGTCTGCGTCGCGAACGCCGGACGCTCCCAGCTCGCCGCTGCGCTCGTCAACAAACTGGCGGGCGGCAAGGTCGTCGCGCGCTCGGCAGGGTCCGCGCCCGCGGACGTCATCCATCCGCACGTCCGCTCGATCCTTGCCGAGATCGAAGGTGACCTCGCCGCCGAGCGCTTCTCGAAGCCCCTCACCGACGATGCCGTCCGCGCAGCCGACGTCGTCATCACGATGGGCTGCGGCGACGTCTGCCCGATCATCCCCGGCGTTCGATACGACGACTGGGCCGTTGGAGACCCGGCCCTCGCCTCGCGCGACGGGGTCGAAGCCATCCGAGACGACATCGCTGGACGCGTGCGCGCGCTCGTCGACGACCTTGTCCCTTGACCAACCCCTCTCACCAGGAGCCACCATGACTGACACGATCACCAAGCCCTCCGTCCTCTTCGTCTGCGTGCACAACGCCGGACGCTCGCAGATGGCCACAGGATTCCTGCGCGACATCGCTGGCGACCGCATCGAGGTCCGCTCCGCCGGATCCATGCCCGCAGACCAGATCAACCCGACCGCCGTCGAGGCGATGAGCGAGCTCGGGATTGACATCACCGCCGAGCAGCCCAAGGTGCTCACTACCGAGGCCGTGCAGGCATCCGACGTCGTCATCACGATGGGTTGCGGCGACGCCTGCCCGTTCTTCCCGGGCAAGCGCTACGAGGACTGGAAGCTCGACGACCCGGCCGGCCAGGGCATCGATGCCGTCCGTCCGATCCGCGACGACATCCGTGCGCGCATCGAGCAGCTGGTGAGCGAGCTGGTCTGAATCAGACCGGCGCCTGCCGGGGAGGGGCCGCCGCTTGGCAGCCCCTCCCGCTCTCGCTTCAGGGGGGTCAGTGCCCGGCGCCGAGATTGCCGGTGAGGCGGCCGTGGAAGGCTGCCGCGGTGTCATTCAGACCCTCGATGGTGACCCTTTTTCCGTGGTGTTCGTACTTGGTGACGATCGCATCGAGCGCAGCGACCGTGGAGGCATCCCAGACGTGAGATCGGCTCATGTCGATGACCACGGTTTCGGGGTCCTCGGCGTACTCGAACTGGGTGGTGAGGTCGTTGCTGGAGGCGAAGAACAGCTCGCCGTCGACGGCATAGTGTGCCGTGTTGGTGTCGTCACTGAGGGTGCGGGTGACGCTGACGAAGTGAGCGACACGGCGCGCGAACATGATCATCGCCGCGATGACGCCGAGGATGACGCCAACGGCGAGGTTGTGGGTCCAGACGGTCGCAATGACTGTGATGAGCATCACGGCGGTCTCGCTCTTGGGCATCCGCTTGAGAGTGCCCCAGCGGATGCTGTGCCAGTCGAACGTGGCGATCGAGACGACGACCATGACGGCAACGAGAGCGGCCATGGGGATGATCGCGACGACGTCGCCGAGGGCGAGGATCAGCACAAGAAGGAAGACCCCGGCGAGGAACGTCGAGATGCGGGTGCGCGCACCGGAGGCCTTGACGTTGATCATGGTCTGTCCGATCATCGCGCAACCGCCCATGCCGCCGAACGCTCCCGAGAGGATGTTCGCAGCCCCCTGGCCAAGTGCCTCGCGGGTCTTGCGCGAGTGGGTGTCGGTGATGTCGTCGACGAGCTTCGCTGTCATGAGCGACTCGAGAAGGCCGACGACGGCCATGGCGAGAGCGTAGGGGGCGATGATCTGCAGAGTCTCCAGGTTCAGCGGCACGTTCGGGATGAATAGCTCGGGCAGGCTCTGGGGGAGCTCGCCCTGGTCACCCACGTTTGGGACGTTCCAGGCGAAGACGACGACGGCAGCGGTGAGCAGCACGATCGCGACGAGCGGAGCCGGGACGACCTTCGTGATGCGCGGCATGAGGAACATCACCAGGAGTCCGAATGCCACGAGCGGGTAGACAAGCCAGGGCACGTCGAAGAGCTGCGGAAGTTGGGACGTGAAGATCAGGATCGCCAGGGCGTTCACGAACCCGACCATCACCGATCGCGGGATGAAGCGCATCAGCTTGGCGACGCCGAGGAGGGCGAGGACGATCTGGATGAGCCCGCCGAGAAGAACAGTGGCGATGAAGTAGTCCATGCCATACTCGCGGGCCACCGGCGCGATGACGAGCGCGATCGCGCCGGTCGCCGCGGTGATCATCGCGGGGCGGCCGCCGAGGAACGCGATCGCGACCGCCATGATGAACGACGAGAACAGGCCGACGCGCGGGTCGACACCAGCGATGATCGAGAACGCGATCGCCTCCGGAATCAAGGCGAGTGCGACGACGAGGCCCGCGAGCACTTCACGGGTGAGCAGACGTGGGCTGCGCAGCGCCTGCATGACCGTCGGCTCGATGCGATAGCGCGATGCGCTGTCGCGTGTAGGGGTAACGGCAGTCAAAAGGCACTCCTTGGGCATGGCTCTTGAAACGAGCTTCGAGGGCGCGTGGCGAAGCGCAGGCGTCGAGCGTTTCGGCAGGGAAGAATGGGAATCAAGAGATGGTTCCAAACAGACTCTAACGTAACGTGAGGTTTGAGGACGAATCAGAAGGAAGAAGCCCGTGACAGACGAACAAGCGCTACGCATCGGCGAGGTCGCTGAGAGCACTTCGCTGTCCCTCCGGACGCTGCGCCACTACGAGGACATCGGACTCGTGATCCCCTCCGCCCGCACGGAGGGAGGATTCCGGCTCTACGGCGCGGAGGACATCGCGCGCCTTATGATCGTCCGCCGGATGAAGCCGCTGGGATACTCGCTCGAGGAGATGCGCGCCCTACTGGACGTCGTCGACGCGCTCCGCCGCACCCCTGGCGACCCGCAATTGCGCACCGAACTCGAAGCCATCCTCGACGAAGCCCGATCTCGACGGGAGCGACTGGCCACCCAGGTCGCCATGGCAGACGAGTTTCTCGCGCAACTCGACGGCGTCTGAGACGCTCAGCGCAGCTCCTCGCTAGCATCCCCGGGCCTTTCAGCTGCGACGCGATCCCCAGAAGCACTATGTCGGCCCGGCGTGATTTGATAGCGAGATGGACCGTCAAGGTGAGGCTTTACGCATCTCTGAGGAGTTGCTCGGAGACATCGAGCTTGCTCGCCTGAAAGCGTCAGAGATAGTGCTGAAGGCGAGCCGCCTGGCGAGATTGGTCGGACGCGACGACCTTACCGAGTTCCTGACCTATGAGCGTGGGGGATATCCCAAGGGCAGTGACGCGGCAAAGTGGATCGATCGGTCTGGAAGATGGGCAGCGAAGGACGAGAATAAGTACTACCCGCAGTCGATCGCAAAAGTGGAAGCGAGCCTTCAGGCTGCTGAGACGGCCATCGAGGCCATGCGTGGTGGGGGAAACTACTCGGGCGACATGATATTGCCAGCGTCGCGTGATCACGACAGCCGAATCGCTGGGCAAGCGCAGGCCGCGGGGATTTGGTTGGGGATATCCGGTCAGGTAGTCGCCGTCATCTATGACCTGGTTGCAGAGATATACCACGAGTTGCTGTTCAGCGAACTCCAGGCGTCGCTCTTCGCGGACATCCAATCAGTCATTGACGGAACCTTGGCCGAAGCGAGCGGAACTGCCCTCGCCAAGATCGAGCGGGTTTCGGAACGACTGAGAGACGGAGACCCGGAGTCTGTCAGTCAGGCGCTTACTACGTGTCGCCGACTGATAGATTCCTGCACTGACTACGTCTTCCCGGCCCGGGCAGAGCAGTACCCGATCAGCGATGACGTAGCCCTGTCCGTCGGACAACAGAACGTTCTGAATCGGCTGCAGGCTCACATCCACACGCTGGGAGTAGCTCAGGGACGCCGGGATCGGCTTAGACGGACTCTGGCTGACCTCTACAGTCGATGCTCAGCCGGAACCCATGCGGACGTGTCGGTGAACGAGGCTCGCTATATATTCATTCAGGTCTATATTGCGTTGGGTGAGATCCTGTCCCTCAGTCATGATCCGCGAAAGCCTCAATGATCGCAGGGGTACAAGTGCGGGATCTGACGGCTTCATGACGCCATGTCCACGATGACCTTCCGCCAGGGCGGCGTTGCGCCAGCGTGCTACGAGTCTCCTCCGAGGGCGAGGCCGATCATCGCCGAGGTTGGGGCGCGCTCGGCATCGGTGACCGCTGGGCTGACATCGCGGTCGCCAGCATGAGCACCGTGTGGAACTACGGCCCCGGGTACGAAGACCTCCTCATCGAGGCATACGGACTCACCCCCGACCGCGACCGCCTCGCCTACTACCGCGAGCTCTGGGACGCGACGTAGAAACCTGACGTGACAGTTGAGGCGGGCGCGAGTGGATGGCGAGCTAAGCCGCGATCGTGAAGACGAAGTTCCAGGCACCGGTTGCCACGGCAACGCCCACGGCAGTGCCGGAGATCGCGAGGCACACCAGAATCAGGAGCGCATCACGGCGGTCAAACGTCGCCACGCGAGCGTGCGTGCGGCGAATGCCGGGCACCCCGAATCCGCGCGCTTCCATCGCCGTCGACAGCGTGGTTCCGCGCCTAATCGCCAACACGAACAGCGCAAACGCGGCCCCGAAAAACCGGCGAACTCGGCCGTGGTCGGCGACACCGCGCGCACGACGCGCCAAAGCCAGCGAACGCGCATCGTTCGTCAACAACCCGAGCAGGCGCATCGCGGCGAGAGCGCCCATCACGAACCGTGGCGAGAAATGCAGCCGCTGAATCAGACCATCGGCGAGGTCGGTCGGGTCAATCGACGCGAACAGCGCGATCGAGGGCAGACCCACAGCAAACAGACGCAGTGCCGATGCCAGCGCGAGCTCGAGGGATCCCTCCGACACCCGCATCACGCCCCACTCGAACAGGATCTCCCCCCTCGCGACGCCGTACAGCGACACCGTGACGAAAACGGATGGTGCACCAATCCAAATCGGCAGCGTGCGGAGGAAGAACTCGCGAGGCGTCAACCCCGACGTCAGGATGATGCCGAGCCCCAGCGCCAGCGCGACCGCCGCCGACACCAGGTCAACCGACAACACCAACGGCACCGACAGGGCGAGCGCGCCGCCCAGTTTCGCAAGCGCGCTGCGCGACACAATCGGCCCGGTGCGGGTGCGCGGCGAATCGAGAATCACACTCATCGCTCCACCACCAACCTCACCCTGGCGTCATCCAGCACGGCTGGCTGCCCAGCACCAACAAACGCCCCACTCATGCGCCCACCACAAACTTTCGTGCGTGCAGCGCCCGCGGCACCTCATCGTCGTGCGTCACGACGACCAACGCGTGCCCGGCATCGCGCAACTCAGCCATCAGCCCGACGAGCTCGGCCCACGTCACGGCGTCTTGCCCGAACGTCGGCTCATCAAGCACCAGCACACGTGGCCGGGTCGCCAGCATCGCACCGACCGTCAGTCGACGCTGTTCGCCACCCGATAGTGTGTACGGGTTCGCACCCGCCACGTGCGCCAGTCGCAGCCGCTCGAGCAACTCATCGACGCGCGCCGACACTTCGTCTTCGCCCATCCCGAGCGCCCGCGGCCCGACGGCAATCTCATCCCGCACCGTGCGCGCAATGAGCTGATGCTCCGGCTCTTGCAACACGGTTCCGATGCGCGTCAACAACTGTCGTGAGGTCCACCGAAACGGATCCTGCTGCGCCATGCCCGCAAGCTCTGCGCTCGCGCGAACGGAACCAGAGTGTGCGGGAATGAGGCCGGAAAGCGTGAGGCCGAGGGTTGATTTTCCGGCACCGTTCGGCCCGACGATTCCGATCACTTCGCCAGCATGCACCGACAAATCGAAGGGCCCGGCAACGGGGTGCTTCTTCACCCGGGCAACCTGCAATTCCGATGCCTCGAGCAACAGCGAGCCGGGAGAAGCAGCAGGAGCACCGGGCGCCACCGGCGGATGCCCAGGCACCCACACTCCGGCGGCGGCGAGCTCAGCGCCGCGCTCGTGCAACACCATGGCAGGTGTTCCGTCAGCCACAACACCGTCGGGGCCGAGCACGATCACCCGCGTCACAATGTCGAGCCACACTTCGGTGCGGTGCTCGACGATCACGAGTGTCGCACCGGTGCGTTCCACCGTTCGCAACACCGCATCACGCACTTCGCGCACACCGGCCGGGTCGAGATTCGCCGTCGGCTCATCGAGCAAAATCGCGCCCGGCTGCATCGCCAGCACCCCAGCCAACGCGAGCCGCTGCTTCTGGCCGCCCGATAGCGCCGCCGTCGAGCGATCGTGGTCAACGTCGAGGCCCACGGCGTCGAGTGCTGCATCGACGCGACCGACCATCTCATCACGAGGAACGCCGAGGTTCTCCATGCCAAACGCGACATCGTCGCCAACGCGCGAGAGCACTGCCTGCGTGTCGGGGTCTTGCAGCACGAGTCCGACGCGACCCCGCTGGGACGCAACGGGCGCACCGTCGACGGTCATGGTTCCGAGCGCTTCGCCCTCATCGTCAGCGAGCACCCCCGCAAACGCATGCAAAAGCGTCGACTTACCCGAGCCACTCGCACCCAGCAGCAACACGCGTTCGCCGGGTTCAATCGTGAACGTGGCGTTTGTCACCGCCCACTTTTGGCGAGTAGCGTATCGCCACGCCCACGACTGCGCGTCAAGCTGAACAGCCATTAGACGCGCTGTGAAACCTCACGCCCGGCAGCGAACCGGCTGAGCGCACCGGCCTTCGCGAGGCCCTTCATGATGAACCACGAGCCGAGGCCAGCGATGATCGCACCGGAGATCGTGGTTGACGTGATGTAAGTCACCGCGAACGCGGTGTCGTTGGCGCCGTACCAAAGGAAGCGGTCCAAGATTCCGGCGCCGAGGCCCGCAGCAGCACCGGCCAGGATCGCGATCGGCAGCTTGTAGACGCGGTACAGCACGATAAGGAAGACCAGCTCAGCCCCGAGGCCCTGAACGAGGCCCGAAAACAGCGTGAGCGCCTGCCACTGGTTACCGGCGAGCGCTGAAATCGACGCGGCCACCATTTCGGCGAACAGTGCCGCACCGGGCTTGCGCACGATGAGTCCGGCGAGCACGCCGGCGATGAGCCACGGGCCAGCAAGCAGACCCTGCAGGCCCGGCAGAATCGGCTTCAGCAGGCCAGACGGAACCTCGTACGCGAAGTTCCAGACGATGAAAAGCACGGCACACGCGACGGCGATGATACTCGCCATGACGATGTCGACAACGCGCCACTTCCACACCGAAGCGGTGAGGGCGCGGTCTTCCGCAGACAAAAGGGCAGACGAGTGCATTTTGTTTCCTTCCTTCGCTGGCATTATCCAGATCAGGTTTGACGGTCGAAGCGTTTTCGCTTCCTCTCAGCCCGGTGCACACCGGACTCCCGTGAGTATGACCCGAGTATAGTCACGAACTGAGATTCACAGCGCGGCAGGGTAAATTGGGCGGGTGACTCAACTCGCCGATGCTGACGCACCCGAACAGCACCCTGCCGCTGACAAGCCGGTGCTGCCGTGGGTAACCGCCGAGTGGCTGACGAGCCGTCGCACCGAGGCTTTCCCGGAGCCCGATTCGCTTGACCTGCTGCAAGACCAACCACGGGGGCGTGGGCTCGGTCGCGTCATCATTCCGGCGGTTGTCCTCGCGAGCCTTGCCGCCAGCTACGTCGGAGCGACGTTGCTGTTTCCGCTCACGAGTTTGGCGCCCACCGTCACCAAGACTCCGGTTTCGGTGACCGCCGCGGCACCCGCGCTCCCCTCGTGGCCCATCGAAGGTTCCGCCGGCGTCGGCGTGCAGCGCATTGGCAGCGTCTCGAGCACGTTCGAGCAAGAATCCATGGCGAGCATCACCAAGGTGATCACCGCGATGGTCATTCTCGAGGCACTCCCGCTGAACCCCGGCGAACAGGGCCCGGAGTATTACTTCACGCAGTACGACAGCAACCTGTACTGGGATTATTTGCGCAACAACGAGTCCGCGCTCGACGTTCCCGTCGACGGTACGCTCACCGAATATCAGCTGTTGCAGGGCATCCTGATGGGCTCCGCTGGCAACTACACCGACTTCCTCGCCGAGCAGATTTGGAACAGCGACGAAGAATATGCCGCTGCGGCTATGGAATGGTTGAACCGCAACGGCATCACCGGAATCACGGTCGTTGAGCCCACCGGAATCAACCCCGACAACGCGGCCATTCCGGGTTCTCTCTCCCGCCTCGCCGAAGTTGCGCTGCAGCACCCGGTGTTTGCGGAAATCGTCGCGACGCCGGTTGCCGAGATTCCCGGCAACGCCGAGCCCGTCGCGAACACCAATGACTTGCTCGCCGACGCGGGCGTCATTGGCGTCAAAACCGGCTCGCTCGAAGGCTTCAACCTGTTGACGGCGAAAGACGTCACGATCGACGGAACCACGGTGCGGTTGACAGCGTCGGTCATCAACCAGGCAGATCCGCAGACCCGTGACGCCGAGTCACGACGCCTCCTCGCAGATCTCGAAGTCGCGCTCGCACCGACCAACGCCGTGCCTGGCGGCACCGCCGTCGGCAACGTCGCAACGGTCTGGGGAGCACAGGCTGAGCTGCGCACCGCGACCGATTCCACGCTCATCCTGTGGAACGGCGCAACCGGAACCACCGCCTCCACCCTCGAACTCGGCGACGAGTGGAAGAAGGGTGAAAAGGCCGGTTCGGTCACCGTCACCGGCCCACTCAACGAGCGCGTCGTCGACGTTGTACTCGCCTCCGACCTGCCCGGGCCGTCGGCCTGGTGGCGCCTCACGCACCCGCTCGAACTCTGGGGCCTGGTTTAGACCCCGAGCTCTGAGCGAGCGCTAGAGCGCGCCGTTCAGCAGGCCATCGCGGTTGGCTGCGTACAGTCCTTCACGCCAGCTCGTGATGCCGGTCACCGTGATCGACGCGACGCCAGCCTCATCGCGCTCGACGCGCATCACTTCACCCGCGTCGGCAAAGCCGTCCTCGGGCACCGAACGCAGTGCGCCATCGTCATCGGGGTGCATGATCGTCATCACACCGGCCGGGTCAACCGCCGCGGGCGAGAGCTGCAGCGCAACACCCGGGAGAGCGACAACGGCCGTCGCGCCCCACAGCGCCCAGAAGGTTCCGTTGACGTCCGACACATCATCGCTCTCAGCGCGAGCAACTTCGTGAGCGGCTTCGTCCAGCAGACGAATGATCGCGGTCGCCCAGTCGCTCGCCTTGCCATCAATGCGGTTCGTCAGCACGCTGACCGCGAGGCCCGTCTTCGGGTCACCCCACGTCTGCGTGATGTGACCGGGGAAGCCGCCCGAGTGCCCGATGACGTGGCGCTTACCGATTGCACGCTGAATCCAGCCAAGGCCGTAGAAACGTGTGAGACCGTTCTTGGTGATCGTAGATTCCTTGCGCTGCATAAGCCGTTTGGAGTCATCGTTCAAGAACAGGTCGGTGCCGAGAGCGTGCGCGCTCAGCCAGGCCGAAATGGTCTCGGCGTTGGCCCAGAACCCGGTGGCCGATGCCTGCGCCCGGGTGTCGACCGGAGCGACGACGGGCGACACAGTTTCGGCGTCGCCATCACGCCAGTAGCCCAGCGGTGCCGCGTGACCCGAGACGATTTCGACGTCAGCACCAGCACCCAGGTCGGGGCCCAGCGTCGCGGGCGCACCCATGAATTCGGAGAGCACCGGAACCACGTCGAGAGCAACGTCGTTGAAGTCGCGCTTCGTGGCGGCTTCGATAATGAGACCGAGCAGGCTGTACGCCAGGTTCGAGTAGTGGAAGTGCGTGTTCGCGGGGTAGACGCTGTCGTGCTGCAGCTCGGCGATCAGTTCATTCCGATTCGGGAATAGCTTCGTCCGCTGCCACCAGTTCGCGTCAACGCCGTCGCGCTCCACACCGGCCAGGTGGCCGAGCAGCGCACGCACGGTTCGTGATGCGACCGGAGCGTCGGCGAGTTCGGGAATGAGTGAACCAACCGTGGCGTCGAGGCTCAGCTCGCCGCGCTCGACGAGCTGCATGATGAGCGTCGCCGTGAACGTCTTCGAGTGCGACGCAATGCGGAACGCGTGCTGCGTCGTGACGGGTTCGCGCGTTGCGGTGTCGGTCACCCCCGATGCGTAGGAGAACAGCACGTCCTTACCGAGCCGCACCGCGACCTGCACGGCCGGCACACCGCTCATCACCCGCTGGGTGTCAATCCATTCGCGAAGGAAGGGCTCAAGGCGGGGAAGAACGGCAACAACGGCGTCATCAGTGCGGGTCATGGATTTAGCCAATCACATAACCGGTGCTGCGATTGACGGGGTTCGCCGGTTCCACGTGAAACGTCCCGCCCAGGAGAACCCGGGCGGGACGTTTCAGATGACGCGCTTACGCCTCGGCGGTACCGGACGGCTCGGAAGCCTCCGGAGCTGCCTCAGCGACAACCTCGACCGACTCGGTCGGGTTTGCCGACTGCGCCATTTGCTCTTCCGCGGTCTCCGCGTCGACAGCCTGTTCGAACTGCGACTGGTACAGGCGCCAGTAGGCACCGTGCTGCGCGATGAGCGTTTCGTGGTTGCCCTGCTCGACAATGTCACCAGACTCCATCACGAGGATGAGGTCGGCGTCACGAATCGTCGACAGTCGGTGCGCGATAACGAACGACGTGCGACCTTCTCGCAACGCAGCCATGGCGTGCTGCAGCAGCAGCTCGGTGCGGGTGTCAACGGAGCTCGTCGCCTCATCGAGGATGAGCACGGTCGGCTGCGCCACGAAGGCGCGGGCGATCGTGATGAGCTGGCGTTCACCGGCCGAGACGTTGGAGGCGTCTTCGTCTAGCACCGTGTCATAGCCGTCGGGCAACGAGTGCACGAACTTGTCGACACGGGTCGCGACAGCAGCCTCGACGATCTCAGCATCGGTGGCCGATTCGCGACCGTAGCGGATGTTCTCGCGAATGGTTCCGGAGAACAGCCACGGGTCTTGCAACACCATGCCGGTGCGCGAGCGCACATCGTCACGCGTGAGCTTCGCGATGTCTTGGCCATCGAGCAGAATGCGTCCGCCGTCAAGCTCGTAGAAGCGCATCAGCAAGTTCACGAGCGTCGTCTTACCGGCACCCGTCGGGCCCACAATCGCGACCGTCTGGCCCGGCTCCACCCGGAACGACAGGTTCTTGATGAGCGGGCGGTCCGGCGTGTACGCGAACGCCACGTTCTCGAACTCGATGACGCCGGCACCTTCAACGAGGGCCGGAGCATCAGCAGCGTCAGGCTCCTGCTCTTCAGCATCAAGCAGTTCGAACACACGCTCAGCCGAGGCGGTACCCGACTGCACGACCGTGGCCATGCCGCCGAGCTGCGAAAGCGGCTGGGTGAACATCTGCTCGTACTGCAGGAACGACTGCACGTTACCGATGTTGAGGTTACCGGCGGCCACCTGCAGCGCACCGACAACAGCGATGCCGACGTAGGTGAGGCTACCGATGAACGTCATCGCGGGCATCATGATGCCGGAGAGGAACTGCGCACGGAAGCTGGCCTGGTAGAGCTCTTCGTTCTCTGCCTGGAATGCGGCAATCTGTGCCTGCTCGCGGCCGAACACCTTGACCAGTGCGTGACCCGAGAACGACTCCTCAACGCGAGCGTTGAGGGCACCAACCTTGCCCCACTGCGCCTTGAAGGCCTTCTGCGAACGCGGCCCGATGATGCCAAACACGACTGCCATGAGCGGCAACGACACGAGTGCAACGAGAGCCAGGAGCCACGAAATCGAGAACATCATGATGAGCACGCCGACCACGGTGAGCAGCGAGGTAATCGCGCTCGAGAGTGCCTGCTGCATCGTCTGCGTGATGTTGTCGACGTCGTTCGTGACGCGGGAGATCAGCTGACCGCGCTGCACCTTGTCGAAGTACGACAGCGGCAGACGGTTGATCTTCTCTTCGATCTGCGCGCGCAGGCGGAACATGGCCTTCACCATCACGATGTTGACGACGTAGCCCTGCACCCACCCCAGGATGGCCGAGAACACGTACAGCGCCATCACGAACACGATGGTTTCGCGCAGCTTCGTGAAGTCAATGCCGGCACCCGGGTCGAAGTCGTTCATCTTCGCAATGGTGTTTGCGAACTCCTGCTGACCCGCGGCCCGCAGCATCTCAACGAACTGCTCCTGCGTGGTTCCGGCCGGCACTTGCGACCCCAACTGCGTGTTGAGGAAGCCTTCGAACACCACGTTCGTGGCGTTACCGAGAACCGTCGGTGCCCACACCGAGAGCACGACACCAATGGCACCCAGCAGGGAGACGAAAATGAACGCCCACTTGTAGGGCGCCAGCACGCCAATCATGCGCTTGAAGCTCGGCCAGAAGTTCTTGGCCTTGCCGCCCTGCGCCCACTCGCCAGACTGCATGGCGAGTTCCATTTGCTTCGCGTTTTCTTCTTCTTCTGCCGCCGCTACCTCAGCGTCAGACAGTGCGTTCACGTTGCTCATGCGTCCACCCCCAGCTGCGATTCGACGATTTCGCGGTACGTCTCGTTCGTGGCCGACAGCTCGGCGTGCGTACCCGCACCCACGACCTGGCCGTCTTCGAGCACGATGATGCGATCGGCTTCGGTGATGGTCGACACACGCTGTGCGACGACGATCTTGGTGACGTTGGGGAGTTCAGCCCACAGTGCCTGACGCAGTTTCGCGTCAGTGGTCACATCAAGCGCGGAGAACGAGTCGTCGAAGATCAGAATCTCCGGCTGGCGCACCAGCGCACGCGCAATCGCGAGGCGCTGTCGCTGACCACCCGAAACGTTGGTACCGCCCTGGGCAATCGGAGACTCCAGACCCTGAGGCATTTCCGCGACAAAGTCCTTACCCTGCGCGATCTCGAGCGCCCGCCACAAGTCGTCGTCTGTGGCGTCTTCACGACCAAAGCGCAGGTTGGAGGCAATGGTTCCGCTGAACAGGAACGACTTCTGCGGAACCAGACCAAGCTGCGCCCAGAGGCTCTCCGGGTCAGCTTCGCGCACGTCGACGCCACCGACCAGCACACGGCCGCCCGTGACATCGAACAGTCGCGGCAACAGCGAAATGAGCGTCGTCTTGCCGGAACCGGTGGAACCAACAATCGCGACAGTCTCGCCAGCACGGGCTTCGAATGACACGTTGTGCACGACCGGCGCCTCAGCACCGGGGTACTGGAAGGTCACGTCATCAAAGCGCACGACGCCGCGCTCCGGGAACTCCGTCACCGGGTTCGCGGGCGGAGCCAGGGTCGACGGCTGGTCGAGCACTTCGCCGATACGGTCGGCCGAGACGGCTGCGCGCGGAATCATCATCGTCATGAAGCTCGCCATCAGCACACCCATCAGGATGAGGCCGATGTACTGCATGAACGCGAAGATCGTGCCGAAGCTGGTGTTGCCGTTGTTGACCTCGATGCCGCCAAACCAGACGACACCGACGATCGTGACGTTGAGCACGAGCATCGCGACCGGGAACAGCACGACGAACAGCGAACCGATCCAGCGACCGATCTTGAGAATGCCGTCGTTCGCTTCGCGGAATCGCTCTTCTTCAATGCGCTCGCGCACGAAGGCTCGCACGACACGCACACCGGTCAGTTGCTCACGCAACACGAGGTTCACGGCGTCAAGCTTGCCCTGGTACTTGCGGAAGGCCGGAACCATGCGGCTGATGATGAAGAGCGCGAAAACGAGCAGAATGGGCACGGCCACGGCGATGAGCCACGACAGCCCCACGTCTTGGCGCAGCGCCATGATGATGCCACCAATGGCCATGAGCGGCGCCTGCACGAGCATCGTCGCGCCCATCATGGCGAGCATCTGTACCTGCTGCACGTCGTTCGTGTTGCGGGTAATCAGCGAGCCCGCGCCGAAGTGCGAAATCTCGCGCTCGGAGAAGTCGCTCACGCGTGCATAGACGTCACCACGGATGTCTCGTCCGGCGGACATGGCTGCGCGCGCAGCGAAGAACGTGGCGATGATGGACGCCACGATCTGACCGAACGCGATGGCGAGCATGAAGCCACCACGCGTCCAGATGTAGTTCGTGTCACCCTTGGCGACGCCCTCGTTGATGATGTCGGCGTTGAGGTTGGGAAGGTACAACATTGCCAATACCGCGGCGGCTTGAAAAACGAGCACGGCGATGAGCCAGCCCCGGTATGGTTTCATGTACCTGACGAGGAGTTTTAGCAGCAAAGTATCTCCGATTCAGGATTGCCTTTTCTGCCGGTGGGCAAGAAAGCGCAAGGAGATACATTACGTCTCTCCCCTGTGACATGCAACATTCGCAGGGATGAATTGTTCCCGAAAATGTGGGGCAATCTACTCAAACTCCGCGGCAACGACGTTGCGGTGGTAGTCGAAGATGATGCTCGTGCGCGTCGATGCCACGGTCGGTTGTGCCGAAAGGTGCTCGACGACGAAGGTGCGCACGTCAGCGGATGACTCCACCGCAATGTGAACCAGGAAGTCGTCGCTCCCGCCCACAAAGAACACCTGAATCACCTGCGGCAGCCGGCGGATGGCCTGACTGAAGGCCACGATGCTCTCCTGCCGTGAGCCCGCGCGCAAGGTCACGCCCACCATGGCCTGCAGGCCCTTGCCGAGCCTGGCCTGGTCAATGCTCGCGTGGAATCCGGTGATCACCCCACGCTCAATAAGCGCCTTCACACGCGTGTGCATCGTCGACGGGGCAACCCCCACTGCCGCGGCGAGTTCAGCGTTGGTCATGCGGCCGTCTCGAGCCAGCAAGTCGAGAATGTGCGAGTCGACGTCATCGATCCGAAGATTATTCGTCACCATTACTCCTTCAGCACCGGAAACCACTGGTTCCGCTCGCCCATCCGGTCACTCAGCGAATGTTCTTCAACGCTTTCACACAAACCCCGAACTTTCTGCGATTCTAATGCGCACCGAATTAATTACGAGTGCCAGACTGCCATCAAGCAGCAGCCGCTTCAGCGTCGAAGGAGTACCTCATGAAGGTCGCGATCCCCGCCGAAATCAAGAACAACGAGAACCGCGTTGCCATCACGCCCGCCGGTGTCGACACGCTCGTGCAGCACGGTCACGAGGTCTTCGTGCAGCGGGGCGCTGGCGACGGCTCGCGAAACTCTGACGCCGACTACGTGGCTGCTGGCGCGACGATTGTTCCCAACGCGGAGGCGGCATGGGGTGAGGCTGAGCTCCTCCTCAAGGTGAAGGAACCGATCGCGAGCGAGTACGGCTACCTGCGCGAAGACCTCACCCTATTCACGTACCTGCACCTCGCCGCGAACAAGCCGCTCATTCAGGCGTTGCTTGATGCCAAGACAACGGCAGTTGCCTACGAAACTGTGCAGCTCGTCGACCGTTCGCTGCCGCTCCTCAGCCCCATGAGCGAGGTCGCGGGTCGCCTGTCGATCCTTGTCGGCGCGCAGACGCTGATGAGTCCGTCGGGCGGTCGGGGCATCCTGATGGGTGGTATTCCCGGCACGCCAAAGGCCAAGGTCGTCGTGATCGGTGGCGGTGTTGCCGGTGAGCACGCGGCTGCTGAAGCACTCGGCATGGGTGCCGATGTGACGACGATCGACATCTCGCTGCCGCGCCTGCGCGACCTCGAACGTCGCTTCAACGGTGAAATCCAGACGCGTGTTTCGAACCGGTGGGAAATCGCCGAACAGGTGTCGAAGGCTGACCTCGTGATTGGTTCGGTGCTTATTCCGGGCGCGTCGGCGCCGAAGCTCGTGACGCTCGATATGGTCGCCGGCATGAAGGAGGGTTCGGTGCTCGTCGACATCGCGATCGACCAGGGCGGTTGCTTTGAGGGTTCGCACCCGACGACCCACGACGACCCCACGTTCGCGGTGCACAATTCGCTCTACTACTGCGTCGCGAACATGCCTGGCGCGGTTCCGGAGACCTCCACGCGCGCCCTTACCAACGCGACCCTGCCGTACGTCACGGCCATTGCCGACAAGGGGTGGGCGCGTGCCGCCGCCGAAGACGCTGCACTCGCCAAGGGGCTCAACACCCAAGGCGGTGTGATCACAAACGACGCTGTGGCTGCCGCGTTCGTGAGCTGACTACAGCAATCGCCGCGGCACTGTTCGCGAGCGTCGAGCGCCAGCCAGCGCGGGCCGCGTACCTGCCCACCACGAAGAACAGCGGCATGATGTTGAGAATCCAGCTCGCCGCGTTGAACCACGGCTGCTTTTCGACGGTGCGCTCGATGAGCAGTGAGCCGTCTTCGGCGACGCCGACGCCCGTGAACAGCACGTGCACAAACACGACGAGCACGACGCAGGTAACGCGCGCAAGGTCGAGCGTGAGGTCACGTCCCTCTGGAATCCCCCGTGACATGCCGATCAGCGTAGCGGGTGACGCATGTCACGCCGCGCATATGTCCGCAGCGTGACGGGCGGGTGGCTACAGCCCGGTCTGCGTAGCTCCGTCGCGGCGCGGCTTGTAAACCACGAGCGAGTGGAACACATAACGCACGACGAAGGCGATCGCGAGGAGTACGGCGGTCGCGAGCACGCTCGATACGTGCCACGTTTCAACGACGACGTACAGGGCCGCAATGCGCACGATGGCCTCAATAGCGTTGAACGCGAACGACTTCGCAAAGCGCAGCCACATCGGCCCCGCCGCTGCCTTCATATCGCGGAACACGAAGAGTTCGATCAGCAAGAAGTTGCCGACGATGGTGAGCACGCTCGCGACGATGGCCGCCCACACGTAGGGCACGTCCCACCCGGTGAGTACCGCCATGATGACGACGTTCGCGACGGCGCCGAGACCACCGATGAGCGCGAAGATTGACATGCGGCCGAAGCGCAACTGGGTGAGCTGGGTGAGAAACCGCAGGCCCTGCGTGAACGAGGCTTTTGATTCGCCGGCGTGACGTTCTTGAAAGTCGAACGGAATCTCGGTGACGCGCAACGGCTGACGAGCAAGGATCTCCAGCAGAATCTTGAAGCCGCGGGGCTTCAAGCTCTCCCAATCGATCGCGTTCTTGTTGACCAGGAAGAAGCCGGTCATCGGGTCGGTGCACTCACGCAACCGCACCGGGAACATGGCCTTCGTCACCATGGTCGACAGTTTCGACACGGCAACGCGCACCTGGTCGCTCAGCCCATGGGCGGTGCCGCCACCGGTATAGCGCGACGCGACCACGACGTCAGCGTCACCCTGCGCATACCGAGCCAGAAGTTCCGGAATCTTCTCCGGCGGATGCTGCAGATCGCCGTCCATCACGATGCAGACGCCACTGCGTGCGGCACGAATGCCGGTCACGACGGCACCGCCGAGGCCGCCCTCGGCTTCATCTCGGTGAATGACGGTCACGGCGATTCCGGCGCTCGGTGCGAGTGCGCGGGCGATGACCGGAGTTTCGTCGCTGCTGTCGTCGACGATGATGAGTTCGGCGTTGACGCCAGCCAAAGCGCCAGAGACCCGCGAGATCAGCTCAGCAACGTTGCCTTCTTCGTTGTAGGTCGGCACGATGATGCTGGCGGCATACTCGGCCGCGGGGTTGGCTTCTGACATGAAGTCTTCGGCTATTCCTCTACCTCGGTGGACGACGCGGATGCATCGTTGTCTGCGGTGGCGCCGGCCCCGGCAAACGCTTGTCCGCTAACGAACATCGTGGCGTCCCCCCAGAACGTTGCGGATTCATCCGCGCCGTAAGTAACCGTAACCGACATATCTGTTTGTTGCGTCGGATCGACGGCAAAAAAGTATGTGGCCTGCCTCACCATGCCCACGCCGACCCACGACGGGAACGGCTGCGTGTCAATCGCATCGGCCTGCACGGCGGGCTGCCGGTCGGCTCCCGTGGTCACCGTCACGACGGGGTTCATGAGGTCGGCATCGCGGTCTGACACGTTCGCGTATGCGATCGAAATGCGCAGCATGGGCCCGAGGTCGGAACCATCAACATTCGATTGCGCGTCTACGCGCTGCACGTCAGTGATCGCGAAGAAGCTGCCGTCGGCCGTGCGCGCCATTTCGGTCAGGCCCACCGCGCCATCGGGTGCGGTCGGCACCGGAACCGGTGGCACAGTTTCGGTGACCTCAGGTGTCGGCGTGGGGTTGGGTTCTGCCGTCGCGGTCGCCGACGTTTGCGCGCCACCAAAGATCGGCAGCGTGACGCCCTGCGACGAGTACCACCACAGCACACCGGCCGT
>CANNEP010000034.1 GCA_947503655.1 uncultured Microbacterium sp.
TAGCGGAAGCCGTCGCCCTCGGCGACACCGGGTATACCCCGCCACGTCACGCCTACCAGGAGACCTTCGCCGCGTTCTGCGAGCGTCGCTTCGGCTGGCAGGTTGACCCAGCACAGGTGCGCACCACGGGTGACGTCGTGATGGGACTCGTCGAAATTCTTCGCGGCGTGATCGCACCGGGTGATGGCGTTGTTATTACGCCGCCGGTGTACCCGCCGTTCTACGACACGGTGACAGAGGCGGGCGGAATCGTACGCTCGGTTCCGCTGCAGGTCACCAATGTCGGGTGGTCGCTTGACCTCGACGGCATCGAACTGGCGTTCCAGCAGGGCGCGAAGGCGATGCTGCTGTGCAACCCGCATAACCCCACCGGCACCGTTCACTCACGCGAGTCGCTGGCCGCGCTCGCGAGCCTGGCCGCCCAGTACGGCGCCTGGATCGTGAGCGATGAGATTCACGCTCCGCTCGTGCGCCCCGGCATTGACTTCACGCCGTTCTTGACGGCGTCCGATGAGGCCGCCGCCCGCGGTTTCACCGTCACCAGCGCGAGCAAGGCTTACAACCTCGCCGGCCTCAAGACGGCCTCGATGGTCACCGCATCTCGCGAACCCGCTCGCATCCTCGCATCGCTTCCGATGGAGGTGGAGTGGCGCACCGGCCTGTTTGGTGTGCTCGCCGGCATCGCCGCGTACGCGGAAGAGTCAGATGCCTGGCTCGACTCGTTGCTCGTGACGCTGGAGCAGAACCGTCAGATCGTTGCAGACGGTGTCGCCGCACTTCCCGGCGCCGAACACCGTGTGCCCGATGCAGGCTATCTCGCCTGGATCAACATGCAGCGCTCCACGATCGAGGGAGACCCCTCGAAGTACCTGTTGCACCATGCGAAGGTCGCACTGAACTCGGGCCCGACGTTTGGCCCCGAGGGTGAGCGCCACGTGCGCATGAACTTTGCCACATCACCGGAGATTCTGCACGAGGCATTTGCTCGCATCGCACCCGCGCTGTGAGCGCGGCGCGCAGCCTGTGGAGTGAAAACTACCGCTGGGTATCGCTTGGTGCTGTCGCACTCGTCTTTCTCGCGGCAATTCAGTCTCTGGCTGTAACAACGGTCATGCCCGTCGTGAGCGCCGACCTCGACGGCGAAGCGCTCTACGCGGTCGCGTTTGCCGGCACTCTCGCGACAAGCGTGATCGGTATGGTCGTGACGGGCTTCTGGAGCGACCGCTCCGGCCCGACCGCTCCGCTCTACGCGGCAGTCGCGCTGTTCGCGACCGGCCTGTTGATCGCAGGCTTCGCCGACACCATGGAAGTCCTGGTGCTCGGCCGCCTCATTCAGGGCCTCGGCATTGGCGGGCAGACGGTCGCGTTGTACGTCGTCGTCGCCCGCGTTTATCCGCCAGAGCTGCACGGCCGCGTCTTTGCCCTGTTCTCCGCCGCCTGGGTGGTGCCGAGCCTCATCGGCCCCTTCCTTGCGGGCGCAGTCGCTGAGTATCTGCACTGGCGCTGGGTTTTCCTTGGCGTCGCGGTGCTCACGGTGATCGCGTTCATCCTGGTGGCAACGCGACTGCGTGGTGTCGATCTCTCGCCGTCGGAGCAGAGCGGAACCAGTGGTTCCGTTGCACGCAGACTGGGGCTCGCGATCGTGGTGGCGGCTCTTGCCGTGGCGTTGAGTCTTACCGGCCGCATTACGGCCGACTACGGCGCCGTCATCGGTTGGGTCATTGCTGGGGCCACGCTCGTGATTTTGGCCATCGCGGTGCGCCCGTTGTTGCCACAGCGTACGCTGCTCGCCGGGCGGGGTCTTCCTGCCGTCATCGTGATGCGCGGCCTTGTCGCCGGCACGCTGTTCGGCGCCGAGGTTTACGTGCCACTACTGCTCACGACACAGTACGGCTTCGGCCCGACGATGGCCGGGCTCGCACTCACCGTCGCCGCGATTGCGTGGGCCGTTGCCGCTGAAGTGCAGGGCCGTTTCGGCGACCGCCTCGGCAACGAGCGCATTACCGTGACCGGGCTCACGCTGTTGTCGTTCGCGACGATCATGGGTGCCGTGACGGCACTCCTGCACCTGCCGGCGTGGGTGCTGATTGCATCGTGGATGTTTGCCGGCGGGGGAGTTGGACTCATCTACCCGCGCCTCACCGTGCTGACGCTCGCGTACTCGACGACTGAGAACCAGGGCTTCAACTCGGCGGCACTCTCGATCTCCGACTCGCTCGGCTCTTCGGCAGCCATCGCACTGATGGGACTCATCTTTATCTCGCTCGGTTCGGCCGGTCTCGCTTTCGGCATGGTCTTTATTGCCGCCACGCTCCTTGCGGCGCTGGCCCTGGTTCCGGGGCTGCGTATGACGCGAAGCGGAACCATGGCTGACGGCGCGTAGCACGTCGCACGAAACGAAAATGGCCGCTCCCGGTGAAACGGGGCGGCCATTCGCGTGTGAGTCGTTAGTCACGACGACGCTCGAGGGCAGAAACGCCGCGCCATGCCAGCGGGATCAGTGCTGCGGCAACGGCGGCCTTGATGACACCGCCGACGATAAACGGCGTGACGCCTGCGGCCATGATCTGCTCAAACGACAGTCCGGCACCCATAACGACGTTCAGGATGTAGGCCATGTAGGGCACGCCGACGAGGAACGGCACGATGCTTGCGGCGACGAACGCGGCGAATGCGAGCAGCGGGCGGCGGTCCCACGCGCGCTGTGCGGCGTAGCCCGCCACCATCGCTGCCGGGATGAAACCGATGATGAACCCGAAGCTCGGGCTGGCAACCGCGGCAATGCTGCCCGAGAAGCCCGCGAACACCGGGAGACCCGCGAGACCGGCGAGCATGTACGCCAGCAGGGCGAGTCCGCCGCGGCGAACGCCGAGCGCTGCGCCCACCAAAACGACGGCGAGAGTCTGACCCGTAATCGGCACCGGCCACAGCGGAATCTCCGCCTGAGCGAGCAGCGCGACTACGGCGGCACCCGTTGCGACGAGTGCGGCGTCGAGGGCGAACGCGCGGGCACGCGAAGTGGGGCGGGGAAGTGCCTGGGCGAGAGGCCCTCGGGTTGAAACGGTGAGTGTGCTCACAGATATTCTCCTGTCACAGGTTTTGGTCAGAGGGGGAGTCACCGCGAACTAGACTAGGGGGCTGGGCTCCATCGCCCAGTTATCCCCTTCGTCAAAAGAATCGAGAATTCGCTGTGCTTGCCGTACAAGGTCTGGAGATTCGCGTCGGCGCCCGACTCCTCATGGAGGGGGTCACCTTTCGCGTCGGCCCTGGCGACAAGATCGGTCTGGTTGGCCGCAACGGTGCCGGTAAGACGACACTGACGAAGGTTCTCGCTGGTGACCTGATTCCTGCTGATGGTTCCGTGACCCGTTCTGGCGAACTCGGCTATCTGCCGCAGGACCCGCGTACCGGTGACCCGGAGATGCTCGCACGTACGCGCATTCTCGACGCTCGTGGCCTCGGATCGCTGCAGGTCAGCATGGCCGAGCACAGCGCGAAGATGGCATCGGACGACCCAGCGATCGCGGAGCGCGCGATGCGTAAGTATGCGAACGTCATGGAGCGCTTTGAGGCCCTCGGCGGTTATGCCGCCGAGGCGGAGGCCGCGTCGATCGCGCACAACCTTTCGCTGCCCGACCGCATTCTTGACCAGCCGCTGAAGACCCTGTCTGGTGGTCAGCGCCGCCGCATCGAGCTCGCGCGCATTCTGTTCAGCGACGCCGAGACGATGATTCTTGACGAGCCGACGAACCACCTCGACGCCGACTCCGTTGTGTGGCTGCGCGAATTCTTGAAGACCTACCGCGGTGGCCTCATCGTGATCAGTCACGATGTTGAGCTCGTAGGGGAGACGGTGAACCGTGTCTTCTACCTCGACGCAAACCGTCAGACCATCGACCTCTACAACATGAACTGGAAGAACTACCTTCGCCAGCGTGTTGCCGACGAAGATCGTCGCAAGAAGGAGCGCGCGAACGCCGAGAAGAAGGCGACCCAACTGCAGATGCAGGCTGCGCGCTTCGGTGCGAAGGCATCAAAGGCTGCCGCTGCTCACCAGATGGTCGCGCGCGCCGAGAAGCTGCTGCAGGGCCTTGACGAGGTTCGTCAGGTTGACCGCGTCGCGAAGCTGCGCTTCCCGAAGCCCTCGCCATGCGGCAAGACTCCGCTGATGGCGCAGGGCCTGTCCAAGTCGTACGGTTCGCTCGAGATCTTCACGGACGTTGATCTGGCGATTGACCGCGGCTCGCGCGTCGTCATCCTCGGCCTCAACGGTGCAGGTAAGACCACGATGCTGCGCATTCTTGCGGGCGTCGACAAGCCCGACACCGGAACTTTGGAACCAGGTCACGGCTTGAAGATCGGCTACTACGCGCAGGAGCACGAGAACCTCGACGTGAACCGCTCGGTGCTCGAAAACATGATGTCGGCGGCGCCCGACATTAACGAAACTGAGGCCCGTAAGGTGCTGGGTTCGTTCCTGTTCACCGGCGATGACGTGTTGAAGCCTGCCGGTGTGCTTTCGGGTGGTGAGAAGACGCGTCTGTCGCTCGCGACGCTCGTTGTCTCCAGCGCCAATATGCTGCTGCTTGACGAGCCCACAAACAACCTCGACCCGGCTTCGCGCGAAGAGATCCTCGGCGCGCTCGCACACTACGAGGGCGCGGTTGTGCTGGTCTCGCACGATGAGGGCGCTGTCGCCGCCCTCAACCCCGAGCGCGTGCTCATCCTGCCCGACGGTGTCGAAGACATCTGGAGCAAGGATTACCAAGACCTCATCGCCCTGGCGTAAGTTACGCGAGACGCAAAAGAGGCGGTTCCCCAGGCTACCCGGGAACCGCCTCTTTCGTTGTGGCTGGGGGAACGCCCTAGGCGTCGAGGAGGGCGTCTTCCTGCTCCGCGTCTTTGTCGCGGCGGCGCTTGACCTTGACGGGTGCTTCGCCGGCGTCTTCGCGGCGCTGTGCGCGCTCGGTGCGAATGATGTAGATGATGAAGATCATGCCCATGATCGCGAACAGGATCCATTGGATCGCGTACGACAGGTGGGGGCCGGGATCTTCCGTCGGCGGATCCACCTTGCGGGGTACCTCCGCGACGGCCGGTTCTTCACTGACCATGAGACCGTAGACGGTCGTGATGGTCTCGTCGCCGGTGTATTCGGCGATCGTCGGCAGGTTGATCGACTTGAAGGTGAGGTATTCGCCCTCGTTCGCACCGATTCCGGTGCGGGGCACCCCTTCAGACGGGCGCAATCGCACCACGACGCTGACGCTCTCACCGCTCGGTGGTTCCGGAACGTAATCCGGCAACGTGCCTTCACCCGGCGCCACCCAACCGCGGTTGACGATCATGATGCGTCCGTCGGTGAGCTGGAACGGCACGAGAACTTCGAATGCGCTACTGCCGCCGTGCGGGCGGTTGCGGGCCAGGATCTGCTCGTCAGGCAAGTACTGGCCCTCGAGCGTCACCGGGAGCCACTCGGTGTCGGGGTCGAAAACGTCAGCGTTGGTGACGGCCTCATCGAACGGAACCGGCTCGCGGTCATAGTTCTGCTCAACGAGCGCGATTTCGCCGTTGCGCTCGTCGCTGCGGTTGAACTGCCAGTTGGCAAGGAAGCCGCAGACGATCGCGAAAATAATGGCAACGCCGACGTAGATCGTCCATCGAATGAACGGGTTCTTACTCATCGACGTTTCCTTTGGGAGTGTGCGGCGCGGCCGAAACGGGGAAGTTGCGGGCGCGGAGAAATTCTTCGAGGTAATCCGCGTGCTCGGGGCACGCAAGCCACGTCTTGGTGCGACCATCGCGATGGATGCGGGGGTTGCTCCACTCCAAGCGTACGGTGGCTTGCTGACGGCAACCCGCACGTGAACACGTATCGGCGGGCGGTGTGAATCCGATCACGCCGACTCCTGCGGCTTTGCCGGCGGCAGAGTCGGCTTCGTCGTCTCGGTGACGCGGATTACGGTGGGCGCGGCGGGGGTCTGCGTTGCCTCTGGAACAGGCGATGAGAGGGCGCGATCGGGAGATTCGATGCCAGCCGCGTCTTCGGGCGCGGGCGTGTTTGCGAAGACGACGGCGATGTAGGGCAAGAACGCAGCACCCAGAGCGAAGACCCAGGTCCACCAGCCGAGTGGTTGCACCGCAAAAACCAGAATGACGCAGATCGTGCGAATCGTCATCGTGATGACGTATTGGCGCACGCGGCCATCAGCTTCTGCGCGCGGGGCAACCGGAAGCGAGGTCGCTGACGGGGTGGTGGTGCGTTTCTTCACGGTGTCTCCAGGATACGCGTGATTGCCGAGGTGGGTGGCCCGCGCCCACTAGGCTGATCACGTTGTATCCCTATTCGGAGGCTGAATCATGTCCGCGTCTCGCGTTGTCTTGGTAACTGGAGGAAACCGCGGTATCGGCCGCGCGATTGCGGAGCGCTTCGTGCGTGACGGCTATCAGGTCGCCGTCACCGCGCGCTCAGGCGAAGGCCCCGAGGGCACGCTGACCGTGCGCGCCGATGTCACCGACTCGGTGACGCTTGATGCCGCGTTCACCGAGGTGGAAGCGAAGCTCGGCCCCGTTGAGGTTGTGGTTGCGAACGCGGGCATCACCCGCGACATGTTGCTGTTGCGTATGTCGGAAGAAGACTTTGACACGGTCGTCGACACGAACCTCGGCGGAACCTTCCGCGTCGTGAAGCGCGCGTCGAAGGGCATGCTGAAGGCCAAGTTTGGTCGCGTCATCCTGATCTCGTCTGTCGTGGGACTCTATGGTGGCGCTGGTCAGATCAACTACTCGTCCTCGAAGGCCGCTCTCGTTGGCTTTGCGCGTTCGCTCACGCGTGAGCTCGGATCACGTGGCATCACCGCGAACGTGGTGGCTCCCGGCTTCATCGAGACCGATATGACGGCGGAGCTGCCCGAGGCGACGCAGGCGGAGTACAAGAAGAGCATTCCGGCCGGTCGTTTCGCATCACCCGATGAGGTCGCGGGCGTTGTGACGTGGCTCGCATCAGATGACGCCGCGTACATTTCGGGTGCCGTCATTCCGGTCGACGGTGGCCTCGGTATGGGGCACTAGCCCCAGAGACATGTCGAAGGCCCGCACATCGTTGTGCGGGCCTTCGTGATTGTTCAGGGCGTTACGGGATGAGCGGCAGAATCTCGCGCAGGTCAACGCGACCGATAACGAGGCTCGCCTGCTCGCGCACCTTGGGCTTTGCGTTGAAGGCGAGGCCGAGGTCGGCAACGCCCATCATCTGCAAATCGTTCGCGCCGTCGCCCACCGCGAATGTCGCCGTGGCGTCGTACTCTTTCGCCCAGGTCTGCAGCCAGGACGCTTTCGCGGCGCCGTCGACGATGTCACCGTCGACTTCACCGGTGAGAACGCCGTTTTCGACGGCGAGGCGGTTTGCGCGCCACACGTCGACACCGAGGTCAGGAGCGACGACATCGAGAATCTCGTGGAAGCCTCCGGAGACAACACCGACGATGCCGCCCCTGGCGTGAACTTCGGCAATCATCTCGCGCACGCCCGGCGTCGGCACGATGCGAGTAAGAACGCGTTCGAACGCGGCAACCTCAACGCCTGCGAGGGCCTTGACGCGGTTGCGCAGGCTCGTGGCGAAGTCGATCTCGCCGCGCATTGCGGCTTCGGTTGCGGCAGCAACTTCGGCGCCACGGCCGGCTTCGTCAGCGAGAAGTTCAATGACTTCGTTCTGGATGAGCGTGGAATCAGCGTCAAGCACAACAAGAGAGCGGGGCACGGTGCGAGCATACTCGCCACGCGCCCCGCTCTCAGAATCCGTTACGGCTCGACGATGGTTCCCTTGCCCACCACCGTGATGCCAGACGGTGTCACCGTGAACCCGCGCGCAATGTCGCGTTCGCGATCGATACCGACGGTGGCCCCAGGGAGCAGGCGAACATTCTTGTCGAGGATGGCCTTTTCGACGCGCGCGTTGCCGCCGATATTGACGTTATCGAACAACACGGACGAGTGAATGATCGAACCGCCGTCTGCCAGTGTCCACGGCCCCACGACGCTACTTTCGAGGTGCGTGCCGCTCATGACGGAGCCGAGGGAAACGATGGAGTCGACGGCGTTGCCCATACGGCCGGTACCGTCACGCACGAACTTGGCGGGTGGTGAGTTGACGGCCTGCGAGTAGATCGGCCACTCCATGTTGTAGAGGTTGAAAACCGGGAGCGTCGAAATCAGATCCATGTGCGCGTCGTAGAACGAATCAATGGTTCCGACGTCCCGCCAGTACCAGCGATCACGCGGCGTCGAACCCGGAACTTCGTTGCGCACCATGTCGTAGACACCGGCTTCACCGCGTCCGACGAAGTAGGGCACGATGTCGCCTCCCATGTCGTGATTGGAGGTGGGGAACTCGCCGTCGGCCTCCACGGCTTCAATGAGCGCGTCAGTGTTGAAAATGTAGTTGCCCATCGACGCCAGAACCTCGTGCGGCGCGTCGGGGAGTCCGGTCGCGTCGGACGGCTTCTCCAAGAAGTCACGAATCATCGTCGGGTTTTCGGGGTCGACGTCGATGACACCGAACTGATCGGCCATACTGATGGGCTGACGAATGCCGGCGACGGTGGCCCGCGCACCCGACTCGATGTGCGCGTCAAGCATTTGCTGGAAGTCCATGCGATACACGTGGTCCGCACCGATCACGACAACGTAGTCGGGCTTCTCATCGTTGATGAGGTTCATGCTCTGCAAAATGGCGTCAGCGGAGCCCATGTACCAGCGCTTGCCGAGACGCTGCTGCGCTGGCACCGACGCGACATATGAGTTCAGCAGAGCCGACATGCGCCACGTTTGTGAAATGTGTCGGTCCAGGCTGTGCGATTTGTACTGCGTCAGCACCACGATCTGGCGAAGCCCGGAGTTGATGAGGTTCGAAATCGCGAAATCGATGAGGCGGTACTGCCCGCCAAACGGAACCGCGGGTTTCGCGCGGTCGGCCGTCAAAGGCATCAAACGCTTGCCCTCGCCGCCAGCGAGGACGATTCCCAGGATTTTCGGTGCAGCTGGCATGTAACCAATCTAGGGGGAGAGGCGCAGATGTACTAGCGTTCGAGACATGCGCGTTGACATTGTCACGAAAGAGTACCCGCCGGCCATCTACGGAGGGGCTGGCGTTCATGCCGCGGAGCTCGTCCGTTCACTTCGAGACGTCGGCACTGACGTGCGGGTGCGCGCGTTTGGCGCGCCGCGGAACGAAGACGGAACCACGGGTTACGTCGTGCCTGCAGAGCTTGCGGACGCCAACGCCGCGATTCAAACGCTGGGCGTCGACCTCAGCATGGTGACCGACATGGCCGGAACCGACGTCGTGCATTCGCACACGTGGTACGCCAACTTCGCTGGACACGTGGCTTCTCTGCTGCACGGCGTGCCACACGTTGTCACCGCGCACAGCTTGGAACCAATGCGTCCGTGGAAGGCTGAACAGCTCGGTGGGGGATACGCGGTATCGAGCTATATCGAAAAGACCGCCTATGAGGGTGCCGCCGCTGTCATCGCGGTCAGTGCTGGCATGCGCGTCGATATTTTGCGCAGCTACCCGACGCTCGATCCCGACAAGGTGCACGTCATTTACAACGGCATCGACGTCGAACAGTGGCAACCCGTGCACGATGATGCTGTGCTGGAGAAGTTCGGCATTGCGGCTGACCGCCCCTCCGTCGTCTTCGTTGGGCGAATCACGCGCCAAAAAGGATTGCCGTACCTGCTGCGCGCCGTGGCCTCGCTGCCCGCAAATGTGCAGATCGTGCTGTGCGCCGGGGCACCAGACACTCCAGAAATCATGGACGAGGTGCGCGGACTCGTTGACGACCTCCGCGCAACGCGTGATGGCGTCGTATGGATTGAAGAAATGCTGCCGCGCCGCGAACTCTCCGCCATTCTCACGTCGGCAACCACCTTCGTATGCCCGTCGATCTACGAACCGCTGGGCATCGTGAACCTCGAAGCCATGGCGTGCGGAGCAGCCGTGGTGGGAACTGCCACCGGAGGAATCCCAGAAGTCGTCGTTGACGGCGTCACCGGCCGGTTGGTTCCGATCGAGCAGGTGGCAGACGGAACCGGTACTCCCGTCGACCCGGAAGCGTACGTTGCTGATTTGGCGCGGGTGCTCGACGAAGTGCTGGCCGATGAAGAACAGGCTGCCGCTTACGGTGCCGCCGGGCGCAAGCGCGCGACCGAAGACTTCAGCTGGGAGCAGATCGCCGCGCAAACACGCGCGTTGTACGAGAGCGTGGCGGCGGCGAGCCGGTAGGCTGAACGCATGTCCTTGGTTCTTGAATTCACCGATACCAGCGTGCGCCGAGAAGGCAAAAACATTGTCGACTCATTGTCCTGGAGCGTTGAAGATGACCAACGGTGGGTTGTGCTCGGCCCGAACGGTGCTGGTAAGACCACGATTCTGCGTCTGGCTTCGGCCATGATGCACCCCACGAGTGGTCAGGTGAACGTGCTCGATGAGCAGCTCGGCCGCACCGACGTGTTTGAACTTCGCCCGCGCATCGGTATCGCGTCGAGCGCGATGGCGAAGCAGATTCCTGGTGACGAGACCGTTCGCGACGTCATTCTGACGGCCGCGTACTCGGTGCTGGGCCGCTGGAACGAGGAGTACGAGCGTATCGACGAGCGCCGTGCTGAGCGCGTGCTGTCAGACTGGCGCATCGACGACCTCGCTGACCGCCTGTTTGGCACGCTGAGCAACGGTGAGCAGAAGCGTGTGCAGATTGCTCGCGCCGTCATGACTGACCCTGAAATGCTGCTGCTTGACGAGCCGACGGCGAGCCTCGACCTGGGTGCGCGCGAGGGTCTGTTGCAGCTGCTGTCGGCCTACGCGCAGTCGCCGGCAACGCCCGCCATGGTCATGGTGACGCACCACGTGGAAGAGATTCCGGTGGGCTTCACGCACGTCTTGTTGTTGCGCGACGGTGGTGTTGTAGCCCAGGGGCCGCTGGAATCGACGCTCACCGATGAGGCGCTGACGGCGACGTTCGGCCTCCCGATTCGACTCACGAAGGAAGAAGGACGTTTCGCTGCCCGTGCAGTGTGACTCCATCTGATAGACTCGATCCTTGGTGCCACGCACCCTCTGATCTTTTTTCCAAACTCTGTAAACCTCATCAAGGGATTCCCCATGAAGACTGACATCCACCCCGAGTACAACGCCGTCGTTTTCCGCGACCTCGGTTCGGGCGAAACGTTCCTTACCCGTTCCACTGTTTCGAGCGACAAGACGATTGAGCTCGATGGCGTGGAATACCCGGTCATCGACGTTGAAATCTCCTCCGCTTCGCACCCGTTCTACACGGGCAAGCAGCGCATCATGGACTCGGCGGGTCGTATCGACAAGTTCAACCAGCGCTTCAAGGGCTTCGGCGGCGCAACCAAGTAAGCTTCGCGTTTCGCACGAAGGGCTCCAGGGAAACCTGGGGCCCTTCGTCGTTTCGTTGTGATGCGTGGTCGCCGTCGCGCAACGCAATCGCGAAAGCAACTTGTACAAGTTAGTTGTAGAGTTCAAGAATGGCAACACCGACGGAACCAGCAACCGACGCTCAGGATCTCTTTAACGCCCTGGTTCCGCTTCTGCAGCTCATGCACCAATCGCGCACGATGTCGACGGGCAAAGTCGGCATTCTGCGCACGCTCACTGCTGAAGGTGAGGCCAGCGCGCACATTCTCAGCGAGTCGCTGGGTGTGAGCCAGCAGGGGATTTCGTTGGCAGCGAAGGAGCTCGAATCGCTCGGCTACATTGAGCGGCGTCGTGATGAAGATGACCGCCGCAAGGTATGGTTTGGCATCACTCCGGCTGGCGTCGAAAGGTTTAACGAAGAAGTAACCCGGGGGCGGGCGGCGCTCCTGGGTGCAATTGAGTCATCACTTTCGACCGACGATCGCGACCTCCTTCGGGCCGCAATCCCCGCGTTGACGAAGATGAGCGTCGGGGTCAGCGCGTGACGCGCGGAGAGCGTCGTCTTGTACCCGCGCTCGTCTTTGCGGCGCTCTCGACCGCAATCGTTAGTTCGCTGGGCATGCTCCTCGTGCCCTCCATTTCGCGCGAGTTTCATGTTGAGATCAGCACCGCACAGTGGATGCTCACGGTCAACCTCCTGGCCGGGGCCGTTGCCACGCCGATTCTGGGCCGGTTGAGTGACGGGCCGCACTGTACATCGGCATGTCGGTCGGAAGCCTCGTGCCGCAAGCCCCACCTGAGACCGGCTATGGCCTCGGGCTCCCGGTGTTGTGGGCCGGCTTCGTGATCTTTCCGCGTTCGGTCGGGAGCTTCGTTGCCAACCGCATCGTGCGCGCCGTCGGTCACCGCACCGGCATGAGCGCCCTCCTTCCGATCGGCGCCGTCGTGATGGCTGTCGCCGGAACCATGCTGTGGTTGCTGCACACCGAGCTCTGGGAGATTCTGCTCAGCATGCTTGTGTTTGGCCTCGGTATGGGTGCGAGTTACGCGGCGATGCCCGCGCTGATCTCCCGCAGCGTCGCCGTCGACGAGTTGGGAAGTTCGGCGAGCTTCAACCAGGTTTTGCGAACGATCGGAAGCTCGTTCGGCACCGCGATATCGGCCGCAATCATTGCCGCATATGCGGGCCCGGGTGGCAGTGCGACAGTCGAGAGCATCACGATGACGTTCGGCGTCGGCGCGTTTCTGTGCCTCAGCTTGGGCGTGGCACTCCTCGCGCACTCGATTGTACGGCGCAAGCGCGACTGACCCCGCCGGCTTTTGTCGTTAGCCGGTGACGGCGGTGCGGACGGGCCAGGAGCCGTCGAGGGCTTCGTCGGCGTCGAGGCGGCCGATGCGAATGAAGTAGTCGGTGAGGCTCGCGGCCTGTGAGCGCGCCCAGCCGATCTGTCGGTCGTGGAGCTCGTGCATCGTCTCAGGCATGAGGTGCGCGTACGTGCGGGCGATCGCCTGAGCTACGCGGCCGGCGGCACGCGCGTCGGCGGAGGCATCGTGCGCATTCTCGAGCACCACCCCATAGTGTTCGGCGACGTCGGTGAGGCGCCGCTTGCCGCGACGGTAGCGGTCGAGAGCCTTGTCCATCACGAGCGGGTCGAGCACCGGCGTTGGGTTTTCGATCGGCTCGATGCCGTGGCGGCTGCACTCAGCGAGCAAGAGCGAGAAGTCATAGTTGGCATTGAACGCGACCACCGGAATGCCCTGCGCAAACAGTGATCGCAGCGCGGCAGTCACGTCGGCCACCACGGCCGAAGCCAAGTGACCGTGCAAGCGCGCACGCTCGGTGCTGATGCCATGCACTGCGGTTGCCTGCTCGGGAATCGGAATGCCCGGGTCGGCCAGCCAGTTTTGCGAATCAAGCACAGCGCCGTTCGCGTCGAGCACACCGACGTGTGCGGTCACGATGCGGTCGGTGGCGACATCAATGCCGGTTGTCTCGAGGTCGAACACGCCAATGGGTGAAACCCACGAGATCGCGGGGATGGCGGCGTTCTCTGACATGTCACCACCGTACGGCGACCCGCCGACACTGACGTGGCGGCGCGCGGGGGAGTGCCGCGCTCCTCGTAGACTCGAAGGGTGCACTCTCCCTACGCTTCGCTGCTCGCCGATATCCCCGTCGTCCGGGAGACCGTGGTTGTCGCGGGTGTCGAGACTGCGTACTGGGTGTACGGCGACGACGATGCGCCGACGATCGTCGCGGTGCATGGTTTTCGTGGTGAGCACCACGGATTGGAACCAGTGGTCGCCTACCTGCCCGATTACCGCATCATCATGCCGGATCTGCCGGGCTTCGGTGAGACCGGGCCGATTCCTGGCCGCGAACACAACCTGCAGGCGTACGTCGACTGGCTGAACGAGTTCGGCGCAGCCGTCGCACCGGGAGCCATCATTCTCGGACACTCGTTCGGCTCGATCGTGACGTCGGCAGCCGTGGCGGGCGGTCTCAAAACCCCGCGACTCATCCTGGTGAATCCGATCGGCGCCCCCGCGCTGGCCGGGCCCCGCGGCATCATGACCCGCCTCGCCGTGTTCTATTACTGGGTGGGTGCGCGCCTGCCGAAGCCGATCGGTGACGCCCTCCTGCGCTCTAAACTCATCGTTCGCGTCATGAGTAACACGATGGTCAAGACGAAAGACAAGACGCTACGTGCGTTCGTGCACGACCAGCACGACCAGTATTTCTCGCGCTTCGCCGACCGCGACGTGCTGCACGACGCGTTCGTCACGAGTGTTTCTCATGACGTGAGCCAAGTCGCCACGCAGCTCACGGTTCCGACGCTGTTGATCGCCGCCGAAAAAGACGACATCACGCCGATCGAGGCGGAGCGCGTGCTGGCACAGCGCATTCCGAACGCAACGCTCGTGGAGATCCCGAACGTCGGGCACCTCATCCACTACGAAACGCCGAAGCAAGCGGCCGCAGCGATCGATGAGTTTCTGACGGGGCTTTAAGCCTCGCGGCGCGCCAGTTCCATCAGGCCGCCCAAACGGAACGGAATGACTTCGCCCATAACGAGCGACGTTTCGGTGCGCTCGACGCCCTCAATGGCAAGAATGCGCGCGTCAGTGTCGAACAGGTGACGCGCGTCGCGGCACGATACGCGCACCAGCAGGTCGATCTGACCGGAGAGGCCGTGAGCCTGCACAACCTCCGGAATACGGGAAATTTCCGCGATGATGCGGGGGAGGTCACTCTGTCGCACGCCGACGCTGACGAAGGCTTCCAGCGGGAAGCCTAGAGCGCCTGACGACACGGAACGCTCGAAGGAGAGGAACACACCTGCCTTCTCCAAGCGAGCCATGCGGGCCTGCACAGTGTTGCGTGAAAGTCCGAGGCGTTCGGCGAGGGCGACGACCGTCGCACGGTGATCCGCCGCGAGGGCGTTCAACAGTTCGAGATCGGTGCGGTCAAGAGCGGTCATACTGCGAAAGATTAGCAGGATCGATGCCCGGGTTCATACGCAACATGCTCAGGTTGCGTCGAAATGCTTGAGCGAGGTGCTGGATCGGCCTACGCTCGAGGCATCCGGCGGAGCTGCCGGTAACGCGAGGGGAGCCCCACAAGGGCTTCCGGAACGGAAGGTCGAGACAATGGTGTACGCCCTGAATCCGAGTGCAGAGCCGGCAACAGCCTGTACGGACATATCCCAAGTGCTCACGCCTGACGGTGTGCGCGTTGAGAATGGTGAGCTCGATGCTCACCTCACGTCACTGACGAATGACGACGTGTTGGCGCTGTATCGCGACATGGTGATCGTGCGCCGCATAGACAAAGAAGGCTTCTCTCTGCAACGCCAGGGCCAGTTGGGTTTGTGGGCGCCGTGCCTGGGGCAGGAAGCAGCACAGATCGGCACCGCCCGCGCCCTGCGCGACAGCGACTTTGTGTTTCCGAGCTACCGCGAGACCGGCGTGATCTACGCGCGTGGCGCCGCAGATCGCGACTACGTCGGCACGTGGCGAGGCGAGACGAACTCCACGTACGACCCGTACCGCATCAACACCGCGACGATGCAAATCATCATTGGTGCGCAGACACTTCACGCGGTCGGCTACGCCATGGGCATCACGGCCGATGGCGCTGACGATGTTGCTGTGACCTACTTTGGTGATGGCGCTTCGAGCCAGGGCGACGTGAATGAGGCGATGGTCTTCGCTTCGTCGTTTAAGGCGCCCGTGGTGTTTGTCTGCCAGAACAACCAGTGGGCGATCTCTGAGCCTGTTCGCGTGCAGTCCGAGTTTCCGATCGCGGGCCGCGCGCCCGCATTCGGCATCCCCAGCATGCGCGTCGATGGCAATGACGTGCTGGCATGCCTCGCAGCGATGCGTTGGGCGACGGAACATGCCCGCAGTGGCCACGGACCAGCATTTATCGAGGCGGTCACCTACCGCATGGGACCGCACACCACGAGCGACGACCCCACGCGCTACCGCGAAGACGCCGAGCTCGAGACGTGGCGCCAGCGCGACCCACTCGATCGCGTCGAAAAGTACCTTCGCGCCGCTGGCGCTCTGACCGATGATGTTGCCGCCGAGATTGCCGCTGAGGCCGACCGCGTCGGCGCAGCCGTGCGCGAAGCCGCGCTGACGATGCCGAACCGGGCACCGCTTGAGGTATTCGACCACGCCTACGCCACGCCGCACACCGGCATCGAGGCCGAGCGTCGTGCCTATGCGGCGTATCTCGCGCAGTTCGAAGGCGGTGCATCGTGACCACGATGACGATGGGCAAGGCCCTCAACCAGGCGCTCCGTCAGGCGATGACCGACGACGACAAGGTCGTGCTGATGGGCGAAGACATTGGTGCCCTTGGTGGTGTTTTCCGCATTACCGACGCCCTGCAGAGCGAGTTTGGCGAGCGTCGCGTCATTGACACGCCGCTCGCTGAGTCCGGAATCGTCGGAACCGCGGTGGGGCTCGCGATGCGCGGCTACCGTCCGGTGGTGGAGATTCAGTTCGACGGTTTCGTATACCCGGCATTCGACCAGATTGTCTGCCAGGTCGCGAAGCTGCACTACCGCACCCTCGGCCGCGTGAAGATGCCCATCACGATCCGCATTCCGTGGGCCGGCGGCGTCGGCGCTGCCGAACACCACTCGGAGTCGCCCGAAGCGTACTTCGTGCACACCGCAGGTTTGCGAGTTATCGCGGTCTCAAACCCGCAAGATGCGTACAGCATGTTGCAACAGGCCATTGCATGTGACGACCCGGTCATCTTCCTCGAGCCGAAGCGGCTCTACCACACCAAGGGCGAGGTCAATCTTGACACGCACCACACTGACGTTGCCCCGATGGGCATCGCCCGCGTGGCGCGCGCGGGTACCGACGTCACGCTCGTGACGTACGGCGCGCAGGTCAAGACGGCACTCGATGCCGCTGAGGCTGCGGCAGACGAGGGCGTATCGATCGAGGTCATCGACCTGCGCTCGATCTCGCCGATCGACTACGAGACGCTTGACGCGTCGGTGCGCAAGACCGGTCGCGTTGTCGTGACGCACGAAGCCTCACGCGAAGCCGGTGTCGCCGCCGAAGTGATCGCCAGCATCACCGAGCGGTGCTTCGACTGGCTTGAGACGGCTCCGGTGCGCATCACCGGCCATGACATCCCGTACCCGCCGTCGAAGCTCGAGAAGCAGCACATCCCTGACCTCGATCGCATTCTCGACGGTGTTGACCGCGCACTCGGACGCCAGAACAGTATGACGGGAGTCGAGCTATGAGCACGTCCTTCCTGTTGCCCGACCTCGGTGAAGGATTGCCGGAGGCAGAGATCGTCGCGTGGCACGTCGCTGTTGGTGACGAGGTCGCGTTGAACCAGACGATCGCCGAAGTCGAGACCGCGAAGGCCATCGTCGAGCTGCCATCGCCGTATGCCGGAACCATCGCTGAGTTATTTGCGAACGCTGGTGATGTCGTGGAGGTGGGTAAGCCACTCCTCGCCTTCAATCTGGCGGGGGAGAGCGCGCCGACGCCGTCGGCCCCGGCCGCCGACGCCGAGGATGACGACGTCGTGCCGCCCAACCTCGTGGGTTACGGTGCAGCGCCAGCAGCAAAGGGGCGGCCTGCTCGTCGGGCCCGCGGCGGTGCTCCCGCTGCGCCCGCGCCCGGCCACACCGTCACCACACCCTCCGCACCCGCCGCTGTCGAGGTTCCGCAACCCGCAGCACCCGCAGCAACCGCAGCGCCCGAGACGACAGAACGTCCCCGCTCAACTCCGCCGGTACGTAAGTTCGCGCGCGACAATGGTGTTGAACTGACCGACATCTCAGGCACCGGTGAGTTCGGCCGCATCACGCGTGCCGACGTGGAGGCATTCATCGCCGGCGAAGTCGCTCGGGTGAGCGATACCCCGGTCGCGCAGATCGAGTCGGTCAGCGCGCGTGAAACGCGCACCCCTATTAAGGGCGTGCGTAAGTTCACCGCGGCAGCGATGGTGCAGAGTGCGTTCACGGCGCCGCACGTCACGTGCTTCCACACGGTTGACGTGACAGCGTCGATGGAACTGATCGCCCGGCTGAAAGACGATCGCGCACTCGCGGGTAGTCGCATCGGCGTGATGGCCGTGATCGCTAAGGCCGTCTGCCTCGCGTTGCGCGCGACGCCTTCGCTCAATGCTCGGTGGGATGAGGCGGCGGGGGAGATCGTCGAGTACCACTACGTGAACCTCGGCATCGCTGCCGCAACACCCCGTGGCCTGGTCGTGCCGAACATTGTCGATGCTGACCGGCTAACACTCGCCGGGATGGCTGCGCAGATTGGCGAACTGACGACCACGGCGCGTGAGGGCAAGTCGACGCCCGCGGCGTTGAGCGGCGGAACCTTCAGCATCAGCAACATCGGAACGTTCGGAATCGAGGCGGGAACGCCGATTCTGAACCCCGGTGAGGCGGGGATTCTAGCCGTTGGGGCCGTGCAGCGCCGCCCCTGGGAGTATCAGGGCGAGATTGCGCTGCGCGACATTATGACGCTGAGCCTGTCGTTTGACCACCGCCTGGTGGATGGCCAGCAGGGCGCAGAGTTCTTGCGCAACGTGGGCAATCTGCTGAACGACCCCGGACGGGCGCTGCTGTTCTAGCGCTTACATGATGGCGGGTGCGGCAACGTACTCGCCATCACTCAGTTCGGCGAGAAGTGCGGCTGTCGTCATCGCGACGAGGGTTGCCGCTGTGAACGACGCGTGAGCGCTGGATCCGACGCTGTGCGGGGTGGAGTTGATGAGACCGAACCCTGCCTGCACGCGCAGGCGGCGTTCAGCAACATCCAGATCGGGCAGAAGCTCGCCCAGCACCTGCATCCAGCCCTGTATGTAGGCGCGTTGGAGGCTACGCACCTTTTCATGGTCTGCCGTCGCGAGCTGCGAAAGATCACGATCTTGCACGCGAATGACGTCGCTCTCCGAGAGGGCGAACGTGACGTGAAACACGATGAGGTCATGAAGCTTGGTGCGCGGATCAGTGTCGCGAGCAACAACAGCGGAACCACCGTCGTGGAGCCGCTGGCTCACGTCGATGAGGAGGGCGCCGAGGAGTGCCTGTTTGCCGCTGAAGTGACGGTAGACAGCGGGACCAGAAACGCCCACCGCGGCCCCCAGATCCTCGAGCGACACCGCGCTGAATCCGCGCGTGGCAAAGAGTCGGGCGGACTCTCGCAACAATGCCTCGCGACGCAGTGCCTTCGCTCGATCGCGATCAGTGACCTCTATTGCCATTTCAGTTAATCCTCGCTAACCTGAAATCCCAGTTAGTGAACACTAACCAATGAAGATCATCCCAGACAACGGGAGTGATCGGATTGTGACGTCGACGGAGACTCCATGATCAGGCTTACCAGCACGGCAAACCGAGACGACGCCTTCACCACGAATGAACAGGCGCAACTCGCACTACGAGACGAACTTCGCGAACGCATCGCTACGGTAGCGCTCGGCGGACCCGAGGCGTCGCGTCAGCGTCACGTCAAGCGCGGCAAAATGCTTGCGCGCGATCGCATCACTCGTCTCCTCGATGAGGGCAGTCCCTTTCTCGAGATTGGTGCCCTCGCAGCCTTTGGCCTGTATGACGGCGACGCACCCTGCGCTGGCGTTGTCGCCGGCATCGGATTGGTGCATGACCGGCTCGTCATGATCGTGGCAAACGATGCGACCGTTAAGGGCGGCACGTACTACCCGATGACGGTCAAGAAGCACTTGCGGGCGCAGGAGATTGCCCGCGAAAACCGTCTGCCCTGCATTTACCTCGTCGACTCGGGCGGCGCCTACTTGCCGCGCCAAGACCAGGTGTTCCCCGACCGTGAGCACTTCGGACGCATCTTCTTCAATCAGGCCAACCTTTCTGCTGCGGGCATCCCGCAGATCGCCGCCGTCATGGGGTCGAGCACTGCGGGCGGTGCATACGTGCCTGCGATGAGTGATGAGACCGTGATCGTTCGCCGCCAGGGCACGATCTTCCTCGGCGGCCCACCGCTCGTGAAAGCGGCGATCGGCGAAGACATTTCGGCCGAAGAATTGGGTGGCGGTGACGTACACGCCAAGCAGAGCGGTGTCGTCGACCACCTCGCCGAGAACGACGAGCACGCGCTCGAGATCGTGCGCGACATCGTCAGCACCTTGCCACCGACGGCTGCACCGGTGTGGCCGGTCGCTGAAGTGCGCGAGCCAACCGTTGCCGAAGACGAGCTCTACGGCGTCGTGCCCGTCGACGTCAACCAGCCCTACGACCCCCGCGAGGTGATTGCGCGTCTTGTTGATGGTTCCGAGTTCCGCGAATTCAAGCGTGAGTACGGCGACACCGTCGTCACCGGCTTTGCCCACATCCACGGGCACCAGGTGGGCGTCGTCGCGAACCAGGGTGTGCTGTTCCGGGAGTCCGCGCTAAAGGCCGCGCACTTCGTTGAGCTGTGTGACCAGCGCGGGATTCCGCTGGTTTTTCTGCAGAACATCTCCGGTTTCATGGTCGGGCGCGACGCCGAATCTGGCGGTATCGCGAAAGACGGCGCCAAAATGGTCACCGCTGTCGCCACGACGCGCGTACCGAAAATCACGATCATCGTGGGCGGATCCTTCGGCGCCGGCAACTATGCCATGAACGGCCGCGGTTACGACCCGCGGTTCTTGTTCACGTGGCCCAGCTCCCGCATCTCCGTCATGGGCGGTGCTCAGGCGGCACGCGTGCTGTCGACCGTGAAGGGGGATCAGCTGGAGGCTGCCGGAACCCCGTGGTCGGCAGCAGATGAAGCAGAGTTTCAAGCACCGATTCTTGCGCAGTACGAAGAGCAGGGTAATCCGTACTATGCGACGGCCCGGCTGTGGGATGACGGCATCATCGAGCCCATCGACACACGTCGCGTGTTGGGTCTCACCCTCGACATTGTTTCCCGTGTACCCCTCGCCGAGCCCCGCTTCGGCCTGTTTCGGATGTGAGCGCCATGTTCCGTACCGTTTTGGTCGCCAACCGCGGCGAGATCGCCCGCCGTGTGCTCCGCACGCTTCGTCAAGAAGGCATCCGGTCGGTCGCCGTCTACAGCGACGCTGACGCCGACGCCCCGTTCGTCCGCGAAGCTGATGTCGCCGTACGCATCGGCCCGGCCGCAGCGCGCGACAGCTACCTCAAGATCGACGCGGTAATCGCGGCCGCACAGCAGACGGGCGCCGAAGCCATCCACCCCGGCTACGGGTTTCTCTCCGAGAACGTCGCCTTCGCCGAAGCATGCGAACGCGCCGGCATCGTCTTCATCGGGCCCAGTGTCGAGGCCCTCACCGTGATGGCCGACAAGATCACCGCGAAAACGCACGTTGCCGCGCACGACGTGCCCGTGGTTCCGGGTTTCAGCGCCGTCGGAATGACGGACGACGCCATCATCGCGAAGTGCGCCCACGTCGGGTTTCCGCTGCTCATCAAGCCGTCCGCCGGCGGCGGCGGTAAGGGCATGCAGGTCGTTGAATCTGCCGCCGACGTGAGCGAAGCGCTCGCCACCGCCCGACGCATCGCGAGCGCGTCGTTCGGCGACGATTCGATGCTCATCGAACGCCTTGTCGTGCGTCCGCGCCACATCGAGGTGCAGGTGCTGGGCGACAGTCACGGCAACGTCGTGCACCTCGGCGAGCGCGAGTGCACCCTCCAGCGCCGTCACCAAAAGGTCATCGAAGAGGCACCGTCTGCAGTCATCACCGCGGAGACCCGGGAACGCCTCGGCCAGGCCGCCGTCGCCGCTGCGCAAAGCGTCAACTACCGCGGCGCCGGAACGGTCGAGTTTCTCGCGTCCGGCGATGACGTGTCTGAGTTCTTCTTCATCGAGATGAACACCCGACTGCAGGTCGAACACCCCGTGACCGAGCTCGTGACGGGCATCGACCTGGTGCGTGAACAACTGAATATCGCCGCGGGGGAGCCGCTCCACTTTGCACAGCAAGACATCACGCTCGCCGGCCATGCGATGGAAGCGCGCGTGTACGCCGAGTCGCCCGAGCGCGGATTCTTGCCGGCAACCGGAACCATTCTGCGCTTCACGCCGTCGGCTCGGGTACGCAATGACAGCGCCATTGAGACAGGCTCCGCGATTTCGAGCGACTACGACCCGATGATCGCGAAGGTCATCGCCTACGGCCGCACTCGCGACGAAGCACTCGCCACGCTCACCACCGCCCTCGAAGAAACCGTCGTGCTCGGTGTTGAAACGAACATTGAGTTTCTCACCGGGCTGTTGCGACGCGACGAAGTTCGCGAGGCCACGTTCGATACCGAGCTCCTCGACCGCCTGGGTACTCCTGAGCGCACGCCAACCGCACCCGCTCTCGTCGCCGCAGCGGCCGCACAAACGCAAACCACGCCTGGCGCTGGCGTGTGGCCCCAGCGTGACGGTTGGCGTGCGGGTGGCCAGGCAATTGCCACTGCGCAGCACTTCCTCGACGACGGCGAACTCCTCACGAGCACGGGAGAGGCACCAGCACCTGCCGCGAGCGCCGCGGTCGACGCTGATGGCGCGCTGTGGATCCATGCCGCAGGCCAAACCCGCCGCCTTGAGCCCCTCACACGACGCGACGTCTTGGAACGGCATCTCGCAACGCTCGAAGAAGCCGAGCACCCGTCTGACCCGCAGGCGCGCGCGCCCATGCCCGGCAATGTCGTCGCCGTACACGTCGCCACGGGCGACACCGTTGCTGTGGGCGACCGCCTCATCACGATCGAGGCGATGAAGATGGAACACCCCGTCGTCGCCACCGCCGCAGGCACCGTCACGATCGACGTCACCGTTGGCGAACACGTTCGCCGCGACCAACCCCTCGCGCACATCACCATGACTGAATCAGGAGACAACTGATGCGTGATCTCACCCCAGACGAGCGCAAGTTTGCCGGTCTCGTCCGCGACTTTGCCGAGCAGGTCGTCGCACCGCAGGCCTACGAAGCTGACCGCACCCACACCCTCAACCTCGACGTTGTCGCGCAAATGGGGGAGATGGGTCTGTTCGGCCTTCCCTTCCCCGAAGAGTACGGCGGTCAGGGCGGCGACTACATGGCCCTCGGTCTCGCGATCGAAGCGCTCGGCCGCGTCGACCAGTCGATCGCGATCACCCTCGAAGCGGGCGTCAGCCTCGGTGCCATGCCCATCTTCCTTTTCGGCACCGAAGAGCAGAAGCGGCGCTACCTTCCCGACCTCCTTTCGGGTACCGCTCTCGCCGGTTTCGGGTTGACGGAACCAGAGGCTGGGTCTGACGCCGGAGCCACCCGCACCACCGCACGGCTTGACGGCGACGAATGGGTGATCAATGGTTCCAAGCAGTTCATTACGAACTCCGGAACCGACATCACCCGCTTTGTGACCGTTACCGCGGTGACCGGCGAGCGGGACGGCAAGAAAGAGATCTCCACGATCCTGGTGCCAAACGGTACACCCGGCTTCACGGTTGAACCGGCGTACGACAAGGTCGGTTGGCACGCCTCTGACACGCACCCACTGACGTTCACAGACGCCCGCGTGCCCGCCGAGAACCTCATCGGTGAGCGTGGTCGAGGCTTCTCGAACTTCCTCAAGATTCTCGATGAGGGGCGCATTGCCATCGCCGCCCTCGCTACCGGTGCTGCCGAAGGGTGCCTCGAGGCCGCAGTCGACTACGCGAAGAAGCGCAACGTGTTTGGTACGCCACTGTCGACGCGCCAGAACGCACAGTTCACCCTCGCGCGCATGGAGTCGCGCGTACATATGTCGCGCCTCGCGTGGCATCACGCCGCGCGGTTGCGTGACGCCGGCGAAGAGTTTGCCGTCGAGGCCGCGCACGCCAAGCTCGTATCGAGTGAAGCCGCGATGGACAACGCCCGCGACGCCACCCAGATCTTCGGCGGCAACGGCTTCATGAACGAGTATCCCGTCGCGCGTCACTACCGCGACTCGAAGATTCTCGAAATCGGTGAGGGCACGACCGAGGTGCAGTTGCTCGTCATCGCGCGTGCGCTCGGGGTAGCGTGATCGCATGACCGACACCCCACGCGAAATTGTGCAGCGCGGACTCTATTTCGATGAGTTTGAGACCGATGTGGTCTATCGGCACACCCCGGGTCGCACCGCCACCGAGGCCGACAACGTGCTGTTCACGACGCTCACGATGAACGCGCAGGCCCTTCACCTCGACGAGGCCTACGCCATCACGCAGCCGTTCGGTCGGCGCCTGATGAACTCGATGTGGACGCTCTCCACACTCGTCGGACTCTCGGTCACGCAGCTCACGCAGGGCACGCTCGTGGCGCAGCTCGGGCTGAGCGACATTTCGTTTCCGCATCCGCTGTTCGCCGGCGACACCCTCACATGCGAAACCGTCGTCGTCGATAAGCGTCTGTCGAAGTCGAGGCCCGGGGAGGGCATCGTGACGCTGAAGCACACGGGCCGCAACCAAGACGGAACCATTGTGGCGCTGGCAACACGGGTGGCGCTCATGCAGGTGAAAGCATGACGTCCACGCTCGGCCCCGCACTGCTGTTCTGCCCGGCTGATCGCCCCGAACGGTACGCCAAGGCCGTCGCCGCGGCCGACACCGTCATCATCGACCTGGAAGACGCGGTCACACCCGATGCGAAGGCGAGCGCCCGCGCGGCACTGCAGGCGGCAGATCTCGACGCGACGCGCGTCATGGTGCGCGTGAACCCCGCAAGCACTCCTGACTTCGCCCTTGACCTTGCGGCGCTGGCGTCGACGTCGATCACGACCGTCATGCTCGCTAAAGCGGAGTCCGTCCACGACGTTGCCATGGTTCCGTCGCACCTCAGCGTCGTCGCACTCTGCGAGACTGCGGCCGGTGTTGTGAACTCCGCCGCGATCGCCGCACACCCTCAGGTGATCGGGCTGATGTGGGGTGCCGAAGACCTCATCGCTTCGCTGGGCGGAACCAGCAGTCGCCGTGGTGACGGAACGTACCGCGATGTGGTGCGCACGTCGCGATCAACAGTTCTGCTCGCAGCCGGAGCCCACGGCAAGGCCGCGATTGACGCCGTGTACATGGCCATCGCCGACCACGAGGGGCTCGCGGCCGAGTGCGAAGACGCGGTGGCGAGCGGGTTTACCGCGACGGCGTGCATTCACCCAGGTCAGGTTGAGGTCATTCACGCCGCGTACCGGCCGAGCGATGACCAGATCGGGCACGCGACGGCGCTCCTCGCCGCCGCCGATGGCGCGCGGGGTGCGTTTCAGTTCGAAGGCGCGATGATCGACGAAGTCATGTTGCGCCACGCACGCCGCGTGCTCGAACGCGCTGAACGCTAGCGGAGGCGCGCTATTCGGCGCCTACGGGTGCCAGCCAACGAATGTCGTCATCGGTGACGTGGAAGTCGTGCGCGGCACCATTAGCAATACCGACGCCCGGCGCCGGGTGCTTGCCATCGGTGAGCGCGCGCAGCAGCTCGGCGATCATCGCACCGTGGCTCACCGCCACGAGACGCGTATCAGCCGAAATGCCATTCGCACGAGCGTGCGCCACCACTTCACGCAGCGCGGCAACGATCCGTACGCGAATATCGGCCTTGGACTCAGCGCCCGGAACCTCGGCCGTCGGCCACGGCCCGAACCGGTCCAGAAACTCCGACGTCAGAATGCCCTCGGCCTCGCCGTAGAACCGCTCGCGGAGCGGCGGGATAACGTGCGGGTCATTCCAGCCGTGTGCGTCTGCGATGATGCGCGCCGTCTCGTTCGCGCGGCTTAAGTCGCTCGAATACATCACGGTCGCCGCTGATCCGTCGAGCGCCCGAGCGGCTTCGCGAGCCTGCTCACGCCCCGTGTCGTTCAACGGAATGTCCGTCGAGCCCTGAATGCGTCCGGCCAGATTCCAATCGGTCTGTCCATGGCGAATCAGCGTGACAATCATGCAATCTCCATAGCGTCAGCCAGCGCCTGCAACGTGGCACTGGTTCCGTCGTCAATCTTCACCGCGGCCTGGGTGTCCCACTTCGTGGGGCCGCGGTTGATGATGACGATCGGCAGGTTTCGACGGCGTGCGCGGTCGAGTAGTCGAATCGGGGTGTTGACCGTGAGTGACGTGCCAGCGACGACGATCGCGTCGGCGGCGGCGACCATGCCCTCGGCAGAGCTGAAACGTTCACGCGGAATGAACTCGCCGAAGAAGACCACATCGGGGCGCAAGATACCGCCGCAAATGGTGCACTCCGGAACCACGAACTGGTCAACATTCTCCGGGATCGAGTCGCCGTCGGGGCCGAGTTCGGCGGCCGGAGCCGACAGGAGCCACGGGTTGGTGGACTCGATGCGGTCGCTGATGTCGCGGCGGTCAAAGACCTGGCCGCACTCGGTGCAGATGATGTTGCGTGCGGTGCCATGTAGCTCGACGACGTGTTCGCTGCCGGCCTTCAGGTGCAGGCCGTCGACGTTCTGCGTGATCACGCCTAAAGCGTCACCGGAGCCCTCAAACCGGGCGATCGCCCGGTGAGACGGGTTTGGTTCCGTCGCGGAAAATGCTTGGTAGCCACGGTGCCCGCCGGCCCAATACCTCTGGCGTGCGGCATGGCTCGTCAAGAACGCCCTTATGTCCATCGGCGTGCGGGGCAAGCTGCCCTCGCCGCGGTAGTCCGGAATACCCGAATCAGTTGAAACGCCAGCACCCGTGATGAAGGCGATCTTGCGACCCTGCAAAACGGTGCGAGCGCTATCGACAGCGTGCTCACGATCGGAAGAAGAAAGCTCGGCCACCCCTCAAGTCTAGGCGGGTACAGGCGTGTGAGCTCAGTTCTCGCGTCGGGCGGGGGTGTAACGCATTTCGGGGCGCCCGGCACTGCCGTAGCGCGGTTCGACATCGGCGCGACCGGCATCAACGAGGCGCTGCAGATAGCGGCGGGCGCTGACGCGAGATAGCCCCGTGGCGGCGGCGATCTCGATCGCTGAAGCGGAACCGTCGACACCAGCGAGCGCCTCAGCAACGCGGTCGAGGGTGATGGAGGAACCACCGCTCGGCGTCGAAGCGGGGGCGCGGCTGTCCGTGAGGAGCCGATCGATATCACCCTGGCTGAGCTCGGTCATCGTGAGCACCTGTTCGCGCGCCAACGACTGGTTCACTGCATCAAGGCGCTCATGCATCGCACTCATCGTGAACGGTTTCACCAGGTAGTGGCGCACCCCCAGCTGGCGGGCACGGCGCACAGTCTCAACCTCTGATGCCGCGGTGACCGCCACAACTTCGCCGGCATACCCGCGAGCACGAGCGGCACGCAACACCGCAATGCCCGTGGTGTCGGGCAAGTGGATGTCCAGCAGCACGAGGTCGGGCTTAAACGTAAAGATCGCTTCGAGGGCGGCACGACCGGTGCTGGCCTCGGCCATGACGGCGAAGTCCGGGTGTCGTTCGACAAAGCCGCGCGTGACGCGCGCGACATCCTTATCGTCCTCGACGATGAGAACGCGTTGCTTGCTCATGAGTGGGGCTCCACACGAGTTGGGGCGGGAAGAGTAACGGTGAAGCGTGCGCCGCCCATGGGGGAGTCATCAATGATGACGGAACCACAGAGGCGGTCGACAACGCGGCGTACGAGGGTGAGGCCGTAGCCGCGGGGCAGTCCGCTGGCGGGCCGTTTGGAGGACTGTGCGAGGTCAAAGACGCGTGGACGGAGCTCTGGCGCAATACCGGGGCCGTCATCCTCAACGATGAAGACGGTTCCGTCGGGCGTCTCCTCAAGCTTCACAACGACGGTGCCGCCGGACCCGGCCGCCTCGATCGCGTTGTCAATGAGATTGCCGATGATCGTGACGCGATCTTCGCTGCCGACATCACCCGTCTCTTTCGGGGAGACGGCATCGACGTCGTCATCGTCGCCGTCGGCTTGTTTGCTCTCGGTGAGGCGTTGTATGTCGCGTCGCGGTTGCGCAACGGTGAGATTCCGCTGATTCCGATCACGAAGGGCTGGCGTACCTGGATGCGCCGCTCCGACTGGAAGCGCTCGTGGAAGCCGTGGCTGCGCGGTACAGCCATCGGGTTCCCGATCGGAACCATCCCTGCCGGTGGTGCGGATGTCGCGACATTCCTGTCGTATGCCACGGAGCGTTCGCTTGCGAAGCCCAAGTATAAGAAGCAGTTTGGTAAGGGCGCCATCGAAGGTGTTGCTGGCCCAGAAGCCGCCAACAATGCGGCGGCAGCCGGTGTGCTGGTTCCGCTTCTCACTCTCGGCATCCCGACGACGGCGACCGCCGCCATGATGCTGTACGCGTTCACGTCGTACAACATCGCCCCGGGCCCGCGTCTGTTTGAGACGCAGCCGGTGCTGGTGTGGACGCTTATCGCGAGCCTTTACATCGGTAACGTGATGCTGCTCGTGCTGAACCTGCCGCTCGTCGGTCTCTGGGTCAAGCTGCTGCAGATTCCGCGTCCGTACCTGTACGCCGGCATCCTCGTGTTCGCCGCACTCGGTGCCTACGCCGCGAACTTCACGGTGTTCGACATCGGCATCTTGGCGGTCCTGGGTGTGCTCGGCTTCTTCATGCGACGTCAGGGCTTCCCGGTGGCGCCGCTTGTCATCGGCGCGATCCTCGGGCCGATGGCTGAAGAGCAGCTGCGCAAGGCGATGCAGATTGGCCTCGGCAACCCGGCCTACCTCGTGCACTCGACGTTCTCCATCGTTGTGTACGTCATCCTGTTCGTCATCGTTGTGCTTGCGCTGTGGCTCAAGCGTCGCCGCGCCCGCTTTGAAACGGCGGTCGCTCAGGGCGTGGATGCGTCGGCATCGACGTCAACGATTCGCACGTTAGACCTCGACATCGAAGCAACGGAGGCGCACCCCGAACCCGAGCGGGGCATCCTCTCGACACGGAACGTTCGCACCGTGAGCGACGGAGAGCCTGAAAAGCCCCCGCGTAGCTGAGATGACGCGGGAGAGGGAGGTGACGAAGGAAGTCTTCACCTCCCTCGTTTTCGTTTGCCTGCCCGCACCGCAGACAATGGTGAGATGCACGCAATTGCTGTCCCCAATGGTTCCGACCCCCGACTCGACGGGTTTCGAACCCTCACCGACAGGCAAGCGCGACACAGCCACGAAGCGGCCACCGGCACCTACATTGCCGAATCGTTTGTCGTGCTGGAGCGTGCGCTAGCCGCCGGGCACCGCGCGCTTGCCGTGCTGTCGCAAGACAAGTGGGTGGCGCGGTTGGAACCAGTGC
>CANNEP010000035.1 GCA_947503655.1 uncultured Microbacterium sp.
GTTCATCGCAGACCCCTTTCCAAAAGTCTGGGTAAAGCGTGGTTTCTTGCCCAGCTCTTGCGTCAATCTTATTGGTTCTACCTAGACCGATTCGGGTACATTGCGGCGTGTGGTGAGCGGAGTTGGCTATCACTGCGCCAAGCGTGCAGCCCTCGTGTGCGAACGCTGCCTGTTGTACGTTTTGGGGAGAATCAGGTGCACGCTGACCTTTGTAGGACTCCTCCTAACGAGTCGGGTCAGCGTGTGAGGGTTCGTATACTCGGAGGGCTTGCCCACAGAAGGAGACAACGCCGTGCGCGATTCGCAGTACACCGCCCCCGTCGACGACTACCGCTTTCTCTACACGAGTGCGTTTGGTGTTGACCTCATCGCCCGTTCGACTGATGGCGCCCTGACCGCAGATGACGCTACCGACATCGTCGAAGGTGCTGGCGAATTTGCCGCCAACGTGCTGGCTCCGCTGAGCCGCATTGGTGACACCCAGGGCGCCAAGCTCGTCGACGGCACCGTGCAGCTGCCTGCGGGCTACGCCGAGGCGTACCGCGAAATGGTTGACGCCGGGTGGATCAGCGCCGAGGCGCCCGCCTCCGCCGGTGGCGATGGCCTGCCCGACACCGTGCGCGCGGCGCTCGGAGAAATCTGGAACTCCTCCAACGCGGCCTTCGCGCTGTGCTGGCTGCTGACGCAGGGACAGATTCACGCGCTTGACGCGAAGGCCTCTGATGAGATTCGCGAGACCTACCTCACGAAGCTCGTGTCTGGCGAGTGGACCGGAACCATGAACCTTACCGAGCCCGAGGCCGGCACCGACCTCGGTGCGATTCGCACGATCGCGACGCCCCAGGCGGATGGCTCGTTCTCGCTCAAGGGCGACAAGATCTTCATCACGTGGGGAGACCACGAGGTTGCCGAAAACATTGTGCACCTCGTTCTCGCCCGTACTCCCGATGCGCCCGAGGGCGCCCGCGGACTCTCGCTCTTCGTGGTTCCGAAGTTCCTCGTGAACGCTGATGGCACGCTCGGGGAGCGCAACGGCGTGACCACCGTCTCGCTTGAGCACAAGCTGGGCATTCACGCGAGCCCGACCGCGGTGCTTAACTACGACGGCGCGATCGGCTACCTCGTGGGTGACCTGCACGGCGGCCTCGCCGGCATGTTCGTCATGATGAACTCGGCGCGTGTGGGCATGGGCTTCCAGGCGACCGGTATTTCGGAGCGCGCGTACCAGGGTGCCGTGCAGTACACGAACCAGCGCCTGCAGGGTGCGGTGCTTGACCGCCCCGCGGGTACACCGATTGCTGAGCACCCCGACGTGCGCCGCCTGCTGCTGTCGATGCGCAGCGACGTCTTCGCGATGCGCGCCCTCGGCGTGTACGTCGCTGACCTCTTCGACCGTGCCGAGGCCGACGGAACCGGCGAGCTGGCTGAGTTCTTCGTGCCGATTTTGAAGGGCTGGGCAACGGAAGATGCCCTGACCGTCACGAGCGACGGCATTCAGGTGCACGGTGGCATGGGCTTCATCGAGGAGACCGGCGCCGCACAGCACTACCGCGACGCCCGCATCATGCCGATCTACGAGGGCACGACCGCGATTCAGTCGAACGACCTCATCGGTCGCAAGGTTATTCGCAACCAGGGCGCAACTGTCGAGCAGCTTCTCGGCGAGATGGCGCAGACCGTGGCCGCACTGCAGGGCTTCGACAACCCGATCGCCGCTCGCACCGCTGGCTGCCTGCAGCGCGCGATCGATGCCGCACGTGCCGCAACGCAGTCGCTGCTCGGTTTCGCATCGTCACCGCGTGACGCCGCTGCCGTCAGTGTGCCGTACCTCATGCTGCTCGGCACGCTCGCCGGCGGCTGGATGCACGCCCTCGCGGCCGTCGCCGTGCTCACGGCCGGTGAAACCGACTCCGAGCGCCTCACGATCGCCGACTTCTACGGCAGCCACCACTTACCGCGCGTTCACGCCCTCGCCGAGACCGTCGCGGGCGGCGAGATCTCGTAAAACCAGCACCATCTCTGAAGCGGAACCATCGGCTTACGACCCGAGCAGATGGTTCCGCTTCTCGATTTCTGCCGTCGTAGCGACCGGAACCCCGGGGCGCGGAACGTAGCCCGCAAGACGGAACAGATGCTTGACTTGCTGACCAAGCAAGCGCTTGACTAAGCGTATGTTCTCAGAGCTTGCCTTCTTCTCCTTCATTCAGTTGACGGATCCGTCATTTCACCGGGCGTACAACGAGTGGCACCAGCTAGACCACCTGCCCGAAAACTTGGCCCTCGAGGGCGTCGCCACCGGTCAGCGCTGGCGCCACCTCGACGAATACCGCTCACTGACGACCGGTGAAGCTGAATTCACCGACGCCAACTACGTGGCGATGTACTGGTTCCGCCCGCCAGTGGAGCAGTCCGTTGAGGCATGGGATGCACTCGGTGAAGCGTCGTTCCAGTGGGGTCGCGGTCCTCTGATTCCTGCGGTGAAGCGCCCGCTGTTGGGCTTCTTCAAGCCGGTCAAGGGCTACGCGGCGCCGCGTGCGCTCGTGAACCCTGAAGTGCTGCCTTTCCGTGCAAACCAGGGCGTTTACCTCACGCTCACGAGCACCGATGAGCCCCACGGCATGGACACGCACACCGCCTACACGCGTGAAGACCGTGAGTTGATTCCCGCGCTGCTCGATGTCGACGGCGTTGCCGGTGCGTGGACCTTCTCGTTCAGCCACGTTCAGCAGCACAAGACGCTGCCGTTCGCGGGCCCCGCGGAGCGCAAGCAGGGTTCGCTGCGCGTGCGCCTCGTGTACCTCGAAGACGACCCCGCCGTTGTCACGCCGAAGCTGCAGGAGATCGAGCGCGAGCTTGACATTCTCGCCCCCACGCAGCAGGTGCTGTTTGCTGGCGCGATCAAGACGATCATCCCCTGGCAAGACTGGGACTAATAGTCGACAAATACGAAACGGCGGGGTGTGAGTTGGATCTCACACCCCGCCGTTTTGCATGAACTACATGCTGAAGCGCGTCAGCGGCGTCTCGCCCGATGCCGCCAGGCGTGCCAGCGTACCGGCACGGGGGGCGATGGCGGAACCATAGCGAATGTCCCACTCTTCATGGCTGTCCGCGAGGGCGGCGAGCGCGTGGTGAGCCCAGTTCGGGTTGTTCAGCATTTCACGCCCGAGCAGCACCATGTCGGCGTCGCCGTGCGACAGCAGTGACTCAGCCTGATGCGGGTCGGTGATGAGTCCGACGGTCGCGGCCGGCATGTCAGCGCCTTCGCGCACAGCACGGCTGAAGTCGGCATGGAATGCGTATCCGCGGCGCACGCGCGTGTCCATCGAGCGGTCGGTCGTGATGCCGCCCGAGCTCGTGTCAATGATGTCGATACCGGCAGCCTTGAGGTCACGCGCGAAATCCACGGTGTCGTCGATGTCGAGACCGCCCTCGAAACCGTCAACGCTGGAGACGCGGTACGACAAGGCGATGTCGTCATCGACGGCCGCACGAATGGCGCGCACGACCTCGAGCGGGTAGCGGCGACGCCCCTCGACGGAACCACCAAACTCGTCGGTGCGGAAATTGGAGAGCGGAGAGAGGAAGGAGTGCAGCAGGTAGCCGTGCGCGCCGTGCAGCTCAATGAAGCGGAAGCCCGCGGTGACCGCACGGCGAGCGGCAGCGGCCCACGCTTCGATCGCGCCGCGTACGTCATCGGCGGTCATTTCGGCGGGCGTCGGGAATTCGGGGCCAGCGGGTCGGGCCGAGGGCGCCTGCGTGACCCACGGCGAGCCCTCTGGGTACCCCTGCTCAACGGCATCGTCGCCGAGCGGTGCCCCCGCGAACCACGGTTCGCGCACGCTGGCGCGGCGACCAGCGTGGCCGAGCTGAATGCCGGGAACTGCACCGCTGGCGGCAACAAACGAGGCCACTCGTGCCAGGCCCGGGATGTGCTCGTCGCTCCAGATGCCCGCGTCATACGGGGAGATGCGACCGGCGGGATCAACCGCCGTCGCTTCCATGATCACGAGGCCCGCGCCGCCCAGGGCGAAACGGCCGAGGTGTACCAGGTGGAAGTCGGTGGCGAAACCATCCTCTGACGAGTACATGCACATCGGGCTCACACCGATGCGGTTCTTCAGCGTGACGCCACGCAGAGTGAGGGGCTGGAACAGAGCAGGAGCAGTCATTGATGATCTTTCGTTCACAGGGATTGCTGGCGACGCGGCAGAAACCACGTCAGCACGGTCGATAACAAGCAGAAAAGCGCGATTGTTCCGAACCCGATCATGAGACCAGTTTCGGTGAGGAAGTCAGGGAGAAGGTCGATGCCGAACGTCGTCAGCAAGAACGCGAAGGCGGCGCTCGCGGCGGCACCGGAGATCGAACGCAGGAGGGAGTTCAGGCCACTGGCGGATGATGCCTGCTCGATCGGAACCACGTCAAGCACCAGGGTGGGGAGGCTCCCGAAGACGAGGGTGGTTCCGATGCCAGCTATCAGGGTGGTTACCAGGAGCGCGATCAGGCCGTTGTGCACCATGACGTGGAATGCGAAGGCCACGGTCATCACCGCACATCCCAACATCAAGACGGTGCGGGTGCCGAAGCGTCGCATGAGCGCCGCCGTTGGCTGCGCGCCGGCAACCATAGCGATGGCGAATGGCACCAGGACGAGACCCGCGGCGATTTCGGGGAGCCCGAGTCCGATATCCGTTGATGCGGGAGCCACCGCCTCCTGCATCGTCAGCAGGTGATTGCTAAACATCGCGAAGGAGGTGAAAAACGCGAGCGCGTTCGCGATCACCATCGCTGGTCGCATTGCGAGCCGGAGGTCAATGACAGGCGACGGCGAACGCAACTGCAGGGGAATGAACAGCGCAACCGATACACACGCCACGATGGCCGCGATCACGGTTGGCACGCTTGCGATACCCCATTCGCCGACCTTCGACACGATGAGCAGAATGGCTGTGAGACCGGCCGCCAAAACGGCGGCACCGACGAGGTCGAATGATCCGGGTGCCGACTCGTGACGGTCAGGTACCCAGCGCCACACCATGACGCTCGTGATGACGGCGCCGATTGCTGAAACGATGAAGGTCAGCGGCAGGCCACCGAAATGCAGCAAAACTCCGGCCAGTGGCAAACCGAATCCGCTGCCGACACCGACGGTCGCGCTCAGCATCGCGATGCCGATGACGGCGCGCTCGCGCGGCAAAATCCCGCGCAACAGGCTCACGCCAATCGGAACAATCGTGGTTCCGAATCCCTGCATCGCGCGCCCCAGCATCACGAGCCAAAAATTCGATGCCCATACGGCGGCGATGAGCGAACCGACTCCGAGCGTGATCATCGCGACCAGCAGCATCTTCTTGCGGCCGTGTAGATCGGCGAGGCGCGCCAGAATCGGTGTCACCAGGGTGATCGTGACGACCCACGAGGCATCGCTGACCGAGACGTTGAGCGCCTCGGGCATCGACGGAAGCGCCGGAACCATGAGGGTGAATTGCAGGGACGAAACAAGTCCGGTGGACGCGATCGCCCACAGCACGCGACGATCTGCCGGGCGCGTCACTGCATCCACGCGTCGAGGTGCGCGCGCAGACCTTCGGGGATCGAGATCGCCTTTTGTTCGGGCGAAACGGTCACAACATGAATCCAGGAGCGGGCGACCGTGACGTTGTCACTCGTGCGCACCATTTCGTGGTGAAACTTGAACGATGAGCGACTGATATCGCCAATGCGCAGGTCGATGCGAATCTCATCGAACAGCACGGCAGCAGCGAGGTATTCGCACTGGGTGGCACGCGAGACCGTCCACCAGCCGTGCGTGTCTTTCAGGGTGTCTTGGCGCAGCCCCTGCAGGTACATGAACTCCGACTGCAGGCGCTCCATACGCGGAAACCAAGCCGCGTAGTAGAGGATGCCCGCGGGGTCGGTGTCGGCGTAGCTGAGGCGCGACGTGTGTGAGTGCAGAACGGGGGAGAGGGTCACTGCGTGACCGTCCAGCCGCCGTCAACCGGCAGGAAGACGCCGTTGATGTAGCTCGCCATGGGGGAGAGGAGGAAGAGCGTGGCGTATGCGATGTCGTCAGGCGTGGCCATGCGGTTCAGCGGAATGCGCTCAAGCACGCGCTGACCCACGTCACTCGCTGAGAACCCCGCGAGGCGCGGGGTATCAGTCATGCCGGGAGCGACCGCGTTGCTGCGGAATTCGTGCGAACGGTACGACGTGAGGTGGCGAACGTAGCCCATGATGGCGGCCTTGCTGGCGGAGTACCAGTCGGAGTTGGTGCCGACCTTGTTGCCGGCAACTGACGACGTCGCCACCATCGCGGCACCCTCGCCGGGGCCGGAAGCGGCCCACGCGTCCGTAACGCGGCGCACGCTGCCGACACAAATCAGGAGGGCCTGGTCGAAGGGGATGGGCGCGCTGGAAGCGGGGCCCGCATTGTTGTGCAGGTATCGGATCGGGCCGAGCTCTGCGGTGGCGGCCGCGATGCCGGCAGTGACCGCCTCGTCGTCAGAGACATCCGCAACCCACGAGTGGAAGGTTCCGCCCGCTGCGGCAACGAGTTCTGCGGTTTCGGCCAGGCCCGCCGGGTTGAGGTCCCAACCCGAGACGCGCAGTCCCATGTCGACGGCGCGAAGTGCCGTGGCGCGGCCAATTCCGCTGCCAGCGCCGGTGATCAGAAGTGCGTCGTCGGAGAATCCGAAGTTTGCATCGCCCATGATGCTCCTTTCAACCAAGCGTTTGCTTGTGTCAGAATGCTAGCGTGTGGCGCTTGCCCCGACAATCCCATGTACCGAAAGAGGGCACGAGATGATTGAAAAGCCGCGTGTTGCGATCGTCACCGGCGCGAGCCGCGGAGCGGGCAAAGGCATTGCCCTCGCGCTCGGCGAAGCGGGAATGACGGTGTATGTGACCGGACGATCAACCGCTGGCCCGACGGGAGATTTGCCCGGGACCATCGGTGAGACCGCCGCCGAAGTCACGGCCCGCGGTGGCCGCGGCATTGGCGTCGCGGTTGACCACGCCTCAGACGAGTCGGTCGCCGCTTTCGTTGAGCAGGTGAGCGCCGAGCACGGATATGTCGACGTGCTCGTGAACAACGTGTTCGCCGTGCCGGATGGGCTCACGAAGCCCCTGCCGTTTTGGGAGCAGGCGCTCGACATGGGCCAGATGTTCGACATCGGCCTGCGATCGACCTACGTCATGACAGCGCTCGCGGCACCCCTCATGATCGCCGACCCCTCGCGTCGCGGCCTGGTTGTGAACACTTCGGGCTTCGGTGGGACCTGCTTCATGCACGGGCCGGCATACGGCGCGGTGAAGGCCGGCGTCGACAAAATGGCCCACGACTTCGCGGTCGATCTGCAGTCGCACGGCGTTACGGCTCTGTCGCTGTGGATGGGTCTGCTGCGCACCGAGCGCACGAGCCGCGTGCTCGCCGCCGAGCCCGAAAAGTATCGCGGCGCGGATCAGACGACGGAGTCACCCGAGTTTCCGGGCCGCGTCATCGCGGCGCTCGACGCGCACGCCGACAAAGAACGCTTTACTGGTCGTGTACTCGTCGCCGCTGAGATGGCCGCGATTCTTGGCGTGGCCGACGTCGACGGCCGCCAGCCGGCGTCGCGTCGCCCGTTGCTTGGAGACCCGCCCCGCTTCAGCGACGCTGTCGTCCGCTAACGAAAATCCCCGTGGTTCCACTTTTTTGAGAAGCGGAACCACGGGATGGTGTGCGGAAATTAGATGCCGTAGCCGCCGTCGACGTCGAGCTTCTGGCCCGAAATGAAGTTTGCGCGCGGTGACGCGAGGAATGCGACAGCCTCGGCGATGTCGGTCGCGTAGCCATAGCGGCGCATCGGAATGTTGGCGGTGGCGACGTCGAGCGCGCGCTGGTCAAGGTCACCCGATGCCTGCAGCTTGGCGGACATGCCGTCGTGGAGCATGCCTGGTCCGACGCTGTTTACGCGCACGCCGTACTTACCCTCTTCTGCGGCGATGCCGCGGGCGAGGCCCTCGACCCCGCACTTCGGCGCAGCCGACAAGCCGTCACGCACGGGGTAGCGCTTCGTACCCGCCGACGATACGACCGTGAGAGAACCGCTGCTCGCGCGCAGGTGTGGCACCGCGGCGTGCGCGATGTTGTAGAAACCCACGAGATCCGCGTCAACTTGCGCCGCGAACTCGGCAGGCGACACAGTAGACAGATACCTCATCGGTACGTGCGGACCCGCCGCATGCACCACCGTATGGATGCCGCCATGGCGCTCGGCGATCTCCCCGAAAAGATCGGCAGCAGCGGCAGCATCTGTGATGTCGAGGCGCGCCAGCTTGGTATCACCGAGGTCAGTCGGCGCGGTCGATCGGTACGTCGCGACGACGCGCGCGCCCCCGGCAGCCAGCCGGCGAACGCAAGCGGCACCGATGCCGCCGGAACCACCAATCACGATGGCAACACCGGGAAGCTGAGCGAAATCTTGCGAAGGTTCGACGAGGTCCATGCACGGCAACGTAGCACTGCACTACATTAGAAACCAAGCAAACGCTTCGTTGGTCTTGCCTAACGGAACGCCGTATGATTGACTAACCAAGCATTTGTTTGCTGCACTCAATGACGAGAAAGGTCCCCTCACATGCACCGCAAAAAACTCGCCGCATCCGTAGCGGCTCTCGCGGTCGCGACGCTCACGTTCGCAGGCTGCTCCGGCAACAGCACTTCACCCGAAACGAACAAGCCGACCGAGGGCGGTTCGTCCTCGAGCGAGCCGATCAAGGTCGTCGTTTTCGGTGGTGTTAGCGCCGAAGGCATCCTGGCTAACAACGCCGCAACCTCGATCACGGCAGCCAAGGCATCGGTCGCCAGCGTTAACGCTGCTGGTGGTATCGACGGTCGCCAGGTTGAGATCGAAGTTATTGACGACACCGGTGACCCGACCGTTGCCGTCACCAAGCTCAAGGAACTCCTGGCGAGCGGCGACAAGCCCGTTGCCGTCATGAACTCCGGCCCCTCGACGGTCGCTGACGCGATGATCCCGATTCTGACGCAGAACAAGGTTCTCTCTTTCAATATCGGCCCCACCGCTACGTCGTCTGACCCCGCACAGGCTCCGTACAACTTTGACCTGTCGCCGGGTGCTGCTGACTACATCGCAGCATTCGTTCCGGCAATGGAAGACAAGGGCTACGAAGACGTTGCGATTCTGCACGGCTCCAGCGCCTACGGCGAAATGTTCGGCAAGAGCTCGAGTGAGGTCTTCGGCGAAGCCGGATTCAACGTTGTCGGCAATCAGGGCTACGACGTTGCTGCCCTCGACATGACGGCTCAGCTCGAGACGCTGAAGGCATCGAACCCCGACGTGTTGATCTTGGACGCCTACGGCGCCCCGCTCGGCTACGTGCTGCAGGGTATCGAGAAGATCGGCTGGGATGTTCCCATCATGGGCAACAACTCGGTGTCGGCTACCGCGCTCATCGCGACGGAGCCGCCGACCGGTGTGCTCGGCACCGACCAGGTGAAGAACCTCACGATGCAGGTCTTCAACTCGACCAAGTTCGATAAGGCAGACACCGCGGTTAACGACGGCGTCCAGCTTATGGTCGAGGCTGGCGACATCAAGAGCTCGCTGATTCTTGCGTACAACCTCGACGCCATGTGGCTGGTTAAGGCTGCCGCTGAGAAGGCTGGATCGCTCGACGCTGAAGCGCTTGCAACGGCGCTTGTCGACGACTCGGTACTGACCAGCGCAGAGACCGTCATTCTGAAGAAGTACGGCTTCACTGCTGACAAGCACAGCCCGCACCCCGACGCGTCTGAGTTCAAGTTCATCGCGCCCGGCCCGCTCGTAAACGGCCAGTTCCAGTAAGTACCTCGGGCCCCAGAGCTCAGGCTCTGGGGCCCATTCTTTGGCCCCCTCCCGCCCCTCCCGGAGACGGCAACACATGACTATTATCTTTTCGGGCCTGGCGCTCGGTGCGATCTACGCACTCGTCGCCATTGGCTACAACATCGTCTTCCTTTCTCAGAAGACCTTTAACTTCGCCCAAGCAACGCTGATGATGTTCGGTGCCTTCCTGGCATACCTGGGCATCGCGGTGTGGGGCCTTCCCTGGTGGCTCGTCGGCATTGGTGCCGCGATCATCGTCGGTCTGATTGCTGCGCTCGAAGAGCGCGTAGCGGTTCGCCCGGTTAAAGACATGCACAACCTGCTTGTCACCACGCTCGGTGCCTCCTTCGTTATTGAAGGCGTCGCTCAGTTGATCTGGGGCGGCGAGCCCCACGCGGTTCCGTTCTTCCTCGGCAACAAGCCGCTCGAGATCGCCGGCGGCGCGGTTCTGCCCGTCGAAATCGCGATTGTCGTGGTTGTCGTGTTGCTCGTTGTGGGACTCACGCAGTTCTCGAAGCGCTCCATGGTGGGTATTGCCCTCCTCGGCATGAGTGAAGACCGCGAGGCTGCCGTGCTGCGCGGTGTCAACGTGCGTCGCTTCGCCTTCCTCGCGTTTGTCGCGACGGGTGTCATCGCCGGTTTCCTCGGCGTCATCGTCGGCCCGAAGACCTACGCCGTGGCAACGCTCGGCGCATCACTCGCGCTGAAGGGCTTCGTGGTTCTCGCCATCGGTGGCTTCGGTTCGATGTGGGGCGTGCTCGTTGGCGGCGCCATCGTCGGCCTCGCGGAAGCTATCGCCGGCCGCTACTGGGGTGCTGACTTCGCTGCGCTCACCGTCTTCGCGATCCTCGTCATCATTCTGATGATCAAGCCGACCGGCTTGTTCACGCGCCGCAAGGAAAGGACGGTCTGACCATGGCTGCACTGTGGCTTAAATTCCGCGCCCTTCCGGGCTTCATTGTTCCGCTCATTCTCGGCATCACCCTGATCTTTGTGCCGTACATGGGCCTCGGCTACGCCGTTACCCGTCAGGTTCAGCTGACGATCCTGCTCGCACTCATCGTGACGGGCCTCAACCTCAGCCTCGGCTACGCGGGTGAGCTCGCAATGGGTCAGGTCGCCATGTACGCCGGTGGTGCTTACACCGCGGGTCTCATGAGCAAGGCTGGCGTGACCGACATCTTCCTCCAGCTTCTCGCTGGTGCCGCTGTCGCCCTCCTGATCGGTTTGATCTCGGGTATCCCGGGCCTCCGCCTCGGCGGCTGGTCGCTTGCGATGACGTCGTTCTTCCTCATCCTGCTGATTCCCGACGTGCTGTCGATCTTCAAGGAAAGCACCGGTGGCCGTAACGGCATGACGGTGGTTCCGGCCACGATCCTCGGTGCGCCGCTGGACCCGGCAACGTACTACATTCTGCTCTGCGTCGTCGCGATCCTGTGGTTCGCCGTGATGCGCAACATCATCGTTTCGCGCAACGGTCTGGCACTGCAGGTGCTCAAGCGCAGCCCCGTGCTGGCATCGTCTATGGGTATCTCGGTCTTCAGCATGAAGCTGTCGGCTTACGCCCTCGGCGCTATTCCCGCCGGTGTTGCCGGTGTGCTGTTCGCTAACCTCGACGGCTACATCTCGCCCGAAGCGTTCGCGTTCTCCTTCGCCATGACCGTTCTGGCAGCGTCCATCTTTGGTGGTTCTGCTTCCGTCTACGGTGCCGCGATCGGTGCTGCGGTTCTGCAGTTCGGCCTGAACCAGGCGTCGAACCTCGGTGGCTGGAACATCATCATCACGGGTGCCTTCCTGGTCTTCGGTGGTGTGGTCTTCACCGGCGGCCTCGCGGGCCTCGGCACGAGCCTCGTAAAGAAGATCGACAATTGGGCTGCTGAAAAGACCGGAACCACGAAGCGCGTGCTGACGACGGACTCGACGTCTGCCGCCACCGTTGAGGTCGGATACCTGACCGGCGCGCCCCTCGTTGTCACCGACGTCTCGAAGGCGTTCGGCGGAAACCAGGCGCTGTCGAACGTATCGGTTGACGCTCAGCCCGGCAAGGTTACGGCCATCATTGGTCCGAACGGTTCGGGCAAGACGACGTTGCTGAACATGATCTCGGGCTTCTACAAGACCGATTCGGGTTCGATCAGCCTCGACAAGGACCAAATCGCTGGCCTGTCGTCCTTCCAGGTGGCTCGCTCCGGTGTCTCGCGCACGTTCCAGACGCCGCACATTCCGGAGAAACTCACGGTTCTCGAGGCTGTTGAAGCTGGCCGCATCGGATCCGACCGCGTGTCGATCGCCGGTGCCATCTTCCGCACCCCGAAGTTCCGTCGGGTGCGCGGTCGTGACCGCATGGAGACCGAACGCGCCCTCGCGCTCGTCGGCCTCACGGAGCAGCGTGACATGGAAGCCGACGCGCTGCCCCTGGGTCAGCGTCGCCTCCTCGAAGTTGCGCGTGCACTCGTCGCCAACCCCCGCGTTCTGCTCCTCGATGAGACCGCTTCGGGTCTCGACGAGGACGAACTCGAGGTGCTGGAAGGCTTGATCCGCCGCCTGCGCAACGCTGGCCTCACGATCGTGCTCGTGGAGCACAACTTCCAGCTGGTGCTGCGCCTGGCCGACTCGATCTACGTGCTCGCACAGGGCAAGGTCATGGCACACGGAACCTCGGAAGAGATTGAGAACAACCCGCGCGTCAAGGAGGAATACCTTGGTATCGCAGCGGAGGTTGACGTCACGAGTGGAGAAAGCGATGTCTGAAGTTCTTCTTGACGTCCAGAACCTGAAGACCGGCTACGGCGACCTCACGGTCGTGCGCGATGTGTCGCTCACGGTTCGTGCGGGTGAGATCACGGTTCTGCTGGGCCGCAACGGTGCTGGTAAGACGACCACCCTGCGTGCGATCACCGGCCTCAACAAGGTGCAGGGCGGTTCCGTCACGTACCTTGGCCAGTCGATTGCCGACGTGCCGGCGCACAAGCGCGTCGCCGAAGGCCTGTCGTACGTGCAGGAGGGCAAGCGCGTCTTCCACGAGCTGACGATTGAGCAGAACCTGCTGCTCGGCGGCTTCTCGACCAAGCAGAAGAAGCGCGCGCTGATGCCGAAGGTGGAGGAGATCTACGAGTTCTTCCCGATCCTCGGTGAGAAGCGCTCGCTCACGGCTGCCAGCATGTCGGGTGGTCAGCAGCAGATGCTGGCGATCGGTCAGGCGCTGATGGCAAACCCGAAGTTGCTGATTCTTGACGAGCCGAGCCAGGGACTCGCCCCGGTTATCGTCAAGGAGGTCATGGACCGCGTGCACTCGCTCAAAGCCACAGGCCTCGGCATCCTGCTCATCGAGCAGGCTGTGCAAGACTCCGTCGCGATCGCCGACGAGGTTGCCGTTATTGACATGGGTAAGAACGTGATCTCAGGCAAGGCTGCCGACATCACGGTCGAAGACCTGCAGGCCGCGTACTTCGGCGTGCAGTCTCAGTAAGTTCTATTGCAAAAGCGGCCGTACGGTTTCCGTACGGCCGCTTTTGGCTACGCGCCGTCAGGCATGTTGGTCCAGCCGCGCGAGCGCGCCTTGCCGTGCCAGCCGCTCGCGGCGAGCGTGCCGCCGTCGACCGGAATCGTGACGCCCGTGACGAAGCGCGAGTCGTTCGATGCGAGAAACGCAACGACGTCGGCGTGGTCGCTGGGCTCGCCGAAGCGGCCGAGCGGAATCCATGACGGGATGAGCTCGGCGTCGCGGCCGTTGAGCATGGCCTCGCGTGATGTCTGCGGGGTGTCGGTGAGGTCGGGCGCGATCGCATTGACGCGGATGCCGTTGGGGCTCAATTCAATTGCCATACTCTTGGTGAAGGCTGAAACGCCAGCCTTGTACGCCGAGTAGGCGGCGTTGCCCGGAATGCCGCGGAAGGCCTCGACGGTCGAGACATTGACGATATTTCCGGTGCCGTGCGCGATCATACGTGGCGCGAACTCGTGCGTCATCGCGAGCACATGCCACAGGTTGACGCGGTACAGCTGCTCCCACATTTCGGGCGTCGACTTCACGAAGACCGCCTTTGCCGGGCGGAAGTCGCCGACGTTGTTAACGAGCACATCAACCCGGCCGCCCCACGCCGCATCAACGTGGGCGGCAACGGCAGCGACACCCTCGGGGGTCGTGACATCCGCAATCAGCGGCGTGCAGGTTCCGCCTGCCGAGATGATGGCCGAGGCGGTCTCGGTGGCGGCATCATTATTAATATCTACCAGCAGAACATTGTCGCCATCGGCGGCGAATCGGCGGCTGATGCCACCACCAATTCCGAGGGCGCCACCGGTAACGATGACGTTGCGAGGAGTGGAGACTTCGTTGTCGATCATTAACACAACCTAGCATTTGTTTGGTAGCCTCGAAAGAGACGCAAAGATGCGCAAGGAGGACGCGTGAGTATCGCATTGGACTTCACCGGCAAGGTCGTTGCCATCACCGGTGGCAGCAAGGGTGTCGGCCGAGGAATCGTTGAACGCTTTCTTGAAGCAGGCGCGACGGTTGAGTACTGCGCGCGCACCGCGCCAGACGCGCCCATTGGTTCCGCCGCCTTCACGGCAGTCGATGTGCGTGACGCTGAGCAGGTGGCCGCATGGATCAATGGCATTGCCGAGCGCCACGGGCGTCTTGACGTGCTCGTGAACAATGTGGGTGGTTCGCCCTTCTCGGCGTTCAAAGATGGCTCGCCGCGCTACCAGAAGGCGATCATGGAGATTAACTTCTTCTCCGCTTCGTACGCGTGCCACGCCGCCTACCCGCACCTGGAGAAGACCGGGGGCAACGTCGTAAACATCACGTCGATCTCGGCTCGCCGTCCGAGCCCCGGCACCGCCGTTTACGGTGCTGCCAAGGCAGCTCTCGAAAACCTCACGCGTTCGCTCGGTGCCGAATGGGCCCCGCGCATTCGCGTCAACGCCATCAGCTCGGGCCTCGTTGACACCGAGTCAGCTGATGGACACTACGGAACCCCGGAGCAGCTTGCTGGGGTCGCCGCCACTATCCCGCGGGGTCGCCTAGCGAACCCGCTCGAGCTTGGCGCAACGTGCGTCATGCTCGCGTCTGATCTGTCTTCGCACACGACAGGTGCCATCCTCAATGTCGATGGCGGCGGCGAATGGCCCGCCTTCCTCGCACACACCCCGAACGCAGATGCGTTCCCCGCAGAAAGGGCCGAAGATGCCTGAAGCCGTCATCGTCTCCGCTGTTCGCTCGCCGATTGGCCGCGCGTTCAAGGGATCACTCAAAGACATGCGCGCCGACGACCTCGCGTCGCAGATGGTGCGCGCGGCTCTTGCCGCAGTTCCGGAGCTCGACCCCACCACGGTTGTCGACCTCATGATGGGCAACGCACAGCCCGCCGGTGAGCAGGGCTACAACATCGCGCGCATCGTGGCGCAGCAGTTGGGCCTGGACACTGTTCCCGGCGTGACCGTGCAGCGCTACTGCTCGTCGTCGCTACAGACGTCGCGCATGGCATTCCACGCCATCAAGGCGGGCGAAGGTGACGTCTTCATCTCGGCCGGTGTCGAAGCGGTTTCGCGCTTCGGCCTTGGTAAGGCTGACGGCATGGAGAACACCAAGCACCCGGCATGGGCTGCTGAAATGGAGCGCACGGCTACCAACGCGCAGACGCCCGGCTTCGTGTGGAGTGATCCGCGCGAGCGCGGCGAGCGCCCCGACATCTACATCGCGATGGGTGAGACGGCTGAAAACGTCGCGGGCCTGCGCTCGGTCTCGCGCCAGGCGCAGGACGAGTGGGCCGTACGCTCGCAGAACCGCGCTGAGGCGGCAAAGCTTCGCGGTTTCTGGGAGAAGGACATCACGCCCGTCACGCTGAACGACGGAACCATCGTGTCGACCGACGACGGCCCGCGCGCCGGTGTCACGCTCGAGGGTATTTCGGGCCTGCAGCCGGTGTTCCGTGCTGACGGCACCGTCACCGCCGCCAACTGCTGCCCGCTCAACGACGGTGCTGCCGCTCTCGTCATCATGAGCGACGTGCGCGCGAAGGAGCTCGGCCTCACGCCGCTGGCTCGTATCGTATCGACCGGTGTCTCGTCGGTCAGCGCCGAGATCATGGGTCTCGGCCCGGTTGGTGCTGTGCAGCAGGCGCTGTCGAACGCGAAGATGTCGATCGGCGACATGGACATCATGGAGCTCAACGAGGCCTTCGCAGCTCAAGTGCTGCCGTCGATCGATGACATCGGCATCGACCCCGACAAGGTCAACGTCAACGGTGGCGCTATCGCTCTCGGCCACCCGTTTGGTATGACCGGCGCTCGCATCACGACGACTGCTATTCACACCCTGCAGGAGCGCGACGAGCAGTTCGCTATTGAGACGATGTGTGTTGCTGGTGGCCAGGGTATGGCCATGATTCTCGAACGCCTCAGCTAATGGCCAGAGCCCTCGAAGATCGCGCCGTCATCGTGACGGGAGCGGCCCGGGGCCTCGGACGCGCCTACGCGATCGCGGCTGCCCGTGAGGGTGCCGCGGTCGTCGTAGCCGACGTTGATGCTGCTGGCGCGGCTGCCGTCGCCTCGGAGATCGCGGTCGGTGGCGGCTACGCCGTCTCACACGGCGCGAGCGTGTCAGCAGCCGGCACCGGCGAAGCTCTCGTGCAGCTGTGCCGCGACGCGTTTGGCACCGTCGACGGGTTGATCAACAATGCCGGCGTGCTGAGCCCGGGGCTGGCGACCGAGCAAGACGCGGCGACGATCCGCAACACCATCGACACGAACGTGACCGGTGTGATCAATTGCGGAACCGCGGCTATGCGTGCCATGTCTGGCCGCGGCGGCGCGATCGTCAACATCATCTCGGGAGCCCTCCTTGGTTCCGATCGTCTCGCTCTTTACGGCGCGACGAAGGCGGCCGTTCTCGGTCTCACCTACGGGTGGGCGCTGGAGGGTGCGAACCTCGGCGTTCGCGTGAACGCGCTCGCGCCGCTCGCATGGACCGACATGAGCAACGAAATGGGCGGCGACGATGCTGGCAAGGGTGGTGCACCCGATGCCATCGCCCCGGCGGCCGTTTACCTGCTGTCGGATCGCTCTGCCGCTCTCAATGGTCAGGTGATGCGCGCGGATGGCACCCAGCTCGCGCTGATGGCGCCGCCCGCGTTTGCGTACACGGTGCCCGGACGCGACTGGACCCTCGACGCCATTGACGAGGCCATCGCGGGTCGGCTCGCGGTGGGCGTAACCCCGGTCGGGCTCGGCGCCGGAGCCGCCGCTCAGCAGGTCTAACCCTCGCTCATCCTGTTCTGCACGGTCGAGATGCCAGCGACCCCGATACTCACGGCGTGTTTGCCGAGGTAGCGATTTTGGTCGTGCAGAACAGAGTGTTGCTTGGCGAAAGTTATCATCGAGACACGCTGGGCAGACGAGGCTAGTCTCCAGAGCTGGGGGGCATCGTGTCGTCGGGGCGTGCGCCGGTTGCCGTGAGGAGGCCGGAACCATAGAGCGCGCCGAGACGCTCGGGTTCGACTGCGACGGCGAGCGAGTCGGGATACAAGAACCCACCCCACGCGAGGCGGCCATCGTCATCCGACGCGAACTCCGGCACCTGCATGCCGGTCTGGAGGTCGGCCGCCGTGAATCGGAATGAGATGTACCACTCCTCAGCGTTGCTCCACGTCGTCGCGAGGTAGTCGGGCTCTCCGGTCTCGTGCCCGTACCCGCGCCAGCGCAAGCCCGTCATCGTGAGGTCGCCGACGAGTTGGCGAAGGCCCTCGGCAGTTCGCTGATCGAGTTGGCCGCTCGCGGCATTGAAGTTCGCAGCGTCTTGGCCCGCCGAATCGAGCAGCTCGTGCCACGTCGTGCTCGCCGAAAAGGCGCGGTCGGCTGGTATGAACCGCGTCCACGGCACCAGCTCCCCAGTCTTGGTCTCGAACGGAAAGAACACCCGTCCGATGCGGAGGTGCGCGTGGGAACGGGGGATGAGGTCTGAAACCAGCGCCCCGGTGCCGAGCTCCAGCGTCTTCATATGCTTGCGGCGTCGGTCGTCGGCATTCCCCATGCCTCCACCCTCTCGGCTCCTGCGCACCTCGTCAACCAAAAGGCTCCGGAACCATTCCTGCTGACGCAGGGGATGGTTCCGGAGCCGAGAAAAGGAGTTACGCCGACGCGGATTCGCGCAGTTCGCCCTTCAAGATCTTGCCGGTGGCGTTGCGGGGGAAGTCGTCGACGAAGACGAATTCACGCGGCACCTTGAAGTTCGCGAGGCGCTGGCGGCAGAAGGCTTCGAGCTCTTCGACCGACGGCTTCTCGGCAGACTGCAGCACGGCGATGTAGGCGCGGCCGACGGTGCCGAGACGTTCGTCTTCGACGCCGATGACGGCCGACTCGTTGATCGCGGGGTGCTTGCGCAGCACGTTCTCGACCTCGGCGGGGTAGACGTTGAAGCCACCAACGATGAACATGTCTTTGATGCGGTCGGTGATCTTCAGGCAGCCGTGCTCGTCGAGCTGGCCGATGTCGCCGGTGTGCAGCCAGCCGTCGGCGTCGAGTGCCTTGGCGGTTGCTTCGGGGTCTTCGAAGTAGCCCATCATGACGCTGCCGCCACGAATCAGAATCTCGCCGTCGGCGTTCAGATCGGCGTCGGTGCCGTCCGGGTTGATCGTGCGAATCTCCAGGCCATAAACCGTGGGGCCCGTTGTCTGCGCGGTGTGCTCGAGCGATTCACCGCGGCGGGAGAACGTCGCCACGAGGCACTCGGTGAGGCCGTAGGCCTGTGCCACGCGCTCGAAGCCGAGCTTGTTGACCATGTCGTGGAATAGCGTCTCGGGAGCTGCCGTCGCGCCAGCCACCGCAAAACGCAGCGACGACAGGTCGAACTTCTCACGGTCGGGGTGGTCGATCAGCGTCGTGAAGATGGTCGGTACGCCGGGCAGCACGCTGATGCGCTCGGTCTCGATGAGCTGCATCAGACCAACCGGTTCGAAAACCTGAATCGGATACACGGTCGCACCAGCGATCAGCGACGACGTGAGGCCAGCCTTGTAGCCGAAGCCGTGGAACATCGGATTGACGATGCCGTAGCGGTCTTCCGGCGTGAGGTCAGCGCCGAGGGCCCACGAGTAGGCGATCTGCGTCGTCTGACGGTGCGAGCACATGACGCCCTTGGGGTTGCCCGTCGTGCCCGATGTGAACAGCATATCGACCATGTCGTCGGCGGTGACCGCCCCGCTCCGCGCGTGCAATTCTGCGTCGCTCACCGTGGTTCCGCTCGCGACGAAGTCGTTCCATTCGACCGTCTGGTCATCGTGCGCGTCGTCGTCAATGCTCACGATGATCTTGAGAGACGGAATGCCGACGACGATGGAACCATCGGTGCCGGCTTCGGCTGCGCCCTCGCGGAGCATGGCGGCATAGTTCTTGCCGAGGAAGCCGTTGTTGAGCACGATGGCCGTGGCGCGTGAACGGCCCAGAATGTAGGCGGCCTCGTGGCCGGTGTAGCGCGTGTTGAGCGGAACCACGGCGGCACCGATTGACTGTGCGCCCAGCATCGCGAGGATGAATTCTGCGCGGTTGGGGATCCAAATGGCAACGCGGTCACCGTGCTCGACGCCAGCCGCAATGAATGCGCGGCCTACAGCGTCAGCCTTTTTCTTGAGCTCTGCGTAGCTGATGCGCACGTCGCCATCGACGATTGCGGGGTGATCTCCGAGCGCCGCCTTTTCGGCCAGGAGCGCGGGAATCGTGTCAGCACGAGACAAAAAGTGGGACATCGTTGCCCTTTCTTGGAAGTTTCTGTGTAGCGTATGCGGAGGCTTTACGCCACTTCGGTGGTAGAACAGAAGTTGAACAAACGCTTGGTGAAGTTGTAGGAGACGAGAAATGCCAGCAGGAACGCGAGTGCGCAACGACCAGAGTTCGGAGCGACGCGACCAAATCATGGCGATTGCCGCGCATTTGATCGCGCGCCGCGGCTACTCGGCGACGACTGTCCGCGACATTGCCGACGAGGCCGGCATTCTGTCGGGCAGTCTGTACCACCACTTCTCGTCGAAGGAAGCGATCCTGCAGGAGATCCTGCGTAACTTCATGGCGACGTTGTTGGCGAAGCTGCAGCGAATCGAGACTGAAGAGACCGACCCGCGCGTTCAGCTTGACCGACTCATCGCGGTGGCCTTCGAGACCATCGAGCAGCAGCCGGACGCCGTCGGGCTGTACCAGCAGGAGTCGGCGTTCTTGTCGACTGTTCCCGGTTTTGAGTTTTTGACCGAAGAATCCAACCGCATTGAGAGCATCTGGATTGCTGCTCTCGCCGAAGGCCAGAAAGACGGCGTGTTCCGTGAGGAACTGGACCCGGCGCTCAGCTACCGCTTCATCCGTGATGCGGTGTGGTCCACGGTTCGTTGGTTCCGCCCCGGCGGTCGTCACACCGCCGAGAGCCTCACCAACCACCTGCTGAACCTGCTTCACGCCGGGCTCCTCGCGGATTAGTTCGCGACCTCGCGAGTGCGCAATCCGCGGGGGTCAATGACCTCCCGGATCAAGCGCAGCTCTTCGTCGCTCGGCACCCGCGTGAGCGGAGCCGACTGCGCGTCGACCGTGAAACCGGTCTCGCGCTCAACCTCTGCCGGGTCAACGCCCGGGTGTACCGACTTCACCATAATGCGGCCGTCGGCGTCGAAGCCGAAAACGCAGAGGTTGGTGATGATCGCACCCAGGTGGTGGAACCGCAGCGTGTCGCCGACAGCACGGGCACGGTCGTTACCAACGCCCGAAACCATATCGACGTTTTCGACGAAGATTCGTGCCGAGTGGCGCGAGATCCAGTAGTCGACGCGGTGGTTGGCCGTGTTGCCGGGGGCACCACGAACACCGATCAGCTGACGCTTCGGGGTCTTCCAGTCGCCAATGAGCGAAATGTTCTGGTTGCCGAACGCGTCGATCTGGCTGGCGCCCATCATCGACTGGCGGCGGCCGGTCGCGAGGATGTCAAAGATGCGGCGGAACGGTGCCCAGCCCTCAATGACGCCACCCGAGGCGGCCGACTTGCCGAGTGCCGGCGGCTCAGCCATGAAGAAGGCTTCGCCGTCGCTGAGGATGATGTCGGGAGCGGTGGTCAGCTTCGCGAGACGCGCGCCGATCGCCGGAATCAGGCCGACGGCGTGGGCGAGAACTTCGCCCGACTCGAGGTACGTGTCGGCGACGGCGCCGACACAGATCTCAGCAATGGTTGCATCGCTCATGCCTGTGCCTCCTCGTGGAACTTCGCGACGGCGGCATGGTAGCCGGCCTCATCGGTCGACAGGAAGCGCTCGGTGAACGCCTTCCAGGCCTCCGGGTCTTTCGCCGAAGCGACGTAGTGCTTCTGGAAAGCCTCGTCGCGGTTGTAGTCCGGCTCGCACGACGTGAAGTGCGCACCGTTCGGAGCCTCGACGACTGCCGACGTGTACATGCGGCTGAACAGCAGCGTGTGGAACGAGCCTTCGTTCAGCAGTTCGTTCGTCTCGACGATCTTCTCGGTCGACACGATGGTGCGCTTCGCAGCCATCGCGTAGAGGTCGTCGAAGTACGGGTCTGGTCCCAAGAACTGGGCGTTGCCCCAAGCGTCTGCGCGGTTGACGTGCACCAGTGCAACGTCGAGCGGCAGTGCCTTCATCGCGACGTAAACCTCGTCCGAGTACGGCGACTCGACGAGCTTCAGCTGCGGGTTGGCGGGCAGTACGTCGGAACCAAGACCTGCGCGAATAGGCAGGAAGTCCAGACGCTGGTTGGCGGCACGGAGGCCGGCAACGTACATGCCCTCGTCATACTCTTCGATCTCGAACGCGCCACGTTCACGAGCCTGCGTGAACAGCGGGTCGAGCGGGATCGAGTCCAGCGTGACGAAGCCGTAGATGAGCTTCTTGATCTTGCCCGCTGCTGCCAGCAGGCCGACGTCGGGTCCACCGAATGCGACGACCGTGAGGTCGGTCACATCGGACTGCGCGAGTGCGCGCACCAACGCCATGGGTTTGCGGCGGGATCCCCACCCGCCAATACCGATGGTCATGCCGCTTTCAATTCCGGCGATGGCCTCGGCGATCGACACTGTCTTGTCGGTCATCCTTGACTCCCTTGATGCGAGTTTTAGAGGCTCGCGCTGTCAACAAACCTAGCGTTTGTTTGGTTGCAAGGCTAGCATGATCCCGTACCCCCTATTCGGTTTCATAAATAGCGGGCCGAAAGCTGGAGACAGAGTGGTCGACGGAGGCGAAATGTCATCGAATATCGAAGCGCAGCACGTTGTCGTGACGGGCGGTTCGAGCGGCATCGGTGCGGCGGTCGTCGCACGCCTGCAGGAGCAGGGGCATACCGTCACTGTTTTCGACCTTGCCGAGGCTCCCGACGGCACCCCGACCGAGATCGTTGACGCCACCGACGAGGCAGCCGTCATCGCCGCCGTCGAGTCAGCCACGGCCCGCGCCGGTGTCATTACCGGCCTCGTCACGTGCCACGGCATCCGCGGCCAATTCGTGCCCGCGCTCGAGATGAGCCTCGACCGACTGCGCCTGCTCTACAACGTGCATCTCGTCGGCACCCTCTCGGTGGCGCGAGAAATCGTGCGGCGCTTGAACGGGGTTCCGGCGTCCTTCGTCTTCATTTCGTCAACGACGGCCTACCGCGGCTGGGCGCAGCAGGCGGACTACGGAACCGCAAAAGCGGCCGTCATGCAGCTCACGGAGAATCTCGCGGTCGAGTGGGCGCCGCTCGGCGTGCGCGTGAACGCCGTCGCCCCCGGACACACCCTGACCCCGATGGTGCAAGACATGATCGACAAGGGGTACGACACGGCTCCTGTCGCGCAGCGCACGCCGCTGGGTCGTCTCGCGGCGCCGAGCGAGCAGGCCGATGCGATTTGCTATCTCCTCACCCAGGCGACGTACGTCACCGGACAGTGCCTCGCCGTTGACGGTGGCTGGACGGCGGTCGGTAAATGACGACGCGCATGATCGGTGACCTCACGGTTTCGGCCGTTGGGCTGGGGGCGATGACGCTCACGCAACTGCCCGACTTTGATTCGGCGGTCGGGCAGCGCGCGATTGACTGTGCGCTCGAGCATGGCATCACGCTGTTCGACACCGCTGACTCGTATGGCCCGACGTCTGACATGGGCGTGAACGAGAGCGAGTTGGCTCGGCTGTTGGGTTCGCGCGTGCGCGACGTCGTTGTCAGCACGAAGGGTGGCCACACGCGGCATGAGAACGCGTCGTGGTGGATCAACGGGGCGCCCGATCACCTCGCGCAGGCAGCCCGCAACTCCGCACAGCGCCTTGGCCTCGACGCACTGCCGTTGTATCACCTGCACCGACCCGACCCGCAGATCGACTTTCGAGCGTCGGTGGAGGCGCTGGCGCGCTTGTGTGATGACGGGGTCGTGCAGCGTGTGGGTGTTTCCAACGTCAACGCGCAGCAACTTGCCATCGCGATCGAGGTGCTGGGGCCGACGCTCGTCAGTGTGCAAAACGAGCTGTCGCCACTGCGTACCGAGAGCCTTGACCTGCTCGACACGTGCGAAGCGCACGACATCGCGTTCTTGGCGTGGGGTCCGTTCGGCGGGCTTCGTGCCGCGCAGGGGCTTGGCCAGGTTGCGCCGCCGTTCTTGCGGGTCGCTCGTCTGTACGGTGTGAGCGTCTACCGCGTTGTGCTTGCCTGGATGCTGGCGCTGTCGCCTGCAATCATCCCGATTCCCGGTGGGCGGCGCCCCTCCAGCATCATTGACAGCGCTGCGGCTCCGACGCTGACGCTCGCACGCCATGAACTTGCGGCCCTCAACACCTTTGCCTTTGGTTCCGCTCGCCGTCCGACGCTGGTGGTTGTTTAGTGCGGTTCCTCGAGAAGCTCGACCCGTACCTCGTCGGGGCCGATGATGTATGCGTAGCGGTAGCCCTCCATGGGGCCCGAAGTCGCGACCATGGGTGCGTTCGTCGCGGCGTAGCCCTCCGTCGCGAGGCGCGCGATTTCGGCTTCAATGTCGGTGACGACAATCGCCGGATGAGCGGAACCAGCTTTGCCGTTGTTGGGGATGATGCGCTGGTCGCCCGTGCCGCGGTATTCGGCGAGTTCGATCACGCTGTCACCGCCGTCGAAGGCGATGAAGGTGAGCAGGATCTGCGCGCCCGGATAGCCGGTCACGGCTTCGACCGCGGGGCCCTCCTTCACGAGCGGGCCGGTCACGGTGCCGCGCGTCAGCGACGCGTAGAACGCGGTCGCGGCTTCGGTGTTGCTGACGGTGATACCCATGTGATGCAGTCGCGCCATTGCGTGTCTATCCTCGCCGGGCGTCATCGCCCGTTAATCGATCAAATATTTGCTCAAGAAGATACTGGAAAGGTCACATCATGACGAATCCCCTCGTTCGCCTCGACGGCAAGGTCGCCGTTATCACCGGTGCCGCTGGCGGTCAGGGCCGCGCGCACGCCGCGCTGTTTCACGAGCTCGGCGCGCGTCTCGTGCTCACCGACATCGCGGATGCCGTTCATGACGTGGCTGCGGCGTACGGTGATGACGCGCTCGCGCTGAAGCACGACAACGCATCGTCGGCTGACTGGGAGGCGGTTGCTGCGGCCGCGGAAGAGAAGTATGGCCGCGTCGACATCCTCGTGAACAACGCCGCCGTGTCACCGGTCGGTCGTCTGGAGGACATGTCGGAGGCACAGTTGCGCATGATCATCGACATCAACCTTCTCGGCCCGATGCTGGGCATGCAGGCGATGCTGCCGTTGCTGAAGAAGCAGGGTGGTTCGGTCATCAACATCTCGTCGACGTCGGGCATGCAGGGTTACGCCGAGCGCGCGCACTACTCGTCGACCAAGTTCGCGCTGCGTGGCCTGACGCGTTCTGCCGCACGCGAGTGGGGTTCCTACGGCATTCGTGTGAACGCGGTGCTGCCGGGTGCGATCGACACCGCCATGGCGAGCGAAGACACGCGCAACGGTGTCGGGTTCATCACGACGATCCCGGCCGCGCGCGTTGGGCGCCCCGATGAGGTCTCCGCCATGGTGGCATTCCTGGCTTCCGACGCTGCCAGCTACTGCACCGGCCAGGAGTTCGTGGTCGACGGCGGACAGATCGCCTAATGCCGTCCTACGCAATCGACGGCGTGGTTCCGGTCGTCGACCCCACCGCCTTCGTGCACGAAACTGCCGTGCTGATCGGTGACGTCATCATTGGCCCCGGGTGTTACATCGGCCCACACGCGTCGCTTCGCGGCGACTTCGGTCGCATCATCGTGGGGGAGGGGTCGAACGTGCAGGACTCGGCGGTGATCCACGCGTTTCCGGGTGAGGACTGCGTGCTCGAACCCGCGTCCCACGTCGGCCACGCGGCCGTCCTGCACGGCTGCCGTATTGGTTCCTACGCCCTCATCGGCATTGGCGCCACGATTCTCGACGGTGCGACGATTGGTGCCGACTGCCTCGTTGGTGCTGGGGCGCTGGTGACGGCCGGAACCACGGTACCGGAGCGCTCGATGGTGCTGGGATCGCCCGCTCGCGTCGTACGCACGCTGGACGACGCGACCGTCGAGTGGAAACGCAACGGCACCCACGTGTACCAAGATCTCGCCGTGCGCTCGCGGCAGACCCTCGTTCGTGTTGAGCCCCTGGCTGCGGTTGAGCCCGATCGCCCCCGGGTGTCGACGGGCAAAGACGTGTCACAACCCCTCCACAAACAGCGCGACTGAGGGGTCGCGCCCGCCGAGGGGGCAGGCGGGTAGGCGCGAGGGTTAGTCCCCGAGGGGGCCGAGGTGGGCGAGCATCGCGTCGATCGCGTCAAGGGCTTCGCCGGAAGCGTCGCCAGCAGCCCACTCAGTCAGCGCTGCGAACAGTGCCGACTGATACGCGGTCGCGATTGCACGTGTGATCGCGACCGGCATGTCGGGATTGAGCGCCCGGTTCCGTTTTCGGGGCCGGGCGCTTTTATGCTGGGGGCATGGCCGATAACCCCGACGATAGCCTCTCCGACGCCGTCGCTGAGGCCGCTGGTGCGCCCGCGCTCGACGGCCGCGCCGACACGTTTTCGTGGCAGGGCGCCGACATGGTGTTCGAGGAGTTTGGCTCCCGAACCCCGGTGTTCGTTCTCGTGCACGGCATCGGTATGGGCCGTGTCGTCTTCGCCGAGCTCATCGACGACCTCAAGAAGATTGGCCGCGTGATCGCGATCGACCAGCCGGGCTATGGCGATTCGCCGGAACCACCACGCACGCCGACGATGGAACGCACCGCCGACATGCTGGCGGCCCTGCTGCGTGATCGCGGCGTGAGCGGTGTCGCGGCGATCGGCCACTCCATGGGCACGCAGGTCGTCGCTGAACTCGCCGTGCGACACCCGAAGCTCGTGAGTGAGCTCGTCATGATTGCGCCGACCGTCGATGAATCGGCCCGCCGCATCATGATTCAAATCGGCCGCCTTCTGCGTGACCTGTGGGGAGAGAGCCCCAAGGTTGTGCTGCTCGGCGGCTACGAGTATCTGCGCGCCGGCCCCCACCTCATCCGCAAAATGCGCGCCATGATGGTGCACAGTCCGGAGCGCAGCTACCCTCGCATCACGCAGAAAACCCTCATCCTGCGTGGAGAACACGACTGCGTGGTTCCGGAACCATGGGCTCAGGAAGCAGCGCGGCTGATCCCCGATGCCACGTACGACACGTTGCCCGACACGAGCCACCAGTCCATGATGCGCAACGCCGCCCCCACCACGCGCCGCGTGCTCAAGTTCTTGGGGCGTTGACGTGTCCGATAACGTGGCGGTGTGACCCGAGCCACGAAATCGCAAGACCGACTCGCCCGGTTTCGGCGGGAGTGGCCGAGCGTGGTCACGTGGGCCGACGTGCGCGCCGAAGACCCCGGGGTTTTTCGTAGTGCGCGCAACGGTGCGCTCCTGCTGATCCCTGCTGTCGCGGCGACACTCCTCGCCGGGAGCCTCGCGATGGAGACTCCGTGGGCAATCGCCCTTCCGGAATGGATCGACTGGTCGCGAGGCCTCGTGATGGTTATCGTCCTCTTTCTGGCCATCGTCCTCTGGATCTGGGGCCTCATCCTGCTGTCGCTACCGGGCGATGTGCGTCGCGGCCTCGCGATTAAGGGCTTCGCGGAGCAACGCGACCTGTTCTACTCGCAGTACGGTCGGGCACCAGACCGTATCGGAGTCTTGCTCGCGGAGGGCCGTGGCCGAACGCCGTCGCGTCCGCCCAGGCTCGTGAACGCAGACCCGGTCAACCCATCGCTGTTTCGTGCAAAGTTCGCGCTCTGGCAGGGCGGGCGCACGACGATCCCGTCACTGCAGATCGCGATCGCCGCGTACAGCGGCACCGACGCCGACCCGAAGGGGCCGCGAAACACGTTTCGGTATATGGAGCTCGCGCTGCCCAGGCGGTTGCCGCACATCATGATCGATGCGCGCGGCAACGGAAGCCTTCGCACCATGCTGCCAGGCACACAAAAGCTCTCGCTCGAGGGCGATTTCGACCGCTATTTCTCGGTATATGTGCCCGCCAAATATGAGCGGGACGCGCTCGAACTGCTCACCCCCGACGTGATGGTGTGCCTCATCGACCACGGTCGGCAGTGGGACATCGAGATCGTCGATGATCGGCTCGTCGTCGCGTCACGTCGGTGGGCGCGCTCGTCAGATCGGGCCGAGTACACGGCGATGTTGTATTTCTCCGAGCTGATCGGGGCGGAGCTCGGCTACCAGGCCAAGACGTACACCGACCCGCGGGCGCAGAAACCGCGATCGCAAGTGGCTGAGGCCGGAAGACGGTTGCGGCTCCGCTCCGCAGCCTGGTTCACCGCCGCGTTCTTCGGCATCATCGCGCTCCTGCTGGCGTACCCGCACGTGCTGGGCTGGTTCCTCGACCGCTAGAGTGCCCCTGCCTGTGCACGCCGCTAAACCACACCCATCAGCAAACGCCAAAGGGCCCGTACCACTACGGCACGAGCCCTCTGAACGAAACGAATACTTAAGCCAGCAGGCGCTCCGCCTCGCGTGCGCGGATCGTCTCGGGCGAGCCAAACAGCTCACGCGTAGCGTGTGCCCGCTTGAAGTACAGGTGCGCGTCGTGCTCCCACGTGATCGCGATGCCACCGTGCAGCTGCACGGCTTCACCCGACACGGTGCTGAATGCGTCCGATGCCCACGTCTTCGCGAGGGCGGCGACGAAGGTGAGGTCGGAACCATCGGCCACGGCAGAAGCAGCCGCACGTGACGCCGTGGTCGCCGTCTCGACGAGCAAGTGCATGTCAGCCATGCGGTGCTTGAGAGCCTGGAACGATCCGATCTGACGACCGAACTGCACGCGCTGCTTCGAGTACTCAACGGTCAGGTCGAGAATGCGGCGTGCGCCACCGATCTGCAGCGCGGTGACGGCCGTTGCGGCGATGTCACGGATGCGGTCGGTGTCAACGGCCGTGCCGATGCGCACGGCGGCAGCGCTGTCGAACGTCAGCTGGGCGAAACGCAGTGTGGTGTCCATCGCGGGCGTTGCCACGCGGGTCACGCCGGTTGCGTCGCCGGCCACCTCGAACAGGCCAACACCGTCAGGCGTCTCGGCCAAAACCAGCAGCACGTCAGCGGTCGATCCGTCGATCACCAGCGGCGCGGTTCCGCTCAGCGCAGCACCGTCAAACGAGACGCCCAGACGCGACGCATCAAAGCGACCGCGGGCATCTGCCCAAACGAGAGCCGCGGTGGTCTCACCAGCGGCGATACCGGGCAGCAGGCGCTCGCACGCGTCGGTGTCGCCCGAAGCGAGCACCGCCTGCGCGGCGATCGCCACCGTTCCGAGGTACGGCGACGGCGTCATCGCGGCACCGAGCTCTTCGAGCACGAGGTGCGTCTCAAACGCGGTGAAGCCGGCGCCGCCGAACTCCTCCGGAATCGCAAGCGACGCCGCACCAATCTCTTCGCACAGCACGCGCCAGAGGTCAGCGTTGTAGCCCGACTCCGACTCCATCGCACGATGCACGGCCGCCGAGTCGGAACGCGACGACAACAGGTCGCGCAGCATGCCGACGAGCTCTTCCTGCTCTTCGGTGGGATCGAACTGCATCACGCCCCCTGGTTCAAAATCGCGGCGGCCACACGGTCGCGGTGGAACGACGTC
>CANNEP010000036.1 GCA_947503655.1 uncultured Microbacterium sp.
GCCCACGCCTTCGACGAGGTCTTGATCGAGCGCGTGCCGAGGCCAGCGGCGCGCTGTTCGAGGCCGACGGCGTCGACTCCGGGCAGGCCGTGCAGGAAGCGCCGTAGCGCTTCGTTGCTCGGCTCGCCGCCGAGGATTTCGACCGCCCGCGCGCGTAGCGCGAGGTCAGTGGTGGTGTTCATTCGTTCTCCAACAGGTCACGGGCGGTGCCCTCGTCTGTAATGAGGATGGAGCACAGGCCGTTGACGACAACGGCCCGAGCAATGTCGCGCTTGGCTTCGCCAGAAACGACGAAGATGCCGCGTTCGGCATCGCGCAGCGCGTCAAGTTCTACGCCCAGGGTGCGGGCATCGAGCGCCGGGTCAACGATGTTGCCGTTGGCGTCGATGTAGCGGCCGGTGATGTCACCGACGGCGCCTTTGCTGGCGAGGACGGCAACGTCACTCCCCCGCAAGTAGCCGCTCTCGATAAGGGCGGAGTGTGAGTCGTCAACGCCGGCAGAGTACAGGTAGGCGTCGGCGCGACGGGCGAGGTCGAAGACGCCGGCGACGGTGCGGTCAGCCATGATGGCTTCCTTCGTCTCACGGCGTTCGAGAATCGCAGGGCCGGGCAACAGCACAACTTCGCCGCGCCCCTTTTGCGCAATTGTTGATGCCAGCGTCGCCGCGGTTCCGGCTCGACGGTTGAGCGTGACACCACCGTTGACTTGCACGACGGTGACTCCGGTGGCCCAGGCTTCGGGCAGTCGTTCGGCAACGGCCGTGAGGGTGCGGCCCCAGCTGACGCCGAGAATCTTCGGCACGGGGCGCATTGCGGCGAGGTAGTCGGCACCGGCTTGTGCGACGGCGGGGCCAGCGTCGGTGCCTTCGGGGCGCGGAACCACGACAGCGTCAGCGAGGCCGAAACGTTCGCGCAGGTCGCGCTCAAGACCCAGGCGGCGAGCGCGCGGATGAATAATCTCAATGCGCACGATCCCCGCTTCGCGGGCGGCCGTGAGCAGGCGTCCCACCTTCCAGCGTGAGATACCTAGGAGGGCGCCAACCTCATCTTGCGTCTTGTTCTCTTCGTAGTAGAGCTCGGCGACGCGCACGGCAAGTAGCTCGTCCATCACTAAAACGGTAGCCCCGCCGCGCGGCCGAATCAACATTCGTTGCGCCGTTCGCTCATATGAGCAGGCGGCCGTGCGCGGGTGCGCACCGGCGCGAGAACGAGCGTTAGGAAAGGATTTCGCGGGTGCGGGCGACGTCGTCGGTCATTTGCTCGATGAGCGCGGGAATGCCGCGGAAAGCCACCATGCCGCGAATGCGATCGACAAACTCGACGACGACCTCCTGGCCGTACAGGTCAAGGTCGGTCTCGTCGAGCACGTAGGCCTCAACCTGGCGCATTTCGACGTCGTCAAACGTGGGGTTCATGCCTACCGAGATCGCGGCGCGACGGTGAATACCGTCTGCCGTGCGCAGCCACCCGGCGTACACGCCGTCAGCGGGCACGTCGCCCTGACTCTGCGGCGACAGGTTTGCCGTCGGGAAGCCCAGCTCGCGGCCACGCTTCAGTCCGTGCACGACCTCGCCAGCAACGGCATGCGGGCGGCCGAGCAAGCGCGCTGCGGTCGCGACATCGCCCTCAGCCAGCAGCTCACGAATACGCGTGGATGAGACCCGGTCGCCCTCGTCGGTCACGTCGCCCACGGCGTCGACGGTGAAGCCGAACTTCTCCCCCATTTCGCGGAGCAGTTCCGGGTTTCCCACTCCACGGTGACCAAAGCGGAAGTCGTGGCCGAGCAGCACGATCTTAGCGTGCAGGTTGCCGACGAGAATGCGCTCGACGAACTCTTCGGCGGGCACCTGAGCCATCACCTCATCAAACGTGAGCACCAAGACGGCGTCGATACCGGTTCCGCCCAGCAGCTCAATCTTCTGCGCGAGGCTGACGAGCTCAGTCGGGCAAAGCTCGGGGCGCAGAATTGCGAGCGGGTTGCGGTCAAACGTGACGGCGACGGTCTTCGCGCCCTGTGAGCCCGCATCGACGATCGCCTTTTCGAGCACCAGGCGGTGGCCGGTGTGCACGCCATCGAACTTGCCGATCGCGACGACCGTCGGCCCGAAGTCGGCGGGAATCTCGTTCGGGTCAGTAAAGACGATCATGCCGTGACCTGTTCCGTTTCAACTGCGGCGGGTGCCGGCTTGTGCGTGGTCAGCCACCACAGGCCTAGCACCGGCAACACCAGCGGAATCCACACGTAGCCACGGCCGAAATACGACCACACGGTGTCGTGCGCAAACCACTCGGGCATCGTAATGCTCAGCGTGCCGATAACGAGAACGCCCACCAGCTCAAACACGATCGCGACCCACGCCACGACGTACCAGCCGGGGCGGCCTGCGAAGATCAGCGCGAGCGTTGCCAGAATGTAGACGACGGCCGATGCCGCCGACAGCGTGTACGCGAGGGGTGCTTCGTTGAACTTCTCAGCGATCTGAACGAACGAGCGTCCGCTCGCCCCCAGCGCCATGATGGCGTAGAGAATCACCAGGACACGACCGATACCGGTCATGCGCCGACTTGCGGGCGTCAGTTCAGAAGTCACTAGACAATCTTAGGCTCCAGCGACCGGGGCCCCGACCGTCCAGATAACTTCCATGCGCCACACCATGATGCCGACGGCCATCGCCACAACGCCCATGATCACCGTCGACCACTTGGTGCGGTCGACAAACGCCCACACCACGCCGCCGATCGGCAGTAGTACGGCGGAGATCAAGTAGGTCCAGAATTCGAGAAGGCTGCCAGCGGGCGGGTTGCCCGCGAATGGCGCAATGATCGCGATCACGACCTGCACTATGAGGAGCACTTCGACGAGCGCGATCGCGCCGACGGTGAGGTCGCTGGGCACCTTGCCGATGAGCCCCATCACGATGCACACGATGGCGGCAACAGCCGCAACACCGATCAACGCGAATGTAAACCCTGTGATCACGCCTGTACCTCCGGCATATTCATGATGCTCTTGATGTTGCTGCCGCGCTTATCAACGATGCCGATGAGCTCGCCTTCGGGGTCAACGGCGGCGGCAGGGTATGTCTCAGACCGATCAGCACCGGCAATCTTCTTGCCTTGGCGCAGGTCGCGCGCTTCGTCTGCCGTCGTCCTCACGACCGGCATGACGAGACCTGCGGCGGTAGCAGGAGTAAGAGAAACGGAACCAATGGTGTCGGCATCGCTGGCTTGGCTTACGTCAAAAGGGCCAACGTGGATACGGCGAAGTGCTGTAAGGTGCCCGCCAACGCCCAGCCCCGCACCAAGGTCGCGTGCCAACGCACGAATGTAGGTTCCGCTGGAGCAATCGACAACGACGTCGATATCGATGACGCCATCGCCGCGGCGCTGAGCGAGCACGTCGAAGCGTGACACCGTCACTTCACGAGACTTGAGTTCCACCTCTTCGCCGGCGCGCACCAGGTCATACGCCCGCTTACCGGCCACCTTGATGGCTGAAACCGAACTCGGAACCTGCGAAATGGTTCCGCTCAATTCGGCGATGCCGGCGGCGATCGCTTCGTCCGTCACGCCTGATGGGTCAGCCGACGTCGTGACCTCGCCTTCGGCGTCATCGGTCGTCGTGGCCTGACCGAGGCGAATCGTCGCTTCGTACGTCTTGTCGAGGCCAACGAGATAGGTGAGTAGGCGCGTGCCGCCCTCAACGCCGAGCACGAGCAGTCCGGTCGCCATCGGGTCGAGCGTGCCGGCGTGACCGATTTTGCGGGTGCCGATCGCGCGGCGTGCGCGGCTCACGACGTCGTGGCTCGTCATTCCGCCGGGCTTGTCGACCAGCACAATTTGCGCCGCGACACGCGGCTTGTCGTTCGCGGCCATCAGCAGGAGTCTCGGTACGTGTGCACGGGCGCGTTGACGTTGGTGTTGTCGACCATGACGGAGGCGGCACTCGCGGGCTTCGCGTTCTTGAGGTAGCTGAACTCGGCGGCTGTGTACGGCTGTTCGGTTGAGCGACCGGCACGGCGAGCGAGCATGTTCTCGTTCGTCTCGAGCCAGACGCTCCAGTTCGCCATGCCCCGCAGCTCGGGAGCCAGCACACCGGTTCCGCTCACCACGAGCACCGCGTCAGCGGGCGCGGTGACCCAGCGTGACTCGAGCGGCGCGTCGCGATCGGCATCCCATGTGCCGAGTTGAAAGCCGCTCGTCGCGGAGTCCAGCGATCCACTGCGGAACGGGCCGATCAGCGCACGACGCAGCGCGTCTTCGTCAACGACGACGCCACGCTCGGCTTGCTCAGCGCGCGACAAGTGGAAGTCACCCAGGCGTGCGTGGAACGCCGCGACGTCATCCTCCTCAATGATCTCGGTGAACAGCGAGGCGAACGCATCAACCGCGGGAGCATCGATACCGTCAATGAAGACGATGATGCGGCCGGCGGGATACAGCTGACGCAGTTGGCCGCGGAGCTCACGCATGAGCGTCGTCACGGGAGTGATGGGCAGGCGCATGCCTCTAGCCTACGGCCCCGCGGCCGGTCGTGACCGTACAGTGGATTGGTGCACCCTCTCGCTTCCCCGCTCATCGACTGGTATCGGGAGAATGCTCGCGATTTGCCGTGGCGCCACCCCGAGTTTGGCGCGTGGGGCATTCTGGTCAGCGAGTTCATGTTGCAGCAGACTCCCGTGACGCGTGTGATTCCGCGGCTCGAAGAGTGGCTCGAGCGGTGGCCGACGCCCGCCGGCCTCGCCGCCTCCCCCACGTCTGACGCGGTGCGTGCATGGGCCAACCTCGGCTACCCGCGCCGGGCCATGTGGCTGCACCAGGCTGCCGTCGAAATCACCGAACGTCACGGCGGCGTCGTGCCGCGTGATGTTGACGCGCTCCTCGCGCTCTCCGGCATCGGTGATTACACCGCCCGCGCCGTCGCCGCCTTTGCGTACGGCGAGCGGGTGCCCGTCGTCGACACCAACACGCGCCGCGTGCTCGCCCGCGCACTCGAGGGCAAAAGCCAGCCCGGCCCGGCGTCAAAGCGTGACCTCGCGGTGATGGCGGAGATTCTGCCGACGGAACCATCGGCCGCGCAGATTGTGAACGCTGCGGCTATGGAGTTGGGTGCGGTGGTCTGCACCTCCCGCACCGCGCGGTGCGAACTGTGCCCGCTGGCTCAGCTGTGTGCGTGGCGCGCGGCCGGGTACCCAGACACAGGCGACAAGCGCCCGAAGCAGGCCAAGTATGAGGGTTCTGACCGTCAGGCGCGCGGTGCCGTGCTTGCCGTTCTCCGCAGCACCCATGGTTCCGGCGTTCTCGTCGACGCGATCATCCCGGAATGGCCGGATGCTGATCAGCGAGACCGCGCCATGCTGACGTTGCTCGCCGACGGGCTGATCGAGACCGATGGTGATATGGCGCGGCTTGCCGGCGATCGGTAATTCGTAGCCCTCCGACACGTCAAAGGACGCGCCTCCCCGTGATTGAGTGTGCGTCGCGAGCAGCCAGCCTAAGGGACGCGGAGTTCGCGGATCGGTTCGCGGCGGCTGGCGGCGAGGGCGGGAACGAGTGCTGCGATGAGTGCGGTCACGAGGGTGAGTATCGCGAGGGCTGTGGTGAAGGCGAGGCCCGGTAAGGGGTCGCCGAAGGCTATGAGAGCGATGACGGAACCGATGGTTCCGATCGCGATGCCGGCGAGGGCAAGGAGGGCGGTTTGGGTGAGAAGCAGGGCGACGATGTAGCTGCGGGTAGCGCCCAAGGCGCGTCGGCGGCCGAAGTCTTTGCGGCGCATCATGACGAGGCCGTAGAGGAGGATCGCGACGAGCGCGCCGGTGAGGCCGAGGAGGGCGAGGACGAGGCCGCGGGAGAAGGATCCGAGTTGGCCTTCGATGAGGGCGCGGAGTTCGGCGAGTGCGGCGCTGGTCTGCACGGTCACTTTGGTGGGGTCGTCGGCTGCGAGCACGCTGAGGGTGGCGGCGGCGACCGGGGCGACGAGGTCGGGGCGTTCGGCGATGACGACGATGATGTTGATAGGTTCTGTGCCGGTCGCGTTGGGTTGCGGAACCAGAACGAGGGGTTCGAAACCGGTCAGAAAGTCGGGCACGTCGATACGGCCAGCGACGGCGAAGTTGCTGCCGGTGGTGAGGGTGATGTCGCCGGCGATGTCAATAAGCCCGAACTGGTCGAGCGCGATTTGTGAGGCGTAGGCGAGTTCGCCGGGCAGGGCGCTGTGGTCGCTGATGCCGAGGCGGGCAAGGCCTGCGCCGTATGCGAAGCGCACCGGTACGCGGGTGCCGTCGGTGTTGGCGCCGTTGGTCGCGTCGATGGCCGAGGAGAAGGCGCCAGCCCATTCGATGCCTTCGATGCCGGCCATACGGTCGAGGGCATCGGCGGTGATTCCGGCGGAGTCGTCGGCGCGGATCACGATGGAGCGGGTACCGGCGGAGTCGATGGAGCCGAGCACGTTTTGTTCGGCACCGACCGTGCGGCCGGTGGTGAGCATGACGGCGAGGATCATGCCGGTGACCATGATGATCGTGACGATCGACGCGACAGGCTGGGAGCGGGCCGATGCGAACGCTTCTCGAATGAGCTGACCGGTCATAGACGTATCTCGGTGTCACACACAGATGCAATGTCAGGCGAATGCGTCACGATGATGACCGCAGCTCCGGTGCGAGAGTGGTCGTGGAGGGCGGTGACGACGAGATCGGCGGTTGCCGGGTCGAGGTTACCGGTGGGCTCATCGGCGAGCAGAATGCGTGGCGAGTTCAACAACGCCCGACACAGAGCGATGCGCTGTGCCTGCCCGCCAGAAACTTGCCCGGGTTTACGGGTCGGCGCGACATCAACACCAAACGTGTCGAGCAGCTCAAGCGCGCGGGGTGTGACGGTGTGTCGCGGTATGCCTCGGTAGAGCGCGGTTTCGGTGACGTTGTCGAGCACGGTTCGGCTGGCATCCAGCGCCGCGTCTTGAAAAACGAACCCAAACTTATCCGCCCGCAAGTGCGCGCGTTGCGCGTCATTCATCCGGGCCGTGGAGTCGCCGTTCACGCGAATCTCACCCGCTTGCGGATGCAACATCAACCCCAGCAAGTACAACAGTGTGGACTTACCGCGCCCACTCGGCCCCGTCAACGCCGTCATGGTTCCGGGCGCAAAATCCGCCGAAAACCCTTCGAGAATCGGCTTGCCCGCGATGTACTCAAACGTGACATCATCGGCCGAAAACAGGGTCTGCTGTGTGGTCTGGGTGGGGGCCGTCATTTGCCGCCGCCGGTCGTGCCCGGAACCCGCACCGATGTTCCCTCGTCAACGCCCTCGATAACGCTCATCCCGCGCGCGGCAGCGAGTACCGAAACCGGGTGCCGCGTGCCCGTCTTATCGATAACGCCGACTGTGCCCTCGGCAGAAGTGACTAATGCGGCAGACGGAACCACGAGGCCGCTGACGGGTTCGACTGTCACGATACGAGACGTGAGGCGGGCTTCGCCGGTGACCGGGATCTCCGCGCACGCATCCAGGCAGATGAGGGCGCCGTCTGCGCCGGTGAGGTTGACCGTGATGGTCTGTGTTTCGGTGCTGCTGACCTGATCGGTCACAAACGCTTCCCATAGGGTTCCGCTCGGACTCGTCACCTCCACACGCGTGCCGGTCGGCATCATCGCCGCCTGCCCATCGGTCACCGGAATCGTAAACGACGGCGACGCCGGCAAACCCTTCACGATGCTCTCACCACCCACCAACGTCGCGCCGCGCGCGATGACCTCGGTGTCAAGCGAAATTCGTGTGGGCAGTGACGGCACGAAAATAATGTCGGCGACACCAACAGTTCCCGTCGCTTCCAACCCCAGCGACTTCTGCCACGCCTTAATCGCCGTGATGGTTCCCCACCCCGCTTCGCCATCAGCAGCACCGTCATAGTGGCCCAACGCGACCAGCAACTGCTGTAGTTGCGCCACATCCGTGCCCACAGCCTTCTCACCAATCGCGCGATACATCGGCACCGTACCCTGCGCGATCACCACCGGACGCTCATCAACGAAATACAGCACGGCACCCTGCGAAACCTCATCGCCCGCAGCGACCGCGACCGCCGTCACAACACCCTGCGCACGGTTCTCACCAACCGGAACCGTCGTCCACTCCGCCACCGTATTGAGGTTGATACTCGAGCCAACCTCACCGCTCGTCACCTCAACATACGTGAAGGGCGACGCCGTCAACGGATCCTCCGCCGGCTTCACAACCGTCAGCGCCGCCCACGCCGCAGCCGCACCCACGGCCACCAACGCCACCCCACCAGCAACGCGCGAAACGATCCGCCCTGCTCGCCGATCCGTAGTCATGCACCCTCATTCACTCGCGCCGCGTTGCGTTCGTTGCGTGAAGCCTACTTTATGAGAATCGCTGTGCCCCTTAACGTTGCAAAGACGATCGAACCAGCGCTTACCTTGGTAGGCTTCAGGCTCATCCCGCGAACTCGTTGAGGAGTTGCTTTCCGACATGTACAGGCCATCACACGCACTGACCGTCGGAGTTCTTATCGCAGCGGGCATGATGGTCTTGGCGGGTTGCTCGGGGCAACAAGCGCCCGACACCATTGCAACGCCAGCACCGACCGCCTCCACCCCAACTCCGACCTACGACGCGGAGAAAGACATGTGGTTGCAGAACGGCTGGCCGGTACCAGACCCCGACGCCACGTTCGACCCAAATGCGCCGTGGCTCACCGCGTCAGAAGTACAAGCGATAGTGCAGTCATGCCTGAGCGACGAAGGCTGGGATCTCGAACTCAACACACGAGGTGGGCTTCAGACAAACATCCCCGACGGCCAATACGATGCATTCCACAACACCCTCCGAGAGTGTTACGTGAAGAACCGCATCGGTACGGCCGCGCCCGCTCCGCTTAACAAGGAGCTCGCTACCAGAGAGTACGCCGCTCAAATCGCTACTCGCGACTGTCTCATCGGTCTCGGAATAGATGTTCCCGAGTTCCCCAGCTACACAGTTTATGAAGATGACCTGCTCGTGAACGGATTTGTAAACTCGATCTACACCGTCGCCGACGCCGCTGGCATCGACCTGTACTCAGACCCGATCTACCAGCAGACGTGCCCCGACCCGGCCGACTCTTTCGGGCACAACTAACGGGGTGCGACGATGATGCGGAAAACGAAGCGACCGACCATCACGGCGAGGCGTGGATTCGTCGCAGCGGCGACCGCGGTAATAGCTCTCTTGCTGTCTTCGTGTGCCGGAGCCGCGCAACCAGATGTCGCGACCGCGCCGAGCGCGGTCCTTCAAGAGGAACTCGAGTTGATGAGGGCGGAGCGCGCTCAGGCCGCAGTGGATTGTCTTGCGGACAATGGTTTTCCGGGCGCCATTGCCTACGCTGACGGGTCGACAAGCCTTGAGGTGGATGACGCGCAACAGAGCGCGTACGCCGCCGTCTCGATGGAATGCATGAAGCAAATCTGCCCGAATTGTGGCAAGCCGTTGCCGCAAGCCTCCCTCGAGCGACTCTACGACCTACAGATCGAAGTGCGAGCGTGCCTCAAGCAAGAATTCGATATCGACACCTCTGAGCCGCCAGCCCTGCAAACCTATCTTGATGCACCCGAAGAGCAACGCTGGAACCCCTACCTGGAGGCTGCCGCGGCGATGGCGCAGTCCGGCAAGCTCCGCGCGGTTGAGAGCACGTGCCCTGACCCGATCAGTATTGCGAGCTACTGGTAGAGAGCGCGAACCAATTCGTGCCACCCGGCATCGTGCTGGCGATCCGTAAAACTCACGCCCTCAGGGGCAGCGGAATAGAGCAATGACGCTCCCCGCCGCCCAGCGCTCATCGGCGCGCACATGGCGGTCCTGCTACCTGTCCCGCGACTACGCCGCTGCTCTCGTCACGACCAATCACCGTCGAATCCGGCCTAACCTGCCAGAGGCCAACGTCAAGGTCGAACGCTCCAACCGCATTCTCAACGCGGTACGCGCATACGCCGAAACCTACACTTTAGATGTGCCCAGAAACGCCACCTACCAGGGCTGGGCCCACCGCTACTGTCACCGAAGACCCCACACCAGCCGCGGAGGCCTCACCCCCAACCGATCATCTACACAACCTAGCGGAGGAAGACGAACATCGGCCACCCAGATCAGCGATGCGCGTCTGTCTCACCGAATCACCACCAACTATCGGGATTTTTAGGACAAGCGGCCATCGCTTGCTCCCGTGCTGTGGAATCAGCGATAAGGAAGTAGGGGGCGTCGCTTCCGTTCCCGGCACGATACTCGTCAACGAATGCTTGGTAGCTCGGTGGAGCATCGATGTCATAGCCCGCATCGACAAGACACGAATGGATATCTGTCCACGACACGTAGAACTGCTGCAACTCCGCATCACTTTCAGGAACCGGAATGGCGGGCAAAGCGGCATTGCATTCGTCGGATGCCTCGAGGAACTGTTCGCGTAGATCGGCCGAAGTCACACCAGGTGCTTGCAGAGCCACCGACCCGTCGTCCTTCGTCACCAGCTCAGTTTCCCAACCTTTATCGAGCAAGCAAGCCTGGATGCTTAACGTGAAATCTCTTGGCGAGCCAGTGAAACGCTCATCCTGAAGGCTAACGGGAGCGGTGCATCCCACAAGTACTATCGCGCTTGCGATCATGCCCGGACCCCAGTACCTGTGCGTAATGCGGGACTTATCCAAAGGAAGAACAGTATCCGTCCGTGTATGCGTTGTCGATGTTTGCAGTGGAATAGACTTCCCAGTACCCGCCCCCGTTATTGCCCTGTCGAGTCGCAGTCGCCCAAGTCGTCGTCGACATGCCGTAAGTGTATTCCGTACTCGCTACAGGCTTCCCTGGAGGCAGAATCGCGCGAGTCGCGCCCTTTGTGCGCGCATCGACATAGCTGTACTTGCCTGAGCACGCAGCCGTCCCGTTCTCAACAACTGCCGCATATGCAGGTGCCGCAACACCGATGACGCCGATCAGCGCACCCAAAGTGACACGATTCCCAGGACGCCGCGGTGCCTTTGCGGAGAGTTTCGTGCTTGCATGATGGTTTCCCTTCGCGTGATTCTCAGTCGCTTCGTCGCGATTGAGCCTTACTCAACCATGGCATCAACGCAAAAGCAATACCTGTTCCCCGAGCTAAACGACTCTCGCTGTTGTTTGCTAGCCGTCTGACTAATCCAGTCCGAAGGATGAATTTGCCCGATTTGGGTCGGGTTCCACGGCCCTGGCACATTAGCGATCGTGAGCTTGAGCCCCACTAGCGCTAATCTCGCTGTCCGCCAGCGGCTCGGCTTGCGTGGCACGCCGCCATAGCGACTCCATCTCGTCGTCTTCCGCTCGGGTCTTGCCCGAGATCCGTAATCTGACGCACTCGGGGCAGCAGAATAGAGCAATGACGATCCCCACCGCCCAGCGCTCATCGGCGCGCACGTGGCTTGCCATGGTTCCGATGCTGCTCGGCGTTCTCGTCGGCGCTCTCGCGATTAGCGCGACCACGACGGCACTGCCGGCGATGCGGCAAGACCTGCACATGACAGACGCTGCCGCGATCTGGATCGTCGACATCTACCCGCTCGCGCTTGCCGTCACGCTCGTCATTGCGGCGCGTGCTGGTGACCAGTTTGGGCGCCGCACCGTCATGGCGATCGGGCTCGCCGGGTTCGCACTGTTTAACCTGATCGGCGGTGTGACCGACTCCGCGCTTGTACTCATCGCGATGCGCGCGTTACTCGGGGCGAGCGAAGCCGCGGTCATTGCGAGCGTCGTGTCGACGATTGGTGCGGTGTTTCAGCCCGGCGAGCGCGTGCTCGGCTACGGCCTCTGGACGGCAACGTTCGGCGCCGGCAGCGCGTTTGGCCCGGTTGCTGGCGGCATTCTCGCCGAGGGGCCGGGCTAGCGATGGACGCTGTACGGCGGCATTCCGCTCGTTGCAGCATGTGGCGACGGAACCACTGGCGGCGATCGTCACGGGCATCACGGGCGGGGTGGCTGGCGCGATATTTGTGCGCCGCCAGCTGGGGATTGCATGACCCGTTTATTGACGTGCGGCTGTTTCGCATTCGCGACTTTTCGATCGCGTACCTGCGCTTCATCGCCGGTACCGGCGCGTCGGCCGCGACGGTCTACCTCGTGAGCCTTCACCTGCAGGATACCCGTGGAGAATCAGCGCTCATGGCCGGGTTCGCACTTCTCCCCCAAGCCGTCATGATCGCGATCGGCGGCGTGCTCGCACCTGCGCTCTTGCGGTTCATGAGCAGCAACGCGCTCACCGTCGTCGCCCTCGCGATGCAGGCTGTGGGACTCGTGTGGCTCGCCACTGATCCCGCCAGCTTCGTGGTTCCGCTTGCCGGGCTTCGCCGTTGCGCTCGTGACGGGCGCAGCACTGGTGACGGTTGATGCGCTCCTGAACCCACGCTTCGCCCGCAGCTAGCAACGCACAACGCCGCCCCTCCCTCTCGGGTGGGGCGGCGTTGTGACGTGGGGATTAGTCTTCGTCAGCGTCTTCGCGCGGCTTCAGGTACGGGTCTTCGTCACCCGCGTACTGCGCCTTGGCGGCAAGACCGGCGACCTCAGCGTCACGCTCACGCGCTTCGCGCAGCAGTGCCGAAATGTGGTCAGCCGTTTCGGGCAGCGCGTCGGAGATGAACTCCAGCGTCGGAACCAGGCGCACACCGAGGTGCTTGCCCACTTCCTTGCGGAGCATGCCCGTCGCGGCCGTCAACGCAGCAGCACTCGACGCGCGCTCTTCATCGGTGCCGAGCACCGTGTAGAACACCGAAGCGTGCTGCAGGTCACCCGAAACTCGAACCTCCGTGATGGTCACGAAACCGAGGCGCGGGTCGCGCAAGCCTTTGTCGAGGCGTTCCGCGAGAATCACGCGGATGCGGTCGGCCAATCGTCCTTGACGTTCACCAGCCATGTTGTCCTCCTCTTGTGCCTATGCGGCAACAGATCTGTTGGGAGCGTACTGCGCCTGAGATGACAAGGCCGCGTGAGTCGTAAACTCACGCGGCCTTGATCACACCTTAGGCGCGGGGCTTCTCGACCATTTCAGTGGTCTCGATCTCGTCACCGATCTGGATGTCGTTGAACTTACCGAGGCCGATACCGGCTTCGAAGTCGGTACGAACTTCCGTGACGTCGTCCTTGAAGCGACGCAACGACTCGATAGCCAGCCCGTCTGCGACGACAACGCCGTCGCGGATGACGCGTGCCTTCGCGTTGCGGGTAATGGTTCCCGAGCGCACGATGACACCGGCGATGTTGCCGAACTTCGAGGAGCGGAACACCTCACGGACCTCGGCAACACCCGACTGGACCTCTTCGAACTCCGGCTTGAGCATGCCCTTAAGCGCGCTCTCGATGTCATCGATTGCCGAGTAGATAACCGAGTAGAAGCGGATGTCGACGCCTTCGCGCTGGGCGCGCTCGCGAGCCTTAACGTCCGGGCGGACGTTGAAGCCGACGATGATGGCGTCGTCGATCGTTGCCAGGTCAACGTCGCTCGCCGTGATGGCACCCACACCGCGGTGCAGGATGCGCAGCTGAACGGAGTTGTCGACCTCGATCTTGAGGAGCGACTCTTCCAGGGCTTCAACAGCACCAGAAACGTCACCCTTGATGATGAGGTTGAGCGACTCGACCTTGCCCTCTTCGAGTGCACGGGTGAAGTCTTCAAGCGAAATACGCTTACGAGCCTTCGCGAGCTGAGCGTTACGGGCAGCGGCTTCACGCTTCTCAGCGATCTGACGTGCCGTACGGTCTTCTTCGGTCACGATGAACGTGTCACCAGCGCGCGGAACAGAGTTAAGACCCTGAACCTGAACCGGACGCGACGGGTAGGCCTCTTCGACCGACTCGCCGTTCTCGTCGATCATGGCGCGAACGCGGCCATACGCGGTACCGGCGACGATCGCGTCACCAACGCGCAGGGTTCCGGACTGGATGAGCACGGTAGCCACCGAACCACGGCCCTTGTCGAGCTTGGCTTCAATAGCGACACCGCGGGCGTCCTTGTTCGGGTTTGCGCGCAGGTCAAGGCCAGCGTCAGCCGTCAGCAAGACAGCGTCAACGAGCTCCTGGATACCCAGGTTCTGGCGAGCCGAAACGTCGACGAAGATAACGTCTCCACCGTATTCTTCGGCAACCAGACCGTACTCGGTCAACTGCTGACGAACCTTGGCGGGGTTGGCTTCTTCCTTATCGATCTTGTTGACCGCGACCACGATCGGCACGTTAGCTGCCTGTGCGTGGTTCAACGCCTCAACCGTCTGCGGCATGATGCCGTCGTCGGCTGCGACGACGAGGATCGCGATGTCAGTGACCTGAGCACCACGAGCACGCATAGCGGTAAACGCCTCGTGACCCGGGGTGTCAATGAACGTCACAGCACGCTCGATACCTTCGTGCTCAGTCCAGATCTGGTATGCACCGATGTGCTGGGTGATGCCACCGGCTTCACCAGCAACCACGTTGGTCTGACGGATCGCGTCAAGAAGGCGCGTCTTACCGTGGTCAACGTGACCCATGACGGTGACGACCGGCGGACGAATCTCAAGGTCTTCGTCGTCTTCTTCAGCAAGCTCGTTCTCAAGGTCGAGACCGAAGCCCTCCAGGAGTTCTTTGTCTTCGTCCTCAGGCGAAACCATGTCGATCTTGTAGCCGAGCTCAGCGCCCAGTACTTCGAACGTGGCCTCGTCGAGCGACTCCGTAGCCGTCGCCATCTCACCGAGGTTGAAGAGGATCGTGACGAGGGTACCCGGCTGAACCGTGTAACCCGTCAGGGTCTCAATCTTGTCGGCGAAGTCCGAAATCGAGGAGCCGCGACGCAGGCGAATCGTCTCGCCGTTACCGCGCGAAACGTTAACACCGCCAACGAGCGGCGCATCCCGCATTTCAAACTCTTGGCGCTTCGCGCGACGCGACTTACGCTGCTTCGACTTGCCGCCGCCCTTACCAAAGGCACCAGCTGTTCCGCCACGGCCACGACCACCGGGGCCGGGACGACCTGCGAAACCGCCACCACCGGCACCAGGGCCACCGGTTCCGCCGCCGGGACGCTGGAATCCACCGCCGCCACCGGGGCGACCAGCACCACCGGCACCGCCGGGACGCTGCTGGAACGGTGCACCAGGACGACCGCCACCACCGGTGCGACCTGCGCCACCCGGGCGCGGAGCACCCGGACGCGGGGCGCCGGGACGCGGAGCCTGCGGACGTGGGATGTTACCCGGCGTCGGGCGCTGGCCCATGCCCTGTGCCGAAGCGAAGGGGTTGTTGCCGGGACGGGGTCCAGCGGGACGCTGACCCATGCCCTGCGACGAAGCAAAGGGGTTGTTGCCGGGGCGCGGTGCGCCACCCGGGCGGGGTGCCGGTGCCTTCGGTGCCGGAGCACCGGGCTTCGGGGCAGCCTTCGGAGCCGGAGCACCACCGTCGGTGGCGGGCTTCTCAGCAGCTTTCGGGGCCTCAGCAGCGGGAGCTTCGGCGGCCGGCGCCTTCGGAGCCGGAGCCTGCTTCGGGCCAGGCTTCGGACCGGGCTTGGCAGCACCAGCGGCAGGCTTAGCAGCGGCAGGCTTGGCGGCCGCCGGCTTAGCCGGAGTCTTCGCGGCAGCGTCTGCTGCCGGAGCGGGGGCAGCGGACGCCGCGGCGCCCTCCGCCTCGAGCGCAGCGCGAAGCTTGCGCGCAACGGGGGGTTCAATCGTTGAAGAGATGCTCTTCACGAACTCGCCAAGTTCTTTCAACTTGGCCAGTGCATGCTTGCTGTCTACTCCGAATTCGGAGGCAATTTCATGCACGCGTGGTTTGGCAGCCACTGATTCTCCTGTCTGGGTCTACCCAGGCAGGGCAGACCTATTGGCGGACGGGTCTCATTTCGAGCCGTTCACTTTGTTTCCATAGCCGTTCAGCCGTTTCTCGATGGTCTGTGTGTCGGGCGAACCCGATACTCGCAGTGCCCGTACGAACGCTTTGCGTTGGAGTGCCTTGGCGAGGCAACTGGCCTCGTCATGTACCCACGATCCTCTCCCACCCAGCGCTTTCCGCTCGTCGATGACGAGGCGGTTGTCGTGGATGGTGACCCTCAGAAGTGAGGAGCGAGAACCGTGTGATCGGCAACCGACACACGTTCGTACGGGTTCCATCTTACACCTCCCCCGCGTTTACTCGCGCCCCGCCAGCGGTGCGGCGGAACACGAGACGCGGATGCGTGGACTAGTTCTCGTCGAGAATCGAGTCTGGCTGGATGTCGATCTTGGCACCGGTGAGCTTGGCGGCCAGACGCGCGTTCTGACCTTCCTTACCGATAGCGAGGGAAAGCTGGTAGTCCGGAACCAGGGCGCGAACGGCCTTGGTCTGCGCGTCCAGAATGAACGAGCTGGTGACCTTTGCCGGTGAGAGCGCCTGAGCAACGAAGGCTGCGAGCTCCGGGTTGTAGTCGATGATGTCGATCTTCTCGCCGGAGAGCTCTTCGGTTACGGCGCGCACGCGGCGACCCATTTCACCGATGCAAGCGCCCTTGGCGTTGATCGACGAGTCTTTTGCAACGACGGCAATCTTGGTGCGGTGGCCGGCTTCACGAGCGAGCGACACGATCTCAACAAGACCCTGAGCGATTTCCGGAACCTCGAGAGCGAAGAGCTTGCGCACGAGACCCGGGTGGGTGCGCGAGACAGTGATCTGCGGTCCCTTGTTGCCCTTGGAAACGCTCGTCACGTAAACACGCAGGCGCGAACCGTGGGTGTATTCCTCGGTCGAAACCTGCTCTTCCGGGGGAAGAATCGCTTCGATCGTGCCGAGGTCGACGTGGATCATCTTGGGGTTCGGGCCCTGCTGAATGACACCGGCAACGATGTCACCCTCCTTGGCACGGAACTCACCGAGCACGGCGTCGTCGGCGATGTCGCGCAGACGCTGGCTGATGACCTGCTTCGCGGCGAAAGCGGCGATGCGACCGAAGTCTTCCGGCATCGTCTCTTCTTCACCGATGACGGCGCCTTCTTCGTCGAGAACCGGAATGTAAACCGCGACGTGGCCGGTCTTGTGGTCGAGCGATGCGCGGGCGCCCTCAGGCAGCTCGTCGTCGGGCGACGTGTGCTTGGCGTAGGCGGTCAACACGGCCTGCTCAATAATGTGAGCAAGCTCAGCGAAGGGAATCTCCTTCTCACGCTCGATCGTGCGCAACAGCGAGAGATCAATGTCCATAACGGCCTCCGTATTCAGCTCTGACCCCGGCAGGGGCATCGAACCATTCTAACGGATGCCTCCTGTGACGAAACCTTCGCCCTCCACCCCGGGCGTTGCGCCCTCCGCAACCGCGTGGTTCCGCTCTCCGTGGTTCCGCTCTCCCTGTTCCGCCCCCCTGGTTCCGGCTCCGCTTGACCGTTATGCAGGATCAGGAACGATCTGCAGGAATTCTGGGCCTGAAAAGAGCCGATTTGGGCGCAGATTCCTGCAGAACAGTCACGACGCGACTCGCGGAACCATGGAGCAAGCGCAACCATCGGCTCGCGGTGCGAGGGATGGTGGCGTTGCGCGCGGAATCTAGGCGTGGGCCGAAGGCAGGGCGTTGATCGCGTTGACGAGTTGGAAGAGCGAGCCCACCTTGAATTGGTTGAGCACGAGGGAGATGCGCGGCAGGTCGAGCTTGTCGTTGTCTGAACGCTCGGGGGCGTACGGTTCGGCGCGGCGAATCTCCCCCTCCTTCAGCAAGAACGCAAACTTCTCGTTGAGCTCGGCAATCTCTTCGTCGGTCGGCGTGTGCTTGAGACGCAACACGAGCGTGTCGCCGACCCAGCGCAGTGAGTCGTAGTTGTGCCAAAAGTTCACGATGGCAGCGTGCGCTGCTTCGACCGAGTCAGTGATGAGTATGCGGTCAAGGTCGTCAGGCGAAATCACGCCGGCGGGCATCATCGTGTCGCGAATGTAGTGTTCGAGGTTCTTCCAGAACACGCCGCCCGGCTCATCGAGCAACACAATCGGCACGGGCTCGGCCTTACCAGTCTGCTGCAGGGTGAGCAGTTCAAACATTTCGTCGAGGGTTCCGAAGCCACCGGGAACACAAATGAACCCGGTCGATTCCTTCACCAGCATGAGCTTGCGCGTGAAGAAGTACTTCATGGCAACGTGCTTCGGGTCTTGCCCGATGATCTCGTTGGCTTTCTCCTCGAACGGCAGGCGAATCGAGACACCGATCGACATGTCAGGCCCGGCGCCCTCGGCCGCCGCCTGCATGATGCCGGGGCCGGCACCGGTGACGACCATCCAGCCGTCGCGCGCGAGGGCAGCGGCCGCATCGTGCGCGGCACGGTAGGCGGCAGAATCCGGCTGCGTGCGAGCGGAACCAAAAATCGTCGCCTTGGGAACGCCGCGATACGGCGCGAAGAGTCGGAATGCATTGCGCATTTCGATGAGCGACGCCGACGTGATCTTGAGGTCGAGACGGTCAGTGTCGTCCATGCCGAGTTGCAAGCCCGACGTCAGGATGCGGCGGATGAGCGTGCGGTTGTCGGAGATTCCCGCGTCATCGATGAGGCGATCGATGCCGTCAATGAGTTCAGGCGTGAGGTCGTTCTCAGGGATATCCGTCGTGCTCATGCCTCCACCCTCTCACCCCCAGGTGACGAAGGGGTGAATGCTACGGCGCGAGTGCGTCGATGAGTTGCTCGGCAACCCAGGTGAATTCGGTCGGCGCGAGCTCATGGGGTGCCGCGACCGCAACCGTGTTGGTTCCGTCGGTGGCAAAAATGCCCATGTTGCCCTCTGCGACAAACGGCATGACGACCTCCGCGGCTTCGCCGTTCGCGATCTGCACCGGCACACCCTTGCCCCTGATGACGCCGTCGTCGAAGGCGACGGCTCCTCCCGGCACGACCGTGACGCTGAACATCAGCTCGACACCTAAGCTCTCCGGATCGGAGCTGGGCATCGAGAAGGTGCAGAAGTTGCCGAGCGTTGCATAGAGCGGGGCCAGGAGCGATGAGTCTGCCATGTTTTCGACCACCAGCGTGATCGGCGAGCCGTCGGGTGGAGTGAGAAGCTCGGCAAGATCCGCGCAGGCAATGGGCGGTCTCGCCCATGTCGAAGCCGTCGCCTGCGGAACCACGGGTTGCGGCAGCGCGTCGCCGCGCTCCGCGGCTTGCGTAAGAAGGCCTTGAATGATGGCAGGGTCGTCGCTGGTCAGGCTTCCGAAGGTGACCATCGAGTACCAGCCCTGCGAAGTGAGCATGGTTGCTTCGCAATTGTTTTCTACACACTGCGCGGCATCAACGACAGAATCCGGTGCCGCTGCCGCGGGAAGTGCGGTCAAGACGACGACGGCGCCGAGATACATGTCGTCGGCCCACCATGTACATTTCACGCCGCCAAGCGCTTCTTCTTGCCCAATCGACCAGTTCACGCCGAGGTCTGTCATGGCATGGTCGAAGGCAGTGGCCAGCTCGATGTTAGAGAACGCGTTCGTGCAATCGCCGTTGAACGCGTAAACCGGTTCGGTGTCGGTGGGCGACGGTGTGGGTGATGCGCTCTCCGATGGGGCGCTCGTGGTGGTGGGCGCTGCAGAGCTCGTGCTCGGTGTCGGGCTCGATGTGGGCCCGCACGCGACCAGTGACAACATCGCGACGAGCGCCGCCCCACTCCACACCAGTTTGCGCATTCGACTCACTCTCCCGAGTTAGACGAAAGTATGCGCGCTAGGGTGCAAGCCCGTCAATGAGTTGCTCTGCTACCCATCCGAAATCTGACGCCTCAGCATGCATCGCGACCTCAATCGCAACGGTGTTGGTTTGAGCTGACACCGCCTTTTCCAGACCTACTAAGCCCCGAACTGTGCGAGGGCTTCGGCCACCGGCATCGGCGTCTTGACGCCGGTGCGGCGGTCCCAGACCTCGACCTCACGGTCAGCCGCGCCTCGGCCAACGATGATGATGTGGGGCACACCGAGCAGCTCGGCGTCGCCGAACTTCACACCGGGTGAGACCTTGCCAGCGCGGTCATCGATAAGAACTTCGCGGCCAGCGCCCTCAAGCGCGGCAGCGACTTCTTCGGCCAGTTCGAACGCCAGCGCGTCACGACCGGTCGCCACAACCTGCACATCGAACGGCGCGATCGACTCGGGCCAAATCAGGCCGCGGTCGTCGTGGTTGAGCTCTGCCAGCACGGCGAGAATACGCGTCACGCCGATACCGTACGAACCCATCGTGACGGTCGTCAGCTTGCCGTTTTCGTCGAGCACCTTGAGGCCCAGCGATTCGGCGTACTTGCGGCCGAGCTGGAAGACGTGACCGATCTCCATGCCACGCTGCAGCGTGACGGGGCCGGAACCATCCGGAGCTTCGTCACCCTCACGAACGCTGGCAATCTCAACGATGCCGTCAGCGGCGAAGTCACGACCGGCAACCAGCGAGTGCACGTGCTTCTCGTCGATGTTTGCACCCGTGATCCACGTGGTTCCGTCAACCACACGCGGGTCCAGGAAGTAGCGGATGTTTGTCGCAGACTCTTCACCGAGAAGGGTGCCCTGCGCGGTCCACGGGCCGATGTAGCCCTTGACCAGCAGCGGGTTCTTCGCGAAGTCAGCGTCAGTTGCCTGCTCGACCTCAGCCGGAGCAAATGCAACCTCAGCGCGCTTCTCGTCAACCTCGCGGTCACCGGGAATACCGACGACAACAACCTCACGCGTGCCGTCGAGGTGCGTAAGAGCGAGCACAACGTTCTTCAGCGTGTCAGCGGCGGTATAGTCACCGTCGAGCACGGCATTCGTGTGCGCGACGAGCGTCTCGATCGTGGGCGTATTGGGCGAATCGTAAATGACCGGCTCGGGCAGACCCTCGATCGAACGAGGCTCGGGTGCGAGCGTCGCAAAAGCCTCGACGTTCGCGGCGTAGCCACCGGCGGAACGCACGTAGGTGTCTTCACCGATCGCGGTCGGGTGCAAGAACTCTTCAGAACGCGAGCCGCCCATGGCACCGGCGTCAGCCTGAACGATCGCGTACTCGATGCCGAGGCGCTGGAAAATACGCTCGTACGCGTCACGCTGCGCCTGGTACGACGCGTCAAGACCCTCGTCTGACGAGTCAAACGAGTAGGCATCCTTCATCGTGAATTCGCGGCCGCGCAGGAGGCCAGCGCGAGGACGAGCCTCATCGCGGTACTTGTCTTGGATCTGGTAGATCGTCAGCGGCAGGTCTTTGTACGACGAGTAGAGGTCTTTCACCATGAGCGTGAAGGCCTCTTCGTGCGTCGGCGCGAGAAGGTAGTCGGCACCCTTGCGGTCGTGCAGGCGGAACAGCGCGTCGCCGTACTCTTCCCAGCGACCCGTCGCCTCGTACATGTCGCGCGGCAGGAGGGCCGGGAAGTGCACTTCGAAGGCACCAGCGGCGGCCATCTCCTCGCGGATGATGTTCTCCAACTTGCCCTTCACGCGCAGGCCAAGTGGCAGCCACGCAAAAATGCCTGGCGCCTGCCGACGAATGTAGCCAGCGCGCACGAGAAGCTTGTGCGAGATGGCTTCCGCGTCAGCGGGATCTTCACGGAGAGTACGGACGAAGTAGTTAGAGAGTCGTGTTACCACTCCTCGATTCTAGGGCGCGACCCGCCGGGCGCCGAACGCGTAGCCTGATTACGACGAGATTGTGAAAGGTCGACGCGTGACAACGATCCTGCTGACGGGCTTTGACCCCTTCGGAAACGACACCGAAAACCCCTCCGGCGACGCCGTGCGGCTGATCGCCGAGACCTGGCAGGGGCCGGAACCATTGGTCACGGCCGTCTTGCCGGTTACGTTCGCGGGGGCTGGGGCCAAACTGCGCGAACTCATTGCCGAACACACGCCAGACCTCATCATCGCGACGGGTCTGGCCGGCAACCGCGCGGCACTCAGTTTCGAACGCGTTGCCGTGAACCTGCGCGACGCTCGCATTCCCGACAACTCGGGCGACCAGCCGGTCGACACCCCCGTGGTTCCGGATGCCGCGAGCGCCCTTTTCGCGACGCTCCCCGTCAAGGCGATGACCGCCGCGGTGGCCGCGGCCAATGTGCCCGCCGAACTCTCGCTCAGCGCGGGCACGTTCGTATGCAACGACGTCATGTTTCAAGCGATCGATGCGGCCGGTCACGCCCGCGCGGGCTTCATCCACGTGCCGTGGGCCGACGGGCAAAAGCCGGCGCCGACGCCCACACTCCCCCTCGCCGACATCGCGCGCGGCATCGAGGTCGCGATTCGCACGGCGCTCGACACGACCGACGACCTGTCAGTAGCCGGCGGAACCATCAGCTGAGTCGGCGACTCGTCAGTCGTCGGACGGAACCACGGTCGTCGTCATGACGAGAAGCTGCGGGTCGCTGAGGTCAAGCGCGACGGTGATCGACGCAAACGCGTCGAGGCCGTCGACGTGCGTGCCGCCGCACAAGAAGTGTGCTTCGCCCGCCGGCAAGGCGCAGTGCCACGTGCGCCGGTCGGCGATCGTGTCGCCCTCAACTTCGATCCACGAGCGGCCCGATGACGCCACCCAGGCGGCAAGCAGGTCGTTGATCTGTGCTTCGCGCTGCGCGAGCGATGCGGCGAGGTCGTCGGGGCGGAAGCCCGCCTTACGCAGACTCTTACCGAGGCGATACGTGTCAACGCTGCCGTCAGGGTGAATCTGGCTCGAGGCTCCCGCCCGGGCCTCAAAGTTGGGGCTGCCGAGCGGGTCTATTCCGGGGTCTTTGTGCCACAGCTCGGCGAGCGCGGCGTCCAGGGCGAGGGAGGCGAGGTGGCACGCGGTGTGGCCGCGGCTCAACCCCGCGCGCAACGTGCCGTCAACGGTCGCCTGGACCGTGGTTCCGGCGCCCCACGTAACCGGCTCAGCAACAAGGTGGCCAACGTGCCAGTCCCACCCATCGGCACCGCGCTTTACCGGAATCTCCTCACCGACAGCGAGCACACCAGCGTCGTCAATCGCGACCATCACGGTGTTCGCAACGCGCACCGTGGTTCCGTCAGCCGTGAGCGTTCCGGTGTCTCCCGGCTGATCCGGCCACGTGTGATCGACCGGGTGAAACGGCGTCTGCTGCAGGATGACGACGGAACCACCCGCGTGGGGCCTGACATCGGCGACGGTGGTCTCTTCGGAGAGGGCGCCGGACGGAAACGTGACGGTGGTGGGTTGCATGCGTCCATCTTCACACCCCGCGCGCCGCGGCGAAACAAAGGAAGGGCCGCTCCCCCGTGCCTGGAAGAGCGGCCCAGACCAAGCCTGCTGCGCTTGGTCGGTCTATGTGCTTAGAGTGCGCGCAAGATGTCTTCGACGCGCGCCTTGGCGTCGCCGAACAGCATCGAGGCGTTCTCGCGGAAGAACAGCGGGTTCTGCACGCCCGCGTAGCCAGCGGCCATCGAGCGCTTGAACACGATGACGTTCTTGGCTTCCCACACCCGCAACACCGGCATACCAGCGATCGGGCTCGACGGGTCTTCAGCCGCCGCGGGGTTGATCGTGTCGTTCGCGCCGATGACGAGCACGACATCGGTCTCAGCCAGGTCGTCGTTGATCTCGTCCATCTCGAGCACGATGTCGTACGGAACCTTCGCCTCGGCGAGGAGCACGTTCATGTGGCCGGGCAGGCGCCCGGCGACCGGGTGAATACCGAAGCGAACGTCGACGCCCTGGTCGCGCAGCTTCTGCGTGAGCTCAGCAACCGGGTACTGCGCCTGGGCGACGGCCATGCCGTATCCGGGCGTAATGACCACGGAGGACGCACCCTTGAGCATGGCGGCCGCGTCATCGACGCTGACCTCACGGTGCTCGCCGGTCTCCTCTTCGTCGTCCTTCTTGGGGGCTGCGATACCGAAGCCACCCGCGATGACGGAGATGAAGGAGCGGTTCATGGCCTTGCACATGATGTACGACAGGTAGGCACCGCTGGAGCCAACGAGGGCGCCGGTGACGATGAGCAGGTCGTTGTTGAGCAAGAAACCGGCGGCGGCAGCGGCCCAACCGGAGTACGAGTTCAGCATCGAAACGACGACCGGCATGTCGCCGCCACCGATCGAGGCGACCAAGTGCCAACCGAGGGCGAGCGCGAGCACCGTAACGACGATGAGCAGCACGAGCGACGGCGTAATGACATACCAAACTGTGAGCGCCACGAAGGCGACAAGCGCACCAACGTTGAGCACGTTCTTACCCGGCAACATGAGCGGCTTAGACGACATGCGGCCCGACAGCTTGCCAAACGCGACGATCGAACCGGTGAAGGTCACGGCACCGATGAACACGCCAATGAAGACCTCAGCGTGGTGGATATCGGCGAGCGCACCGGTGTAGTGCGGCGGCTGCAGGTGGCCGTTCCAACCGACGATGACGGCGGCCAGACCCACAAAGCTGTGAAGCAGCGCGATGAGCTCGGGCATGCCCGTCATCTCAACGACGCGTGCTCGCCAGAGGCCAATGATGGCGCCGACGACGATCGCGGCGATCAGCAGGCCGAAGCCCAGGATCGACGGGTTCTCGGTCTGGAACGACACCCAAATGGTGGCACCGAGTGCGAGTGCCATACCGATGATGCCGAAGCGCACACCGTTCTTGGCGGTCTCGTGCTTGCTGAGTCCAGCAAGGCTGAGGATGAAGAGCAGGGCGGCAACGATGTACGCGGCACCCGCGACGGCAGCGGCCGTCGAAGACATGGATTCAAACACGAAAGTATTCCTCGTTCTGGCGGTGCCGGGTTAGCGCTCGGAGCGGGGGTCGCGGGAGAACATTGCGAGCATGCGCCGCGTCACCGCGAAGCCACCGAAGATGTTGATGCTGGCGAGCAGCACGGCTACGGCCGCCAGAATCTGCACCACGATGTCGTCCGTGTTGAGCTGCGTGATCGCACCGACCACGATGATGCCGCTAATCGCGTTGGTGACGCTCATGAGCGGCGTGTGCAGCGCGTGCGCCACCTTGCCGATCACGTAGAAACCAATGACGACCGACAGCATCAGCACCGTGAAGTGCTGCGGCAGCGGTGCGGGTGCGAACGCGTTGACGAGGAAGAGAGCGGCGATACCGGCAGCGACAAGACCGGTCTTGGCGCCCGCGCTCATGCCCTTCTTCGCTGCCGCGACCGGAACCTCGGCTGCGGGAGCAGCAGCAGGTGCGGCTGAGACATTGACGGGCGGCGGCGGGAACGTCACGTCGCCGTCACGGGTGACGGTGACGTTGCGCTGCACGACGTCGTCCCAATCGAGCGTGAGCTGGCCGTCCTTGGCGGGGGTCAGCAGCTTCATCAGGCTGACGAGGTTGGTGCCGTACAGCTGCGATGCCTGGGTAGGCAGGCGGCCGGCGAGGTCGGTGTAGCCGAGGATGATGACGCCATTGTCGGTGACGATCTTTTCACCAGCAACCGAACCGACGACGTTTCCGCCGGAGCCGGCAGCCATGTCAACGATGACGGAACCAGACTTCATGGATGCAACGTCGGCTGCGGTGATCAGCATGGGAGCGGCGCGCCCCGGGATCTGCGCGGTCGTGATGATGATGTCGACGTCAGCAGCCTGCTCGGAGTACAGCTCGGCCGCGCGCTTGTCGTAAGCCTCGCTCGTGGCCTTCGCGTAACCGTCGGTGGACTGCTCAACCTCAACCTCGACGGGGAGGTAGGAGCCACCGATCGACTTGACCTGGTCAGCAACTTCGGGGCGCGGGTCGGTGGCGCGAACGATCGCGCCGAGGCTCGATGCGGCACCGATCGCAGCGAGGCCGGCGACACCGGCTCCAGCGACGAGCACCTTCGCGGGCGGAACCTTACCGGCCGCGGTGACCTGGCCGGTGAAGAAGCGACCGAACTCGTGAGCGGCTTCGACGACGGCGCGGTAGCCCGCGATGTTTGCCATCGAGCTCAGCACGTCCATCGACTGCGCGCGGGAAATGCGAGGCACGGAGTCCATTGCGAGAGCGGTGACGCCACGGGCGGCGAGGGCCGCAAGCAGGTCGGGGCTCAACGCTGGCGCGAGGATTCCGACGAAAACGGCACCGGCGCGCATCTGGTCAATCTGTGCCTGCTCCGGAGCAGCGACAGCGAGCACAATATCGGCGCCCCATGCCTCGGCTGGCGACACAATGCGTGCGCCCGCCTTTTCGTACGCGCCATTGGAGAAGCTGGAACGCTCTCCTGCGCCGTCGGCGACGGATACGTCGTATCCGAGACCTGCCAACTGGGTCACCGTAGCGGGCGTTGCAGCGACGCGAGTCTCTGCGGGCCCCTCGGCAACAATGCCGATGACTGCCATGTTCTCTCCATCTCCGCTGCATTGCGGACGAACTCTTCGCCTTCGCGAAATTCAACAGGGCGCAGGAGCGCCACACAACGCCTTGTAGGCGCGATGCTCAAAAAATGTGAGCGAAAGTCACCGGGGATGAGGCGACTGTGGGAACACTATCCGCAACGCCTCTCAAAGATCAGCAATTAATGACCACTTTGAGAAGAAAGATTGGCAATTCTTTCGGAAATGGAAATATAACCAAGCAGGTGCTTGGCTACCGGTGTCGCGCGAGGAGCTCGGCGATGATCGATGTCGCGGTTCCCACCAGCTCTTCTTCCGATCGCGTCTGTGATCCCATCGCAATGGTGACCCGGTTTGATCCCACAACGGCCACGACAGCCGTTGTCATCGAGTACGGCATTTCTCGCACGACCCAGGCGTTGTCGGCGCCCAGTACGGTGTAAGGCTCAGCCTTTAGTGCTTCGAGGCGCGCTTCACTGGGCGCTCCGTGCCCGGGCTGAATGACCGCCGCGATCATCGTGTTCTCTTGATAACCCGTGAGTGGGCACCACACGTAGGGTGCTGTCTCACGTAGCCCCTCGGTGAAGGGACCCACGCCGATGACATCTGTCGGCAAGCCCGGCTCAAGCTCGTCGGTCGGCGACCACTCTTTCACCACCCCCATGACAACGTCACAGGTCAGAGGTTCTTGCCACGCATCGAGAGGTAGCGTTCCGATGACAGGTTCGTCCGCTGATTCCAGGGCGTCGGTGACGTCACCGACGACTTCGTCTCGAACGTCAGGCGCGGCGTTCACGACGACCGCAATGCCGTTGGCCTCAATGAGGTGCTGGCAATCTTCGAAGATCGAAACGCACTCCCCTGTGAACCACTCTGGCCACTGCTGTCGAAGGCTGTCGCTGATCGCGGCCGACGGCATGACTTGGATGCTCGAATACGAGATGCCATCTGCTGTCACCCAGCCACACGAGAAGGCACCGATCCGCGCAGCACTGTCGGCGTAGAACGGCTCCCATCCGAGACCGTCGCTCGATGTCTCGTCGAAATTGCGCGGTGTGAGCCCGAGCTCCGTCGCGCGTGCTGTCGACACGAGCGCGGTGCAGTCCGAGTCGAACGGCGCCACGGTGGCGGCGAGGGTGATTGCCGCAATGCGGCGACGGTGAGCGGGGCTCTTAGCCGGTGACGACCTGGGCAGTTCCGATCGAGGCGTCGGGGCCCATCTCTTCGGCGATGCGGCGCGCTTCGTCGATGAGCGTCGCGACAATCTCGGACTCAGGCACGGTCTTGATGACCTCACCCTTGACGAAGATCTGACCCTTGCCGTTACCGCTCGCCACACCGAGATCAGCTTCGCGAGCTTCGCCGGGGCCGTTAACAACGCAACCCATGACGGCCACGCGAAGCGGAACCGTGACGTCCTTGAGACCCTCGGTTACCTGCTCCGCGAGCGTATAGACGTCGACCTGCGCGCGACCGCACGATGGGCACGAAACGATTTCAAGCTTGCGCTCGCGCAGGTTAAGTGACTGCAGAATCTGGTGACCGACCTTGACCTCTTCGGCCGGCGGCGCCGACAGCGAGACGCGAATCGTGTCGCCAATGCCCTCAGACAGCAGAATTCCGAAGGCGGTGGCCGACTTGATCGTGCCCTGGAAGGCCGGGCCTGCCTCAGTCACACCGAGGTGCAGCGGCCAGTCGCCCCGCTCAGCAAGCTGACGGTAGGCCTTCACCATGACGATCGGATCGTTGTGCTTGACCGAAATCTTGAAGTCGTGGAAGTCGTGTTCTTCAAACAGCGAGGCCTCCCACACGGCGCTCTCGACGAGAGCCTCCGGCGTTGCCTTGCCGTATTTCTCCATCAAGCGGCGGTCAAGTGAACCGGCGTTGACGCCGATGCGCAGTGAAACACCAGCTTCCTTCGCTGCCTTCGCAATGGCACCGACCTGGTCGTCAAACTTGCGAATGTTGCCCGGGTTAACGCGCACCGCGGCGCAACCAGCGTCGATCGCCTGGAAGACATACTTCGGCTGGAAGTGAATGTCGGCGATCACCGGAATCTGACTCTTCGCCGCAATGATGTGCAGCACGTCAGCGTCATCTTGACTCGGCACGGCAACGCGCACGATCTCGCAGCCCGAGGCGGTGAGCTCGGCAATCTGCTGCAGCGTGGCGTTGATGTCGGTCGTTGGTGTCGTCGTCATCGACTGCACGCTCACCGGGGCGTCGCCGCCGACGAGAACCTTGCCCACGCGAATCTGACGAGACTTACGACGGGGCGCAAGAATTTCACGAGCGGTGGGGATTCCGAGATTAACTGCTGGCACGTATCCAGCCTACGCCGAACCGGGTGTGTGAGCGCTGAGCAACTCTGTGCAATGAGTTGACTTATTGGCGCGGCGTACACCGTTCCTCTGATAACCTCGCCCCATGATCGCGAACCGTTCCTGGTGGCCCGCCTCCTAGGCGGTGCGTTCGCGATTCTTCGAAGAGACCGTCCCCACTGGGCGGTCTTTTTTGTCTATGCCGCCGTGAACAGGAGCAAAGAATTCATGTCTGGCCTGCTGAATGCACTCCCCCTCGACGCGCCGTTCGTGCTTCTCGCACGCCAAGGTTCCGACGACGTTGAAGTCCTCACCGGAGAGGTCACCGATGTCGAGTTGCTTGCC
>CANNEP010000037.1 GCA_947503655.1 uncultured Microbacterium sp.
CAACCTAGACAGGCACCACCTCGGCATCGGAGGCAAGACCCCCATCGACCGAATCAACAACGGTCGAGGTCAGTACACCTAGGCGCCGGCGGCGAGTTCGCGGGCGCGAGCGAGGGCGGCGTTGGTCGCGGTGATGAACATCGAGTCGAGGCCGGCATTTTGCATGACAAACAGCGCCTGCTCGGTCGTGCCCTTCGGGCTCGTCACACGGCGGCGCAACTCAGCCGGGTCATCGCCCGATGCCTCGAGCAAGCTAGCGGCGCCAATAAACGTCTGCTCTGCCATGACGCGCGCGTCGGCCAAAGCAAAGCCCTGGTGCAGCGCCGCCTGCGTCAGTTGCTCGATCAAGAAGTAGACGTACGCCGGGCCCGAGCCCGAAATCGTTGACAGCCGGTCGATGCCGTCTTCGTCGGTGGTGATGACGGTTCCGACCGCCTCGAACACGCGGCGCACGGCGGCGACGTCTTCGGCCGTACAGTGTTCGTTCGCGGCGAGCCCTGTCACGGCCTTGCGCACAATCGCGGGAGTGTTCGGCATGACTCGCACAATCTTTGCCCCCTCACCAAGCGCCGCCGCCATCGTCGCCAGCGTGGTTCCGGCTGCCAGGCTCACCACGATCGCACCCGGCTTCAGCGACGACGCAATGTCGCGCAGCAGGTCAGCGACCATCGCCGGCTTCACTCCGATCAAGACGATGTCGGCATCATCCACGGCATCGTGGTTGCCCCGCGGATTCTCCGCCAGCGCAACAGACGTCACACCGGCAAGCTCAGCCAGTTCGGTGGCTTTCTCGGGCGTGCGGTTCGTCACCGTCAGTGAGCGGGTAGGTAAACCACTGGCGACAACGCCGCGCAGAATCGCGCCTCCCATAGAACCGGCGCCAAGAATCGAAATCGCAGGAGCAGTCATGCCTTCATCATAGGGAGGGTGGCGGAACCACCGGCTCAGGTTCCGGAACCATCGGCGAGGTTGCGGGCGGGAAGCGCGTCACCGATATGGCTGGGGCGGCGACAGCACGCAACCATTTCACAGCAGACGGCAACGAACCACTCAAGAAGGTCGTTACGATGGGCTGAAGAGGCGCGAAGTTGCGCCCCGCGAACGACGGCGACAATGAGGGAACATGACACTCTTTGACGGAATCACTGCACGCATCGTCGAAACTCCGCGCCTGAACACCGGAATTCTTGAGCGCGCTACCGACGATGCCAACACTTCGGCTGACCGCACCATCGTTTTTGTTCACGGCAACGTGTCGTCTGCTGAGTTCTGGCAGGTTGCGATGCTCGCCCTCCCCCGCGACCTTCGCGTGATCGCGGTTGATCTCCGCGGCTTCGGCAACTCTGACTCGCTCCCGGTTGACGCGACCCGCGGCCTCCGTGACTTCTCCGACGACCTGCACTCGGTGCTCGAAACGCTCGGCCTTGAGACTGCTCACCTCGTGGGTTGGTCGATGGGCGGTGGCGTCATCATGCAGTACGCCCTCGATTATCCAACGCTCTCGCTCACGCTCGAGTCGCCCGTCTCGCCGTACGGCTTCGGCGGCACCCGCCGTGATGGTTCTCGCCTCACCGACGATGACGCCGGAACCGGCGCTGGCGGCGCAAACCCCGATTTCGTTGCGCGTCTCGAAGCGAAAGACACGACCGACGAAGCACCGACGTCGCCGCGCAGCGTCTTCCGCGCCTCTTACATCGCGACCGACTTCCACAGCGTCAACGAAGACCACTGGGTCGAGTCGATGCTGACCACCTCCACCGCTGAGGGCAACTACCCCGGCGACGCAAAGGCTTCGGACAACTGGCCCGGCTTCGCCGCCGGTGAAATCGGTGTGCTCAACGCGATGGCGCCGCAGTACTTCAACGTCTCCTCGATCGTTGACCTCGAAAACAAGCCCGGAATTCTGTGGGTGCGCGGCGACGAAGACATCATCGTCAGCGACAACTCGCTCTTCGACATCAACAACCTCGGCAAGCTCGGCGTCATCCCGGAATGGCCGGGCGACGACGTGGCTCCCGCGCAGGAGATGGTGAGCCAGACCCGCGACGTGCTGAACGCCTACGTCGAGGCCGGCGGTCACGTCACCGAACTCGTCTTCGAGGGCGTCGGCCACGCACCGCACCTGGAGGAGCCGGAAGACTTCCGTGCTGCTCTCCTGCACCGCATCGCATATGTCCCGGTGGGCGGCCCGCCGACCGAAGCCATCGTGTTGAAGTCGGCCGATTAAGAAAACTCACAACGAACGACCACTAGGCTAAACCCGCTCAAAACTTAAAGGGGGACCCATGTCGGTCGGTTTGCTCGCAGTTGTCGATGACATTCTGAGCGCGGCGATGAAGGCTTCGGCCAAAACCGCAGGCGTGGTCATCGATGATGCCGCTGTGACACCGCAGTACGTTCACGGGCTCACCCCCGCACGCGAGCTGCCGGTCGTCGGCAAGATCGCACTCGGCTCGATCGTCAACAAGTTTGTGATCATCATTCCGATCGCACTCATGTTGACCGCGTGGGCGCCTCAGGTGTTGCCGTTCTTGCTGATCATCGGTGGAACCTACCTGTGCTTTGAGGGTGCAGAAAAGGTTCTCGAGTGGTTTGGTTTCGGCCACGGCCACGAAGAGCAAGAGGCGCGCGACGAGAAGAAGCTCGTGCTCGGCGCCGTGCGCACCGACCTCATCCTCTCGACCGAAATCATGCTGATCTCGCTCGCAAGCCTCGACAAGGGCATGGGTATGGGCATGACCCTCGCGGTGCTCTCGGTTATCGCGCTGCTCATGACGGGCGTCGTCTACGGCGCCGTAGCCCTGCTCGTCAAGCTCGACGACATTGGTCTGAAGATGGCGAAGAACAAAGAAAAGCGCGTACGCCACACCGGCACCCGCATCGTGCGTTCGATGCCCGCCGTGTTCCGCACGATCTCCATCATCGGAACCGTCGCCATGCTCTGGGTCGGTGGCCACCTCGTGCTTGCGAACCTCGGCGAAGTCGGCTGGCACCTCCCCGCCGACATGCTGCACGCGGTCGCCGACTTCCTCGCCCCGCTCGGCGTGGTGATCGTCTGGTTCGGCGACACCCTCGTCTCCGCGATCGCTGGCCTCGCGGTCGGCCTCCTGGTCGTCGGCATCGTGCTGCTGATCGCGAAGATCTTCGGCAAGAAGCCCTCGTTCAACGAGGGCGGCGCAAACCCGGCCGCCGTCACGCACTAAGCGCCGCTGCGGCGAGCCGGACCCACGGGCAGGCCCCGAAACCGACAGCAGCAGAGAGTCGGAACCTACCGGCGCGCTTCGAAAAAGTCGCGCAGTAGCGAGACGGCTTCGTCTTCACGTACCCCGCCGATCACTTCGGCACGGTACGGCAGGCGCCGATCGCGCAACACGTCGTAGAGCGACCCTGCGGCTCCGGCCTTGTCATCCCACGCACCAAACACGACGCGCGATACGCGCGACTGCAAAATCGCACCCGCGCACATGACGCATGGTTCCATCGTGACGACCAACGTGGTTCCGCTGAGGTTCCAGGAGCCGGTCGCAAGCGCAGCTTCCCGCAGCGCCACGACCTCGGCGTGTGCCGTCGGGTCGGTCGTTTCTTCGCGGCGGTTTCGCCCCGCACCGAGCCTCTCACCAGAAGCCGAAAGCACGACAGCCCCCACCGGGATCTCCCCCGCATCAGCCGCTTCACGCGCCAACGCGAGCGCCGCGGTCATCGCCTCATCGGTCGTGCTCATATGTGAACCCTAATCGAGCCGAGCCCCGCCCGATGCGCACCGACTCCGCACACAGCACGGAGAGACGTTATTCTGAATCTATGCGTGTTCACGTCGCCGATCACCCCTTGATCACCCACAAGCTCACGGTACTTCGCGACAAGCGGACTCCTTCGCCCGTCTTTCGTCAGCTGACGGAAGAGCTCATGACGCTGCTGGCGTATGAGGCAACGCGCAATGTGCGCGTCGAGCCCTACGAGATTCAGACGCCGGTCACCACGACTACCGGAGTGCGTATCTCAGAGCCCCGTCCGCTCGTCGTGCCGATTCTGCGTGCCGGCCTCGGCATGCTCGACGGCATGGTCAAACTCATCCCGACCGCTGAGGTGGGCTTCCTCGGTATGGCGCGCGACGAAGAGACCTTCGAGCCGACCACGTATGCCGAGCGTCTGCCCGAAGACCTGAGCGACCGCCAGTGCTTCGTGCTCGACCCGATGCTCGCCACCGGTGGTTCGCTCGGTGCAGCGATCGACTTCCTCTTCCAGCGCGGCGCACAAGACGTCACCGCCGTCTGCATCCTCGGCGCTCCCGAAGGTGTCGCCGCTATTGAGAAGCAGGTCGGCGACCGCGACGTCACGCTCGTACTCGGCGCGCTCGACGAGCGCCTCAACGAACTCGGCTACATCGTGCCGGGCCTCGGCGACGCTGGCGACCGTTTGTACGGAACCGTCTAAGACTTTTTCTGCGAAACCGGAACCATCATGCGCGTCGGCGCGGATGGTTCCGGTTTCGCGTTTCTCGGCTCGGGTGATTTCGCGCTCGGCATTACCGTTAAGGCATGTTGACGGTCGCGCGCACGATGGGGGCGGTGCTGTGGCGCCGCGGGCCCGAGCTCATGGCCGCCTATCTCGCGGGTGCCGCCGCACACTTTCTGCTGATCCGCCTTGCGGGGCTCGTGACAGCAGCGAGCGAATTTTGGGGCATGTTTGTGCATCCGCTGCCGATTTTGGCGCGACTCATCAGCTACGTCGTGATGTTGCTCATCGTGCGCGACGCGCTGCCGTCACTTTCTGCGATGGTGCCCCCTGGTTCCGCGCCCCGTGCCGAGCGTCGCACCGCACTCATCAACGCAATCCTGATGGCGATTCTGCCGTTTTTCGCGTTCTACTACGCCACCGGCTACCTCAACGAAGACATGCGCTCGATCATTCAGGTGTCGGCGACGATTCAGCGCGACTGGACGCTCACGTCGGCGCTCGCTGGCGGCACTGAAACGGCGTTTGAACGGGCTGAACTCGACATCAACGTGCTCATCGTTGTGATTGCTGTCGCCGCTTTTGCGCTGCGTGCGCTCGCGAAGCGCTTCGAAAAAACCCTGCCAGCATGGACGCGTCTGGCTTCTGTGTATCTCGAAGTGGTGTGGGTGTTCTTGTCGGTGCGGGTGATTCGGGAACTCGTGAATGGGGCGAGTGCCTGGTTGGAAGACCGCACCGCGTTCGCGTGGTTGTTCGGCATCGGCGATTGGTTCGCCGCGACCCTGCCGCCCGTCGCTGCGGTGTGGGAAGCCTTCGTCGCGGTGATCGGCGCGGTCGCTGGCCTCATCGGCGCTCCCCTCGCGTGGCTCACCGTCGCCGGCGTTGTGTACGGGCAAGCGGTCGCAGCCCGCCCCCTCGCCGCTCAGGTTTCGGCGCTCACCCGCGTGAAGAGCCGGTATGGGCGCGTAAACCAGACCGTGCGCGAGGGCGTCACGTTCGCGGTCGACAAGGTGGCGGGTGATACCAAGGGCCGACTCGCGACGATCGGCAAGGCGTTATCGATGGCGCTGCGCGCAGGCCCATTGGTTCTCGGCGGATACGTGCTGCTCTACCAACTGTGGGTGCTGGGTGCCGCCTGGCTCGACGTCGGCCTGCTTCGCATGCTGGGCCCGCTCAGTCCCGACGTTATGCACTGGGTGACCGCGATCACGTGGCCGCTGGCACTTGCAATTTCGGAACCATTGCGCTCGGCACTCGTGTCAGCAGCGTACGACACCGTGCTGACCACGACCGTTAACGATAACGTCGCCCAGGCCGAGGAGGAAGCGGCGAAAGCGGAAGCGGCTCAGTCGCCAAGCGAAACCTGAACGCGTTCGCCGTACGGAACGCTCAGAATCATCGACATTTCACCGTGCTCTTCGGGTAGCACAAAGCTGATTCGCGCAGTTCCCGGGGCGCCATCGAATGATGATATGCAGTCGGTCGGGTAGTCGCCGAGGGCGCTCGCCAGCTCCCAATCCTTCATGGCTTCGAAAACGCGATGCTCACCGTCAAGCTCAACGAGGCTCACCGCAATGCACGACACCCCGTCATACTCCGGCATCGGCGCATAGTCGATATCAACGGCATACAGTTGAACGCCGTCGGGCAAGTGTCCCTCGTCGTCGCGGGCCGAAAGCGTCGGGTCGCTCAACTCGAGATCATCGAGCTCGATGGGCGCGCCCGCATCAGCAACGCGCGTGGTTTGATGCAGCGGCATGCGCGGTACGACGTCTAAGAAGTAGACGGAACCAGCAAGCACGATGGCACCGCCGGTCGCGAGAGCGAGGGCGGGCAAGTGCGCGCGAAACCAACTCATAGCGACGGCTCCCATCGCGCCTTCTCCAAGCGCACGCTGTCGCGCACGTCGACATCGTCGAGCGTGATCTCAAGCTCCGTGACTTGCCCCGCTTGCTTCGCATCCCCCGTGCCCAACTGCACCTGAATGGTTCCGCTTCGCACCTCCGGCGGCAATTCATACACAATGGTTCCGCGCGTTGCCATCGCCGCCGACAGCGGCGCCAACGACAACTGAGTGTAGACGCGCTCGGTAGGCCAGTACTCGTCGCCGTTTAGGATCGCCGTACGTGTGACAAAAACGTTGAGCGACTCATCGGCACGCACCTGGGCGGAGATGTCGAGTACCAGAAAGTTGCCGGCGCCCGTCCAGACACCGGTGGGTTGTGAATCGACGAGTTCATCGGCGAAATAAACGTCGTGTACCTCGATTGTGAGGTTGCCAGAGGTGGCGACTTCACCGATCTCGATGGCGGTGACGTACGGGGTGCGCCACGCGGTCGACGCCGGCACCAGGAGCGTGGCTCCCCACGCGGCCGCAATCATGGCGGCACCAGCGACCCAGATTCCGAACCGTTTCATGGCGTCAACTCGTCGTAGATGACAGGAAGCGTGAGCATCGCGACGCGACCTTCGGAGTTGTAGCCGTGGTCTTCGCCATCACCGAGAAACGTGAATTGAAACGTCGTGATTTTGTCGATCTGTAGGTGAATTTCGGTAAGGTCATTGTCGGCGCGGGGAATGACAAACCCAACCGCAAGCGTGGTCGGAACGTTGGGCTGCAATACGACCGAAGGCGTCTCGGTTGTGTCAAGACGCTGAAGGAGAATCGGACTCGTGGGGAGTTCGGGCACCCGCAGAATTTGGTTCTTCGCGGGCTCGGCGTCGACACCGCCCGGGGTGTCGAGCTGAATCGTGGTCGCGAAAAGCGAGTTCGCGAACACCGGCTCGTCAAAGGTACTGGTTACGCGCACGCGCAGAAGTAGCAAATCTTCGTCGGATGTGAGGGTGACATTCAACGCTTCAGCTTCATCGAAGATCAACGCCTTCTCGACTCCGATGGTTGCAACACCGGCATCGACGACGGTCGTTTCGTCGCCCTCCAGCACGGTTTCTTGCACCGGGGCCAGGCCCCCAAAGAGTCCGGCGATACCAATGGCCGCCGCTGACGTTCCCACGATCCAGGGAACAGGAGCCGCCCACGCTCGGCGCTTCCCGTCGGCGTCACGCACCAGTGCGCGAAATCGGCTCGTGCCCGTCCCCATGCCCTCAGCCTACGCGGTGCCTTCGCTATTCTGAGGCACGCGAGATCAGGTCGTCCGCGTTGCCGCGGCCGCGCAAGTCAACGACCGCGACGATGAGGGCGAGCGCGATAAGGAGAGCGACAGCGACGAGGCCGAGGCGCAGGGCGTCGAACGGAACCTGCTCCGCAGGCACCGAGGTCGCCTCGCGAGACAGCGTGGCGTAGTAGATCGACAGCGCGACGGCGGTACCGATCGCGTTGCCGATGCGTTGGCCGAGCTGCGCGACGGAGCCAGCGAGCCCACCCTCACGCACAGCGACGTCTTCGAGCAGTAACGTTTGGTTGGCCGACACCACGAGGCCACCGCCGATACCGCCGATGAACAGCAGGCCGGCGACAATCGCGGGAAGCCAGGCGTGCGGCAAGAAGGTCGCGGCCGCCGCCATCGCCACCATGATGCCGAGCACGACGATCATGCCGGTGACGATGAGTTTCGCCCCGATGGTGTGAATGCGCGCGCCCGCCCACCAGCTGGCATATGCGCTCGAGAGGGCGAAGCCGGTCGTGATAAGCCCCGCGATGAGCGCCGTCATGCCGAGGCCCTGCTGCATGAAGATCGTGATGAGCAAGAACATCGGCGGGAGGCCCGCAAAGTACAGCGTGCCCACCATGAGCCCGTTGCGGAATGAGCGCTTGCGGAAGAGTGAGAGCGGAACCAGCGGCGCACGACCGGTGCGTGCGTACCGACTCTCCCACCAAATGAAGGCGGCGAGCCCCACGGCGAAGACAACGAGCAACCACCAGCGTGCGGGGTCGTCGGCCTCGGAGCCCGTCGTGAATAGGAACGGCCACATGAGTGCGATCACGGTGGTCGCGAACAGCGCGATGCCGATCGGGTCCAGGCTGAGAGTCTCGCGAGGCTTACCCTTTGCCGACGGAATGAACAGGATGACGCCGAGGATAAGGAGGAGACCAAGCGGGAGGTTCATCCAGAAGATCCAGCGCCAGCCGTCGACCGGACCGCCCAGTGCGATTGCCAGACCGCCAAGGCCGGGGCCAAAGGCTGTCGCGAGGCCGACCGTGGCTCCGAAGAGACCGAACGCCTTGCCGCGCTCTTTACCCTGGAAGAGTTCTTGCACCGTGCCGAGAACCTGCGGCATCTGGATGCCGGCGCCCACACCCTGCAGCAGTCGCGCGATGAGGAGCGTCGTCGCGTCGCCCGCGAATCCGGCGATCATGCTCATGCCGGTGTAGACGATGAGACCGATCAGGAAGAGCAATTTGCGGGAACGCTGGTCGCCGATGCGTCCGGCGGGCACGAGGGCAAGACCGAACGTCAGCACGTAACCGGCCACAATGATCTGCAGTTCGGTTGAAGTCGCACCCAGCGCCGTCTCGAGCGCCGGGAGCGCCGTGTTGACCTTCGTCATGTCGAGGATCGTGACGGCAGCGATCGAGACACCTACCCAGTAGGCACGCCACTTATGCGTCTCCAGCGACATGTTGCTCCTTCTCCGCGTGCTTCTCCTCGCGAAGGCACCGATTCAGTCTACGAGCGATACTTCGGGGCTCGGCTCTCGGCTTCCGCTTGATGAGATACCCGCTTGCATGAGGCGCGCAAATGCTGACAGCCGGCGCACCCCGGCGGGCGTGTACGGCAGGTCGTCGAGCAGCCACGGCGAGTACACGACGTAGGCCGCGCACTGCGCGCGCGAGACGGCAACGTTCATGCGGTTTTCGAGGAGTAAGAACTCCAGGCCGCGCGGCGCATCACGTGCCGTGGAGGCGGCCAACGACGTGATCGAGACGGCCGCTTCTTGCCCTTGGAACTTGTCGACGGTTCCGACTCGGATGTCGGGATATGCCGCCAATGCCTCCCTCACCGTCTGCTGCTGAGCGTTGTAGGGCGTGACGATGATGATGTCAGCCTGCATGAGCGGGCGCGGTTGTTCGCCCTCCCCCGGGTGCCACGTGCGGCCGAGGAGGTTTTCGACGATGCGCACCACTTCGTCGGCCTCTTCTGGCGAGTGCGACGTGTTGCCGCGGTGCGGCAGCGCAACCGGATGGATGCCGGGCGTGATGCCGTCGATGCTGCGCAGGGCCGCCGTTTCGTGGGCTTGTAGTTTGCCGTCGTAGCTGAGCTCTGACACCGCCGCCGCGACCTCAGGGTGCATGCGCCAACTGCGCTCCAAGAAGAACCCAAACTCGGGCGCGAGCACGTCGCTCTCGCCCATGAGCCAGCCGAGCGCCGAGGTGTCGACGGGTTCGGGGTGTGTGCCCTGGCTGACCTGCGGTAGCTGTTGTGGGTCACCGAGCAGGAGGAGCCGGTTCGCGACGACCGAACAGGCGATTGTGGACGCGAGTGAAAACTGCCCAGCCTCATCGATCACGAGCAGATCAAGTGATGCGCGAGCCAGGCGCGACGCATTCGCGAAATCCCACGCTGTTCCACCGACCACGAAGCCTTTCGAGCTGTTCTTTTCGACGAAGTCGCCCATTTTGCGCTTCACGACGCGAGTGAAGGCGGCATCATCGACCGCGTTTGGTGACGACTTACCGACCTGGTCTTTCGGAACGCCCGCCTCAACGACGCGATCAAGAACGTTGTCGACGACCGCGTGCGACTGTGCGACGACGCCGATGCGGTAGTTCTTTTCGCGCACCAGCTTTTCGATAACGCGCGAGGCGACGTAGGTTTTGCCGGTGCCGGGAGGGCCCTGCACCGCGAGGTAGCTATGGTCAAGGGCCGAGACCGCAGAGACAATTGCGTCGACCTTGTCGACCGTGTGAATTGTGGTGCCGTCGACCGCACCACCCAGGGTGCGCGGCTCGCGGCGCACCAGGAGATCCCACGCCGGGTCGCGGAACTCCACCGCGGTCGCTTCATGCGAAATGAGCTTCTGTGCCCACTCGTCAATCGCGCCCTGTTGCGCGCCGGCGCTGGGCGGTGCCGGTTCGGTCAGTGCGATGGGCAAGGCACTCCACGTTTGGCCGTCGAGCGCCTTTTCTTCGATGATGAAGCCGTCGGGCACCTCATCGATGACCGTCGCGGTGTGCGCCACGTTGAGCCAGCGGTGCGAGAGTCGCTTCGGGGTGAAGGGGCTCGGGCGCTCATAGATCAGGTAGGGGTTCGAGCCCACTTTGATCGTGCTGCCGGGTGACACCGCACCGCGCACGTGCACGACACGGCGCATCGAGTAGGAGCCGTCGGGCACCGACCAGTCATCGAGCACGACCGAGCTGTGCGGGTCGATCGCGACAACGTTGCGCTGGCCCTCCCACACCGACAGCACTTCGCGCAGCCGCAAGAAGTGCTCGGCCCAGAAGGTTTTGCTTTCGCGCGGGTAGTAGTCGATTGCGGCGGCAGCAAGGCGTAGCGACTGCGAGCGGCCGGTCTGCTCGGGCGCGGAATAGTCGACGGCGATGGCCTGCAGCGCCGTCGCGAGCGGCGACGCTTGGTACGGGCGTTCCTCCGGCTCTTCCTCAGGCGCGGGCGGACGGCCCGCCTCGATCGCACGCTCAATGAGCCAATCACGCAAGCGTCGAGTGGAGACGCAGTCGTACTTGTTGTAGTCGGCGAGGTCTTGCAAAATGACATCGGCCTCAGCGTGGTGACCATCGGCTGCGAGGGTGCGCGCCTCAACATAGCGACCAATCGAGTCGCCACCGTTTTGCACGTCTTCGGTGCGCACCATGTCGCCCATGTAGAGCGGCTCGAGCTTTTTGATCGAATACGACCGGGAGCCAACACGCACCGCACGCTTGACGATCGGATAGAGGTCAACGAAAACGCCATCGCGTAGCAGCGTGTCAACCGCTGCCTCGCCCACCCCGTAGCGCGCGGCCATCGCGGTCAGGTGACTCGTCTCGTACGGCGCGTAATGGTAGATGTGCATGCCCGGGTTGGCCTGGCGCATCGCAGCGACCGCGTCAAGGAACGTCAACAGCGCGCGCTTTTCATCTTCAAACGTGTGCGCCCACAGTGCCGTGTACGTTTCGCTGACATCGACCCAGCCGAACAGGTAGTCGATGCCCCACATGGTGCCGTCGCCCTCGGTGTGCAGCGGGTCGCCTTCAAAGTCGAAGAAGATATCGCCCGCGTTGGGGCGGGGCAGGCTGCTGAGGGCGGGAGCCATCACGACTACGTACTCCGGAACCGCGTGCGGGTCTGCGGAGGCGTCGAGCGACGGTACGCCGGCGGGGCTACGCAACTGGAGCTGAGCCTGCAAACGCAGGGAGGCGAACACATCGAGGTTCATGCCCTCTGGTGCGGCTTCGGCGGCACCCAGCGCGTCAATCGTCTCGATACCCGCCGCCCGGAGGAGACGACGGTGCACCGGACGCATGCCGGCAACAAGCAGGAGGTCGCGGTGAGCAATGACTTCGGATTCGCACGTCGCGCAGCGGCCGCACGCGATGATGCCGAGGTCGCCCCGCTCGTCATTCCAGGCGAGGGGCGCTTGCGTTTCAGTCACCGCCCGGTCGGCGATGAGCTGGCGGATGCGCTCGCGTCGGAGTTCGAAGACCGGCATGAGGTCGTCAATGTGGTGCGTGCTGATTTCGCCGTCACCGAGGATGAGTTCGACAGTCGGATCGGTCGGCACGCCGAGGCGGCGAAGCTGGTCGACGTAGGCGGCGAGCTGCATGAGGGCGGTGACGCGGGCGGTGCGGGCCAGCTTCGTGTCTTGTACGAGCCAGCCGGCGTGCGTCTGCACCATGAAGTCGGCGAAACCGATGAAGTCATCGTGAGCGAACGCGCCCTGGTACAGCACGCGCGCGTCAGAATGGAGCGCCTTCACGGTTTCGTCGAGCGCCGTCGCGAGCGCATCGTGGTCGGTCGGGCCGACAGTCGCGAGTTCAACGACACCGTTGCCGTATTGCGAGCGGTAGCGTTCGAGCACGGCGTGCTCGTGGGAGAGGCCGAGGGTGATGGCGCGCTGCATCATCTCGTCTTCTGGCTCAACGACGGCGGCAATGCGCCCCAGCTTCGCGTCGATACCGCGAGCCCAGGCGAACTCGCAATCGGCCGCCTTCTTCAGGTCTGTCGCACTCCAGATAACCCGGCCGTCACTGATTCGCATGTTGCCTCCTGCCCCTCACGTTACCGGGGGCCGCCGACATCGCTGCGTGAGTCGTGCGGGCTACTCTTTGCTGTTGCTGAAGAACGAGCGCATGACGCCGTAAACGATGAGGGCGACAATCGCGATCACGACGATTTTGGCGACGAACCACATCACGCTGAACAGCACGTTCACGAGGACGGCCGCGACGATAACCGCGATGACGACGGCAATGATGGTTCCGGCTGTGCTCTTCATGATTTCAGCGTAGGGGTTGTGGCTGGCCGCCAGCAGAACGTTCGCCTAGCGCGTGATGATGTCGCTGGACCCGTCGGAGGCAACCTCAACGCGGAGCTGCGCAGGAATCTCTTCCTTCATCGCCTCGACGTGACTGATGATGCCGACCGTGCGCCCACCCGAGCGCAGCTCGTCAAGGGTCTGCATCGCGGTCTGTAACGTTTCGGGGTCGAGCGAACCAAACCCTTCATCGATGAACAGGGTGTCGAGGCGCACGCCTCCGGCGCGGTTCGTCACGACCTCGGCAAGGCCGAGTGCGAGAGCGAGGGATGCGAGAAACGTTTCACCGCCCGATAGCGAATGCGCCGGGCGCGCCTTTGACGTAAACGTGTCAAAGATGTTGATGCCCAGGCCCGCGGCGGCGTTGCCGACGCGTTCGTCGCTGTGTTGCAGGCGGTACCGCCCGTTCGACATATCGGCGAGGCGTACATTCGCGGTGCCGACGATCTGTTCGAGCTCCGCAGCCAAAATGAAGGTCTCGAGCGACATGCGTTTGGTGTTTGGCTCGTGTCCGCTCACCGTGTCGGCAAGGCGCACGATGGTCTCGTGCGCAATGAGTGCTTCTTCTTGGCTGGCTTGCTCTTCTTCGGCGGCGGCCGTGCGCTCGGTAAGAGCAGCAACAGCACCCCTAAGCGCGGTGAGTTCGCTGCCGATTCGCGCCCATTCCTGTTGTGCGGCCTCGGCGACGGCGACAGCCGAGTCAACGTCGATCGGTTCGTCTGGCAATACTTCGAGCTCGAGCTCCATGAGTGTGGCTTTGGCGGAGCGCACGATGATGTCGTGCTCCGCGATGCGGGCATCGAGCGCGGCGATCTGATCGGCAGACCGTGATGCCTCTTGCGCCGCTTCAGCGGTGGCACATGTCGTTGCCTCGAGAGCTGTTTCCTGTGCCGTGCGTGATGCAACGACGGCGGCGTCAGCGCGCTCGGCGTCATCGAGCGCCGTGACCAAAACCTGCGCGGTGTCGCGCTCTGCAGTGATCGCCGCGATGCGTGCGACGACAGACTCCCACTCGTCGCGCGCGGCCGCGATGACGTCGGTTGCGGCGCGCACCTTCTCTTCCGCGGCCGCGCGCTGCGCGAGCGCGGTTGCAACCGTTGCGCTGGCGGCTTCGATGGCCGCGGCCATCGTCTTTTCGCGCTCACGTAGTTCGTCTCGCACCCCCGTGGCTTTGTCGCGCTCGGTCTGCGCGGCTTCGGCGTCGGCGATGTCGTCGGCAAGCTTCTGCTCGGCCTCGATCAGACTCTCCAGGCTTTGCCCGCCCGCGGCAGCCATCATTTGGGCAAGAGCGGTCGCGGCCCGTTGCTCGGCTTCTGACGCCGCCGTCGCTTCGCGTTGCCGCGCGTCGCGCTCGGCGGTAACCGCGGCTAGATCGGCATCGGTGACCGGGTCGACGAGGGTCGGCGCGGGCTGCGGGTGCGCAGTGGAACCACAAACCGGGCACGGCGAATCGTCGGTGAGGGTGGCCGCAAGCTCGGAGGCGGAGCCTTCGAGCTTGCGCTGGTACAGCGCATCGAGCGCATCGGCGCTCGACCGCGCAGCTTTGTTGGCCTCGGCAGCGGCGTGTAACGCCCGCTCGTGTTCTTTCTCGTGACCCGCCAGTTGCAGAGCCGCACCGAGCTGAATTGCGAGGGCGGTTTGGTTCGTGCGCAGGTCGTCGAGGCGATCAATGCGGGTCTGGAGCTGTGCAAGAGTGACGTCGAGGGCCGCGAGCTCGGTGGGAATGCGGTCGGCTTCTTCACGCAGGCTCGCCCGCGCCGATTCTGCGTCGGCCAGCGCTTGCACAGCTGCCGCAGCCGCCGCTTCGTGCTGACTGATCGCCTGTTCTAGCGCGGCGGCACTGGCCAAGGCACCGAGGGTCGTTGTGCGGTGGTCAACGAGGGCGCGAAGTTCGGGGAGCGACAGCGCCGGCGAATCGGTCGGCGCATAAGCGCCCCAACGCTCACGTGCGGCGGCGACCTTCTCAGCAGCGTTCGTCGCAGCCAACGCATCGCGCGTTGCAGCGGCGATGCTACTCATCACGGTCTGGGCTTCGCGTGCCGCGGCGAGCTCGGCGCGGTCTGCGGCAATCGCGAGGGCGCGCTCCTCGAGACGCACCAGTTCGGCGCGCGTTGTGTCGCGACGCGTTTGGTGCTCGCGTTGCGTGCGTTTCGTCGCGGCTTCGGAAGCCGTTGCGATGCGTGCGGCGTCAGCGCGATCAGCGGCATCGATCGTCGTCTGCACGCGATAGTCGCCACGCTCTCGGGCCCGGTGCAGATGCTCGAGGCGCTCCGCGACCGGAAGGAGAGTGGTGTCGATGTGAGCAGGGTTCGGAGCGGTTTCGTCGCCCGCGCGAACGCTGTCACCTGTTTCACCCGCGCTCGCGTCGTCGCTCACGTCACTCGTGTTGCCGAGACTAGATGCCTCGGCATCAGACACGACAACATGCTGGTCACCCCAGCCGTGCGTTTCAACGAGCTTTTCGGCGTCGCTCAGCCGGTCAAGCAGGCGCGCGCGTGCGGCCGCCATCGTCTGTTCGCTGGTTTTGCGTCGCTCGTTGAGTTGGCGCTGGTAGTCCTCGAAGCGGCGCGTGCCGAAAAGCGTGCGCAACAGGCCCTGGCGCACATTGCTGTCGGCCAGGAGAAACTGTGCGAACCGGTTTTGGGCCAACAGGATGACCTGCAGAAATTGCTCTTTGTTGAGCTGCAAAATCTCGGCGAGCTGATGGGCTGCGTCAACGGCGCGCGAGGCCAAACCAACCCACTGCTTGCCGTCCCACCGGTCGAGTTGGACGGTAGAAGCCTGTGTTGTCATGCCGCCGCCACGCTGCTTCGGGCGTTCATATTCCGGCGAGCGCGTCACCCGGTAGGTGGCCTCCCCCGTCGAGAAGGTCAGCGACACTTCGGACGGATCGTCGGGCAACGCATGATCGCTACGCACCCGCTTGCCGCCAGAGCTGTTGTAGCGCGGCACGGAGGCGTACAGCGCAAAGCACACCGCATCGAGCAAGCTCGACTTGCCCGCACCGGTTTTGCCGGAGATCAGGAAGAGGCCGTCGGCGTCATACTCGTCAAAATCGATGACCTGCCGGCGCAGGAACGGACCGAAACCCTCAATCTCGAGGCGATGTAGCTTCACGCGCGAGCCTCGGCGAGGACGCGCTCGTCGATGATCGACTGCAGAATCTCCTGCTCGGCGTTGCTTGCCCCTTCGCCGTTGCGCACGTCAGCGAGAAAAACCTCGATGCGCTCGATATCAGTCACCGCCCGCTGCAGACGTTCGCCGTACGTTTTCTTCTCCGCGGCAACGACGCCCTCCGGCTTATGCAGCACGAGGGCACAGTGCTCGTACCGCTCGCGCAAGCGCCGCATCGGGTCACGCTGCGGGGTCGCGTCGGTGTACTCCGCACACACCCACGCAGCTTCGTCGTCGGCAAAGCGCTCATCGTTCAGAAGCTCATCAAGCGTGCCGCGCAGCGTCACGAGGCGACGAGGCACCGGCAGATCAAGCCAATCGGCACGGGCAAACCCGTCAGCGTCGAGCGTCACGAGCCACGACCCGCGCGGCTTATGTTGCTCGCCAAAGCTGTAGTGCAGCGGCGCGCCAGCGTAGCGAACGCCCTCACGTAGCTCTTGGCGGCCATGGATGTGGCCGAGGGCGGTGTAGTCAACGCCGTCGAAGACCGAAACCGGAACCATGTCGACGCCGCCCTGACGGACCTCGCGTTCAACGCCGGGAGTCGCTTCAACACCCGCTGCGAAGCAGTGTGCCATGACAACGGAGCGCACCGTGGTTCCGTCAGCCGTACGTTCGGCACGATGACGGTGAACGAGGCTCATTGCGTGGGTGAGTGTGTCGACCTGCTTGCGAAGCTCGACGCCCTCCCACAGGTGGCGCACACTAGCCGGCTCAAGATAGGGAATCGGGTACACATCGACCTCACCAAAATCGTCGGTGAGAGTAATGGGGTCGTCAAGGTGTAGCGGATCGGTGCGCACGTAGATGCCCGGCCGCAACAGCCCGGACTGAAAGCCGAGACGGGCCGCCGAATCGTGGTTGCCGCTCGTGACAATGACCTGCGCGCCGGCGTCTGCCAGCTCGGCCAGCGTGTCGGTGAGTAGCGTGTAGCAATCAGCAGACGGCGTTGCCGAGTCGAAAATGTCGCCAGAGACCAGCACGACATCGACCTCGTGCTCGCGCACCTGCAGCACCATCGCCTGCAGCACCTCTGCGAGCGCGCTCAGCGTCGAGTGCCCGTGGAAGGAGCGCCCGATGTGCCAGTCAGAGGTGTGCAGGATTCGCATAACCCCACGCTAGGAGGGGCCACCGACATTGCGATTTGAGCGCGCCGCAAACCCGCGAAACCCCCGGAAACACGCGGGTCACACATCGCTTGACGCGCAACTGCTCTCATGCCGTGCCTAAACCTGGGCGCCGTTGTCGTCTTCGTCGTAAATTCCGGCGTCGCGACGCTTCCATGACGCACGCGCCAATGCATAACCGGTCGCGAGCAAGAGGCCAAGCACGAGTCCGAGTAAGACGTTCTGCAAAATCGCGCCAAACAGCACGCCGCCGCACACCACGGCGACGAAGATGAGGACGCTGACCATGCGGGGAGACATGCCCTCAGCGTACGCGGCCGTCGGCCCCGTAAGGCGAAAACGACGTGGTCAGCACTCGGAGATCACGTGGCTAGCGGTCGCGATGATCCTCCGGGTGCAGGCGCGGAGCTCGTCGCGGCTCGATGACACCGCTAGCAAAGATGAGGCGAATGACCCGCTGCCGCTGCCCGGCCCACGGCTCTAACAGTTCGCGCATGCCGTCATCGTCTACGCGGCTCCCGGTGAGGGCGTAGCCGACTTCGTGTGCGAGGTGGAAGTCGCCAAAACTTACGGCGTCGGGGTCACCAAAGGTGCGAATACGCACTTCGGCTGCGGTCCAGACGCCAATACCGCGCACCGTCGTCAACAGGCGCTCACGCTCAGCACCGTCAGCGGCGGCAAACAACCGCTCCTGCAGGCCACTCGCCGCGGCCGTCACGGCGGCACGCGATTGCGGCGGCTCGACACCGGCACGGTGCCAGTCCCACGAGGGAATGGTGCGCCAGGTCGCAAGCGCCGGCGCGACCCAGAGTCGCCGCGGGCCGGGGGCACGTTCACCGTGCCAGTAGATCAAATCGCGCCAGGCATGAAACGCCTGAAGCGCGGTCACCTTTTGTTCAAGAATCGCGCTGATCAGCGCGTCAGCCAACAGATCTGACCGCCCAATGCGCAAACCAGGGTTATTCCGCGCAGCGTCGGCGATCAGCGGGTGTCGGGAGGTATCAAACCCGGCGTCGTCGTCATGAGCACCGCACAGCGCTGGTACCTGGTCAATCAGCCATGCGGCGCCTTCTCCCCACGCAGACGCGCGAATCGCACCCTGTTCTTGCCGCAGCGCAATGGTTCCGACGCCCTCCGGCGTGCGCACTGCGCGCCACAGCACGTCGTTCTCCCACCGCATCGTCGGATCGGTGAATCCACGCCGATGGATACCGGCAACGCGTCGAAAATCGAGCGGAAACTGCGGCCGATAGACGCTATCGATGCGGGAGGTGGCGGCAGCCGGAACCAGGGGTGCGGCTCGTCGACGCACATGCGCTGGGCGCGCACGAATTGTCGATGCCGAACTGGTCATGCGGCAACACTAACCCCAAGCACCGACATCAACCGCAATGGTCGGGCGGCAGACGTACGGGAGAGCTTAGAAGCGGTCGGGCGAGGGGGTGCCGGTGCCGTAGCGAATAACAACGTCAGCGTGGCGGTCGAAGCGGTATCCGATGCCGCGAACCGTACGCACAATGTCTTCATAGCGACCGAGCTTGGCGCGCAGGCGACGAACGTGAACGTCGATCGTGCGCTCGCCGGGAGCCTCATCTTCGGATCCGGCCGACCACAGCGACGAGACCAGCTCGGCGCGGTCGATCGTGCGGCCCTCGCGCAGCACGAGGTACTGCAGCAGTTCGAACTCCTTGTAGGTAAAGTTCGCCGATTCGCCGTCAATCAGCACGCGCTTGCGCGAAATGTCGACGATTACGCGGCTCGCGAGATCTTCGTCAACCGGCTCCGGACGGGTGCGGGCAACAGCGCTCGGCTCGTGCAGAGCGAGGCGAACAACATCAACGTCACGGCCTCCGGCAGCAACCGGGGCAAGTGCGACGGTGGCGTAGGTCTGGGCGGCGGGAGCGAGGTCAGCGAGGGTGCGGCGCAACGCGTCGACCAGAATGCCGAGCGAGACGCCGGCCTGAGCGGCCTTCTGCTCGTCGATGCCGACGTAGAGAGCGAAGCCGCGAGCGGCGGAACCAGCGGGAACGGCGGGCTCAGGACGAGTAGCTACCGGAGCGGGTGCGGTGTGTGCCGGGGCCGCGGCGCGAGCGGCCGGGGTGACCGGGCGGGCAATCGACGTAGCGGGACGAGCGGTCTGAACGGGGGCGAGAAGGGTTGCGTTCGACATGAGGAAAATCCTTGAGGGGTGGAGACGACGACGAGGACGTCGATCTCAGATGATGAAAGTTTGTGGTCTGGTGACCGGTGTACGCGATCGACACACACATTTCCCTGGTGGGGGCAGTGAGCGAACGCGGGGGTTCATACAAACTCAGGTGAATTGACCGAGGATGAACCCGGCGAAGGGCTACTGGTTTAGCGACACATTCGGCAATACATAGCAACGCGACCGGCCATCATCATGCCAGTCGTCCCGTTCGCCTCCAGGGCGGACACAGGAAATGCGTTGTTAGTCATGTGCAGATTATGACGATATTGGTCACTCAATGTCAAACTGAGTCCTCGCGCTTGCGCGCGGCTACGGGACTATGCCGTGCTCATATGAGCAGCACCTAGCCAAGCGCTCTGTTGGTTCCGTCGGGGCTTTCTTCGCCAGCTGAATCATGTTTCACTAGGCACACAGCGGCATCGAAAGGAACCATATGCGTTTGGCTGAAGCCCTCTCCCTCCGCGGCGACCTGCAGAAGCGGGTCGCGCAATTGCGCGAAAGAATTCACGCAAACGTGCGTTTCCAGGAGGGCGAAGAACCCTCAGAAAACGCCACCGAACTCCTCGCCGAAGCGGGTGAAACGATCGACCGATTGCAGTCGTTGATCGCCGCGATCAACATGACGAACTCGTCGCTTGTGCTGAAAGACGGCCGTTCCATGACTTCCGCCCTCGCCGCGCGCGACATGCTGAAGCTGCGGCACAGCGTGCTGAGCGGTGCCGCGCAGTCGGCCATCAGTGGGGTCGACTACCACCGCCAGATGCGTTCTGAGCTACGCCAGATTGTCGCGATCGACGTACCGGCTCTCCGCAAGGAGATCGACGCTGTGGCACAGCAACTGCGTGAGCTTGACAGCCAGATTCAGGAGGCCAACTGGACGAGTGAGCTCGTCGAAGACTGAGACAGCAGGTAGTTACTCGCGGCGGACGCCAACCCGCGGTCGACGGGCAAATCGGCCACTGTCCATGGAGCGCGGGCGCTTCTCCCCTTTACCGGGTATGCCCAGCACCAAGACAGGTCACCGCGTACGACGCACCCCGCATTACCGGGCGTCGAGTGAGTAACGAGGGTGGGTTCGGGGACTCTCTCAGTTTTAAGCAGCCGCGATATCGCGCGGTGTCGCGTTGCGCACAATCATTCCACCAGCGCTCGCGATGAGCGTGGCCACGGCGATACCGACGGCGAGCACGACCGCGCCGACAATGAGCGGAACCGTGATGAGCAGGGGCACGGCGCGTGCGGCAGTGCGCACCTGCGCAAACACCGGGTCTTGGGCGAGCTTCACATCGGCGATGCCTTCAGCGGGGATGAAATCGGCGATGGTCTGGGAGCGCTGCGCAACGAACTCGGCCGCAGCCTGCGCCACCACTGTGGAATTCAGCCACATGGTTCCGTGAGCATCCAGCCGCAGTACCGCGGCGTCTGTCTCATCAGCGACGGCTCCCGTGAGCGTCTGGTGCACGGTGCGCAGCGAGTTCTCCCATATGCGCGCGAAGGTCGCTGACGCAATGAACGCGTCGCCGGCGGATCACTGCTCGGCCTGTTGGGCGCGTTCATCGCGATTCCGATTGCCGCGGCAATCTTGATCGTGATTCAGCAGGTGTGGATTCCGAAGCAGGACAAGCAGGTTTAGTTGTCGCCCGGGCGGCCCGTGAACTTGTCCATCGACGAGTAGACGCGGAAAACGCGGCCGGCGACGGCGTCCCACGCGCGGGTCGGGAGCACGCCGCGCAGCGCCATGGCGAGCTTCACCGTCCACGGCTTCGTGACCATCGGGGTGCCCGCCATCATGCCGTTCCACGCCGCGGTGACGGCCCTGTCGGGCGTCATGATCGGGGTGAGCAGCGGGCCGCGCGCACCGGCGAACATGCCGGTCGAAATGTAGCTCGGGCAGAAGGTGGTGACGGTGATCTGCGGGTGGTTGTCGGCCTGCAGTTCGAGACGGAGCGATTCGCTCCACCCGATCATGGCCCACTTGCTTGACGCGTAAACGCTCATGCCAGGGTTCGCGAGTGTGCCGGCGGCTGACGCGATGTTGAGGATGCGAGCGCGGTGGCCGCGCTTCATCATGATGGGCAGGAAGGCGCGCGTGATCCACATCGGCGCGAGCGCGTTGACCTGCATCGTGAGCTCGATGTCGTGCTCCGCGTCGTGCTCCCAAAAGCGCTTTCCGCGCACGATGCCCGCGTTGTTGATGAGCGCGTCGACGCGGCCGAAGTCGGCGAGCGTCTGCTCAGCGGTCTTGGCGACCGCGTCACGATCAGCGATGTTCACGACATAGGCGCGGGCGGTAATGCCACGCTTTTCAATGTCCGCGGCCACGCGTTCGACCTGTTCGCGGTTGATATCCCACAGTGCGACACCAGCGGCACCCGCAGCGACCGCGCGATGCGCATACAGTTCACCCATGCCCATGCCGGCACCGGTAATAACAACGACCGATCCCGCCTCAAGTTGACGCGTCATATGCCTATTCTGCCCCGGCGTAGGCTGGATGCAGGAGGCAAGCGCAATGACCGAGACGACCCGCACGATAGTGTCGGCCTGTTTGGCCGGTGCCGCGTGCCGCTACGACGGGCGTGCGAAGCCAGATGCTGAGGTCGTTGCGGCCGTGCAGCGGGGCGAGATGATTCCGCTGTGCGCCGAGGTCTTGGGCGACTTGCCCACCCCCAGGCCCGCAGCCGAAATTGTCGGCGGTGATGGTTCCGCTGTTCTCGACGGCGCCGCGCGCGTCGTCACCAACACCGGGGATGATGTCACCGCTGAATTCGTTGCCGGTGCCGAGCGCGTCGCCGACGCCGCGGTGGCGCTCGGCGCGACGCACGCAATTTTGCAAGACCGTAGCCCGTCGTGCGGGTGCGGCCGCATCTACGACGGATCGTTCTCGGGCGAACTCATCGACGGCGATGGCGTGACCGCCGCCGCCCTCACCCGCCGTCGCCTCACGATTTCGGTGCGTCGCGGAATTTCTGCGCCCCGCGAAGCGAGCGCATAGTGGGTCGTCAGCGTCAGGAGGCGCTCGTTCCGTCTGCCGTCTTGAGTGACGGAACCACGGCGCAGGTGATCGTCTCGCCGTACGTTTCTGGGTTCGAGTTGGTGGTCGGCGAGACGCCACAATCGCACGTTGACCTGGCTGACCCGACCCATCTGCACTTTGAATACGTCGCGCGCATGGGCGCGGTGATTGACGTGCTTCGCGAGAAGCGGGCACCGATTTCGGCCGTGCACCTGGGCGGTGGCGCGCTAACCGTGCCGCGGTACATCGCGGCGACCCGGCCGGGTTCGCGCCAGCAGGTGATTGAGCTTGAGCAGCCGCTGTGGGACTTGGTGCGGGAGAACCTGCCGCTCGCTCGTGATGCGCAGGTGCGCGTGCGCATTGGCGATGCGCGTGCGGGGCTCTCGCGGTTGCCCGCGTCGATGACGGGTGACGTTGATCTCGTGGTGAGTGACGTGTATTCGGGCGCTCGCACGCCGGCGCACCTCACGTCGGTCGAGTTTTATCGTGAGGCCGCGGCTCTGTTGCGCGCCGATGGTGTTTTGCTCGTCAACGTTGCTGACGCTCCCGGGCTCGCGTTTGCCCGCGGTCAGCTCGCGACGATTCAGTCGGTACTGCCGCACGTCGCGGTGCTCGCTGAGGCGCAAGTGTTGAAGGGACGCCGCTTCGGCAACCTCGTCATGGCGGCGTCGGCCACCGAGTTGCCGACCGAATGGTTGCCGCGGTTGCTTGCCGCCGGGCCCCACCCCGCCCAGCTTCTTGCCGGTGCCGATGCGCGCACCTTTTATCGTGGTTCCGCCATCGTCACTGACGCCGACGCGGTGGCCTCACCGGCACCATCGAAGTCGCTTTTCGACCGCTAACCTATGGATCGCTTGCAGGGCGGCGTGCCCGACTTGATTCGCAGAAATCCCGGGGCAGACTGAATTCATCGCCGTCGCAGGGAGATTTCATGAGCCTCATTCTTGGGTATGACCGAGACACCCTTCGCGAGCGCGTCGACCTGGCCGAGTGCCGCGAGCGGCTCGATCAGATTGCCGAGCAGCGCTCGCTGGCTGCGCTTCTCGAACAGGTGTTTCTGCTGAAGATGCTGGGCGAGCTCGACGATGCGCTGAAGGTATCGGAACAATCGGTGCGGTTGGCGCGGATGGCTGGCACCCGCAAAGATCTGTTGCGCGCTCGCGTGCTGCACGCGTCGGTGTTGCACTGGCGTTCGTCGTTCGCTGCCGCTGAGGCGGAGTTGGTGACGTGCGCGAACGAGGCTGAGGGCCAGGGGTGGCCGAACATCGCAGCGTTCGCGATGCAGCACCTGGGCAAGGTGCACTTTGACGCGGGCGCTCTTGAGGCGGCGCGTTCTGCCTTTAAGCGTTCACTGTTCTTCCGTCAGGAGGCGGGCGCGAACGATGCGGAGCTGGAGACCACGTTCTTGGCGATTGACGCGGTGGAGCGTCGTTTGGCGCGGGAGTCGATCGAGCACGCCGACGAAGTGTCGGTGTCGATTGCGTCAGAGCAGGCCGCGGCGGCCGCTGAAGCGACGCTACGCAACGACCCCGACACTCTGGATTTTGGCGACGAAGACGAGACGCAACCGCACTACATGATTTCAGTTTCCACAGCCCATCGAGCTGGTGTCTGAACTCCGGCGTAGGCTCAAGGTGTGTCAGATCTCGATCGCGTAAGGGTGTGGGCCGAGGCCCTCATTGCCCAGCACCTCGATTCGACGTGGACATTTGCGTTTGACCACGCGAAGGTGCGCGCCGGTCTGTGTGATTTCACGCGCAAGCGCATCACGGTGTCTCGATACCTTGCCGCGCGCTTTGATGACGAAGACAACTACCAGACGCTGTTGCACGAAGTTGCGCACGCGTTGGCCGGGCCCCGCGAGGGCCACAACCGCCGCTGGCTCAGCATCGCCCGCGAGCTGGGCTACGTCGGCGGCGTTCGCCACACCGGTGAGACGGCGCGCGAACTCGCTGCCTGGGTAGGCATGTGCCCCTCGGGTCACACCGTTTACCGCCACCGCAAGCCGTCACGCGCAACGTCGTGCTTGAAGTGCTCCCCCGTCTACAACGAGGCCTTCCGCATCGGGTGGATGCGCCGCGAAGTCACCAACGAAATGCGCGCCGAAGCGATGAAGCCTCGTGAGACGACTCCCCCGGCGCCCACGCGCGACGTGCAACCCACGTACCACGGCGAGTCCCTGTTCTAGCCTCGGTGTCGCGGCGCCACGGGGCTGAGTCCGCGGCGAAGCACCGGCTAGTTGGTGACGAGGGCTTCGAAAACGCCGTCGCGCAAGATAGCGACGGCGTCGATCGCATCGCGTGTAGCCGCGCTGACCACCTCATCGCGGCGGCCCATCTCGACGAGTTCGCGGCCCGAGGCGCTCGCCAAGAACAGGTGAACGCAGGCTCTGCTGAGGGCACGCGCCCCCTCACCCATGACGGCGGCGTCGGGTGACGTGTGGTCGATGCCAAGGTCGCTCAAGGCCGAGATGATGGCACCGGCGGCGAGCTGGTCTTCGACGGCAAACCGCACCTCAGCGCTGTCGCGCGAAACCCGCTCACCACACGCGATTACGGCGATGGACGTGCGCGCAGCGCGCTCGTGTTGAATCGCGAGCACCGCATCGGCAACGGCCTTGGCGTTGCGAAGTGAGCCGGCGAGCACGATCGCTCCGGTGTCAGCTGCCGCCGCCGCGACGACCGCGCCGTTGATCGACACCGCGAAGGCGTCGTCGTCGAGCGGAACCACGTCACCAGCGGCGACACGATCGGTCACCGTGGTCGTGAAGCGGAGGGCGTCAACGACGATCACGATGTCGGCGGGAGCGAGGCGGCGAAGCCCCGCAACACCCCACTCGGCCCGAACCTGGTACGTGCTCTGATCGTCGAATGACATGAATCCAGCGTAGCGATGTGTTGCTCTGGAACGTGCCCCGTGGTTCCGCCGTGGTTCCGCCGTGGTTCCGCCTGTCCCCGTGGCGGTGCCGCAGGACCAACCAATCCGCAGGACTTATTCGGCCCATATCTGCCCTTTTGGGCCACCAAATCCGACGTAACGGCCATCCGCCCTTCCCGCACCCGTGGTTCCGCCCGCCACAACGACCGTTATGCACGACTCAAATCGGTACGCACGCAAAAAGTGCCCCACCAGCAACTCTAGTCACACCAGTCACACCTCATCGTGCATAACGGTCGTTGTCCTGAGACGTTGGGGCGGAACCATGGGCTGGCTGCCGGGGCTTGATGACGGCGGGGGCGGCTGGGAGAACGGGCAGGGTGTAGACCGGGGTGCCCGGAGCGGCACATGATGGAAGCATGCGCGTGATGCTGAAGTTTGAGATTGAGTGCGACGTTGACGCGGCATGGCGGGCGATTCACTCGCCGCAGGTCGCGAGTGAGCTGTACGGTCCGCTCGTCGCCATGAAACCGTGGAGCGACGTGCCCACGTCATGGGAGCACGGCGACAATGCCGCCGTCGCGCTGTCAGCTCTCGGCATTCCGATGGGCAAACAGTTCATTTCGATCACCAACCGCGAGCGCACGCACGCTGGGCGCCACGTGCGCATCATGCGCGACGCCGGCATTCCCCTCACCGGCCCGCTCGCGACGCTCGACGTGTGGGATCACCAGATGGCCGTTTCCCCCGTCGCCGGCCAACCCCACCGCACCCTTTGGCGCGACCGCCTCACGATCGGCGGCGCCACCGCACCCCTGCTGTGGCCAGCCCTCTGGGCAACATGGCAGTGGCGCCAGCTGCGCATTACACAACTGGCGCCATCGTGGGCGTTTGATCCGGCGGAGCAGAGCGATCAGGCGGTCCCAAACGCCTGAAGCCGCATCCAGCCGGCACCCGCGACGCAGCCAACGGCTGGTTCCGTCAAACGCCAGCTGTTAGTTCTGCCACCCTTTAGTCCACCGCGAGCGCCTGCACCGGTGCGACGCGAGTGGCGAGGCGAGTCGGAACCACGGAAGCGACGAGCGTCAGCACAACGGTTGCAGCAATGACGCCGACGATGAGCCCCCACGGGACGTTCGGCCACACGATAGCCGCGCCACCCAGGCGAGCCGACCCTAGAGTGGATTGGGCAGCGGCCCATCCGTAAATGGTTCCGAGCACGAGGCCCGTCGCCAGCGAAGCGATCGCGATGTGCGCAGCCTCAAGCATCACCATCGCGCGAATCTGCGTCTTGGTCAGACCCAGCGCGCGCAACAGGCCAAGCTCGCGGGTGCGTTGCACGATGCTGATCGTCAACAGGTTGATCAGGCCGACACCCGCGATGACCGCGGAGATGCTGACCAGAACCATCATGATCGCGGCGATGTTGTTGAGTATGACCGCGATCTCAGCCACGTCCTGAATCTCGCTCTCGGCACTACCAAACAGCATGGTGTTGACCGAGGCAGCAGCGACCGAGAACATCACCACGAGCGTCACTCCCATGACGACGCCAATTGCCATGCGGCTGGAGCGTTCCGGGTACCGCATCGCGTTTTCGGCCGCGAGGCGTGCCGGCGTCGAGCGGCCAAAGAGGCGTCCGACCAACCGCAACACGGGCGGCATGATCACGACGGCACCAACCGCGAGGCCCGTGAATGACAACAGTCCACCGAAGAAGGCGATGACAACGCCCATCGGCGAAGCGAGCCCCACGACGACACCAAGACCGAGCAAGACAGCACCGATGAGCAGCATTGCGATGGCACCACGCTTGCGGGGGACCGCCGCGATGTCTTCCGGGGCGCGGTCGACGGAACCACTGAGCGCTGCCAGCGGGGTGACCGTCAGTACGCGGCGCGACCCGATCCACGCCGACGCCACTGTGGTCGCAATGACGACGAGAGGCGGAAGGGCGGAGGCCACGCTGATCGGCGTGAATTCAAAGCCCGGGGGTGCATTGACAGCATCGTTGACCCACGGCAGGGCGATGAGGGCCGCGCCGATAACGAGGAGCCAGCCAATGACGGCGCCCATCGCACCAATAACGAGACCCTGCCGAGCGATCTGAGCACGCTCCGACTCGGCCGAAGCGCCAATCAGACGCGTCAGGGCGATCTGCCTCGTGCGGCCGGCAATGATCGTCGAGAACGTATTGGCGGTAACAATCGCGGCGACGTACATCGCGATTCCGATGAACAGCCAACTCAAAATGCTGAGCGTGAGCTGCACCGACTCGAAAGCGGCGACCACCGAGGCGCGGACGTCCGCCGCCAGGTAATTCGTGACTGTCAGGAGCGCAACGCCGAAGGCACTCGAGATTGCAGCAATGAGAATCGACGCCCCCATGCCGCGGTCGCCGAGCCAGGCGAGCGGCGGTGTGCGCTCCGCCTTGACGTCAGCCAGCGCGGGAGCTGGCGCGAGCGCGGTCATGCTGACACCTCCGCCGAGAGCATGTAGGCCGAAATCTCTTCCGGCGTCTGGCGCGGCTTGTCAGCGACGAGCCGGCCATCGCCCAGAAAGAGCACCCGATCAGCGTGCGACGCGGCGACCGGGTCGTGCGTCACCATCGCAATCGACTGACCGTGCTCGGCGCTCGCGGCGGCGAGCAGCGACAGCACTTCGCGGCCGGTGCGGGAGTCGAGGTTTCCGGTCGGTTCATCGGCGAACACCAGATCGGGTGCGGTCGCCAATGCGCGAGCAATCGCGACGCGCTGCTGCTGGCCGCCGGAAAGCTGATGCGGGCGGTGCGTGAGACGGTTGCCGAGCCCCAGCGAATCGATCAGGCCGTCGATGCGTGCACGCTCGAGCGCCGAGGGCTTGCGACCATCGAGATCAAACGGCAGCAGAATGTTGGCACGAACGTCAAGAGTCGGAACCAGGTTGAAAGACTGAAAAATGAAGCCGATGCGCCGACGGCGCAAGATCGTCAGGTCGCGGTCGTTCATCTTTGTGATGTCGGTGTCGCCGATGAAGACGTTGCCCTGGGTGGGAGAGTCGAGGCCGGCCATGATGTGCATGAGGGTCGACTTGCCCGAACCCGACGGGCCCATGATGGCAGTGAACTGACCACGGCGAACGCCAACGCTGACATTATCGAGGGCACGAACTTCGCCCTCGCCCGAGCCGTAGGTCTTGGTGAGGTGTTGTACACGGGCGGCGAGGCCCAGATCGCTCGATGTGATTTCCATACTTCA
>CANNEP010000038.1 GCA_947503655.1 uncultured Microbacterium sp.
AACGCACTCCGAGTCATGAAAATCTCGCACAACAGACGCCAGCGCACCGATGGCATCGCGGACTCGCGATACCGGTGCCTGCCCTGTCGTGTTCATGCCAAAAGCATCTCACCAACCACCGACATTCAGACCCGAAAAATGGCCGGTCTGAGGCTATTTACCTGGATGTTTCCTGGGTGTTTGAAACCCGATCTAATGGCCGTCCATCCCCGGCCGATTCGGCAGCGTCAACCCGTTTCGTCTCGGGTCGTCGCGACCCCGCTCAACAGGCGCTCCCGAAACCTACGCCCGGCAGATGATCTCGCCGTGGGGAATGAGGTACCAGCCGTCGCTGGCCTCCGACCACCGCAGCCAGGCCGCACTGATCGACTCGAGGCGCGCGCGATCGGCAAGTCCGCTGTCGACGAGTTGGCGGGCGAGGGCGGATTCAAGAATCCGGTCGGCCCACATGCCGCCCCACCATTCGCGCTCTTCCGGAGTCGCATAACACCAGGTCGAAGCCGTCGCTTTCACCTCTTCGAACCCGGCGGCGCGCGCCCACGACAGGAGTCGACGCCCGGCGTCGGGCGCGCCACCGTTCGCCAGAGCCGCCTCGCGGTACAGGTGCAACCAGTCGTCGAGCTCCGGCGCGAGCGGAAACCAAATGAACCCGGCATAGTCAGCGTCCCGCGCGGCAACGACACCGCCCGGCTTCGTCACGCGCCGCATTTCGCGGAGCGCCTGGACCGGATCAGCCACATGCTGCAGCACTTGGTGCGTGTGCACGATGTCGAACGTGTCATCGGCAAAGCTCAACGCGTGCACGTCTTCGACGGCGAAGTCGATGTTCCGCACGCCCTGGTGCTCAGCGAGCCCCTTCGAAAGCGCGAGTTCTGCCTCGCCAACCTCCGTGGCCGTCACGTGCTCAACGTGCGCCGCGAAGTCGATCGTGATGGTTCCGGGACCCGCCCCAACATCGAGAAGTCGGGCACCAGGGTCAAGGTATGGCTTGAGATAGACGGCCGAGTTCGCGATGTTGCGGTTGTTGTGCGAACGCAGTACCGATTCGTGATGCCCGTGGGTATAGGTAGCCATGTCTCATTGTGGCGCATGCGCGCACACTGAAAAACAAACGACGAAGACGGACGAACAAATCAGTACCAGAAGCTCAACCGCGTCAGTACCAGAAGCTCAACCGCGGCTCGGTGGCCGTAAGGAACATCGCATCAATCTGCGCCGCAACACCGACCGAAGTCACCGACAGACGCCCGGCCGACACGAGAGTCTGCGCCGAGGTTCCGCCGATGAACAGTGCCGACAGCTCAACGGTCGACAGCGTCGCATCGGCCTCATCGGCAACGTCGCGCGTCACCACACCGCGCCCCGACTCATCAACCGCGAGCGCGAAGCGCCCGGCGTCAATACCCAGCGGATCAGTCATTTCAAACACCACACGGCCAGCGGAACCATAGGCTCGCGATTCGAGGGCCGCGGCAACATCCAAAATGCGCACGTACTGGTGATCGACAACCGTGACGGTTGCGGCGCGCTGGTCGGCAAGCATCCATCGCACCGGCTCATCGACGCTGCGCAGTGGCATCGTGATATCGCCGATGAGGTCGTGCTCGAAAATGTACCGCCACATGGCGGCGTACGCTTCGTCGTTCGCCGTCATCATCAATGACACGTCGAACCCGGTCTTCGAGTAGTCAGTATCGTGCTCACGCAACGAGTAAACGACGAGACCTTGCACGTCGCCAGCGGCATCGCGATACTGCACGAAGCGCAGGGCGTCGGCGTTCTTCGAGCCCGGCAACGTGCCCGCGAATCGGTCCCAGTGCATCGGCGTCGGAATGATCTCGCCCGGCGACGACAACCGAATGCGGTCGTGCAGCTTCGGTGCCTGCTCGCGGAACTGCTCGCGCGAAACATAGTCAACGCGCCCCAGCGTCGCAGGCCCCGTGAATCCGGCGCGCTTGCGGTCAATGACCCACGTCGCGGCCGGCGCCGACGGCGCAAACCCGTATCGCTGATAGATCGACGATTCGCTCACCGTCAGCACCGCCACCGGTAGCCCAACAGCCACCGCGGCACGCAGTTCTCCCTCCATCATGGCCCGCGCAATGCCGCGCCGCCGGTGCGTTGCCGCCACCGTCACTGCCGTGATCGCGAATGCCGGAATCGTAACCTCACCCGGAACCGTCAGCTCCGTCACAAACGAGCCGAAGGTTCCGATCGGCAACTGCGGCTGCGCTGTCGCGGCATCGAAGACTCCGATATTGCGGCGGGAAACCGCGGCGGCGAAGCGCGCGGGCAGGCCCTTCTCATCGGGCTCGGGGTCGAGGAATCCGCGCGAAACACTGCGATACCAGTCAGAAACCGCGGGAAAATCAGGCAGCTTCTCAATATCGGCGCTCTCAGCAGGCACATCGCCAGCACGAGCAGGCGTCGGAATGAGCCGCAACTCCAACCCACGCGTTGCCAGAGCCGCAACCGCCGCGGCATCAAGACCACCCGCGCGGAGGGCGTTATCGAACTGTTCTTGCGGCGTCTGCGTCACAGAGTGCTCCTGGGTCATCGTCGATCGGAGAATTCACGCTAACACGCGCCACCGACACCCAAAATGGGGGTGTCTATTTGCCGCGGGCGCTCCTAGACTCACGAATGTGACGACACTTGTTTTGACTGTAATCGGCGACGACCGCTCGGGCCTGGTGGCCGACCTGTCGGAAATCATCGCGAACCACGGCGGCAACTGGGCGACGTCGGAGATGGCGCAGCTCGGCGGCAAATTCGCCGGCATCGTGCTCGTCGATGTCGCTGACGACAAGGCTGATGGCCTCACCACGGCTCTCGAAAGCAACCAGCTCGCGATCACGGTGCAGCGTGGCGTCACGACAGGAATCCCGTCGACTAACCGCCTCACAATCGACTTCGTCGGTACCGACCGCCCCGGCATCGTGCGCCAAATCACCGACGTCATCAGTAGCGCTGGCGCGAGCATCGAGACCCTCTCGAGCGACGTCGTCGAGGCTCCGATGGCTGGCGGCAACCTCTTCACCGCCACCGCGACGGTACTCCTCGACGACGCCGAGGCCGACGGCCTGCAGGCCAAGCTCGAAGACCTCGCCGACGAACTCATGGTTGAGTTCACGTTCGGTCGCTAGGCTCCGGAACCACGGGCTGGGTCAGTAAGTAGGCACCGGAACCACGGGGCTGGTTTCCTAGGCGCGCGATGCCAAGATAGACGCATGGCTTACGTGATTGACGCGCCCGAGCCGCGCTCGCTGCCCGTTGCCGGAACGAGCGACCGTTTTCCGGTGCGCCGGGTGTACTGCGTGGGGCGCAACTACGCTGATCACGCACGTGAAATGGGTCATGACCCCGATCGCGAACCGCCCTTCTTCTTTATGAAGCCCGCAGAAGCTGTCGTTGCGTGCCCCGATGGTTCCACAGCCGTCGTCGCCTACCCGACGCAGACCGCGAATCTGCACCACGAGATCGAACTCGCGGTCGCCATCGGCACGAGCGCCGCCGCCGTCACCCCCGACGAAGCCCTGAATCACGTGTACGGCTACGGCGTTGCCGTCGACCTCACCCGCCGCGATATGCAGGATGACGCGAAGGCGCTACGTCGCCCGTGGGATCTGTCGAAGGGTTTCGACGAATCCGCTCCGATCTCCACAATTGCACCGGCCTCCGACATTGGTCATCCGTCTGAAGGCCGCATCACCGTCGCGGTCGACGGCACGACCCGTCAAGACGGCGACCTCAACCAGCAAATCTGGAACGTCGCCGAGGTGATCTCCGCCCTCTCGCACGCCATTACGCTGTTGCCGGGTGACATCATTCTCACCGGCACCCCCGCGGGCGTCGGCCCCGTCGAGCGCGGCGAGACGGTCATCGGCAGCATCGCCGGCGTCGGAACCATTGCGTTTCGCGTCGCATGAGCCTCGCGTCACGCCTCAAGCTGCGCTCCCGCTCCTATAGCGACACGTTCCGCGGCAATGTGTCGCTCGTTCTCGCGCTCGTCGTGGTCGGCGCGGCCGTCATTTGGCAGTTCGCAACCGGCGGCGAGTTCACGACGCGCTACAGCTTCACGCTCATGTGCATCGGCCTCACAATTTTCATCGCGAGCTACTCGATCTGGACGTATCGCCTCTACGCCAGCACCCCACAAAGAGTGCTGATGCGCATCGCCCACCGTCAGGAGAGGTCGGGCGTCACGCTCATGTCGCGCATGCTCGGCTTCGGTAGCCCGGGTGACTGGGCTCTCGCGAGCGCCGCCACGTCTCTTGCCGTCGCCGCTGGCGCGACGGTTCTCATCGACGGCGCGTGGTGGACGGTTCCGCTCGTGCTCGTCACGGTCGGTGCCGCATGGATGTCGATCGTCATCACGTTCGCACTCCGCTACTTGCGCCTGCACGCCGCCGGTCAAACCCTCAAGTTCGACATTGACGAAGAGCCGCGCTTCGTCGACTTCACCTCGATGGCCGTCATGATTTCGTCTGTCGGCGCGATGACCGCGGCGACCCCGAAAACGTCCGCGAGCCTCGCCGCTGTACGCACGCACACGATCGTCAGCTTCTTCTTCAACGCCTTCGTGATCGCCATGGTGATCTCGCTTCTCACGGGCCTCGTCGGCACCATTTCGTAGGCGACGGAACCAGTGGTTCCGCTTCTGAGAACGGAACCAGTGGCTCAGTAACCGAGGAGTGCTGCGGCGCCGCTGATGGTTGCGATCACGGCGACGACCGTACCGATGCGGCGAAGGACGACATTGTCGAGTGCGACGGCGAGCACGATCGCAACGAACGACACCATCAGCACGACCAGCGAGATGAGGGCGGTGCCGAGTCCGCGGAAAACTTCGGCATTCGGGCCGTCAACCGCGACGATCCATCGGGCGAACGCGAGCAACAGGACCGCAATCACCATGCCCACGGTGCTGAACACGAGCGCCACCGCTCCAATGCGGCGAGCGCGAATCTCCCGCGGCGTCGGCGGATCGTTGGGGTTGCGGTCGAGGCGATTCATCGTGCGAACAGAGTACCCGGGCGGCACTCCCACGTCGGAACCATCCCCCAGGTACCGCCCCGTGCTTCCGCACCCCGTGGTTCCGACCCGTCCCCAAGATCCCGCACCCCTGGTTCCACTCCCCCGTGTCACCCTCTGAAACCTGGCTCACCACACTCACCGGCACTCGGTAGGCTGATTTCACCGAAATCGGTCAAAGTAAGGCGGCGCTGTGCAGTACGTATCGACACGCGGAACGGCCATGGGCCAGTACCAAGACGTCATCGTGGAGGGTCTGGCATCAGACGGCGGACTCGCGGTGCCCGAGACGCTGCCCCAGATTGGCGAGCGTCTCGAAGAGTTGCGCGCCCTCACCTACCCCGAGCTTGCTGCGACGATTATCGGCCTGTTCGCGACCGACGTGCCGGCCGCCGAGCTCTCACGCATTGCGCACGAGTCGTACAACGACGAAAAGTTCCGCACCGCGGAGATTGTGCCGCTCAAGCCGATCAACGGCGGAATGACGCTGGTCGGCCTGTCTGAGGGCCCGACGCTCGCGTTCAAAGACCTCGCGATGCAGTTCTTGGGTGGCGCGCTTGACTACGTGCTGACGGAGCGCTCCGACGTGCTCAACATCGTTGGCGCGACGTCGGGTGACACCGGATCCGCCGCCGAATACGCGATTCGTGGCCGCTCGACGCTGTCGGCCATCATCCTGTCGCCGCAGGGGCGCATGAGCGACTTCCAGCGTGCGCAGATGTACTCGCTGCTCGACGACAACATCCACAACCTGGCCGTCGAGGGCAACTTCGACGACTGCCAGCACCTCGTGAAGCTCGTCAATCAAGACCTCGACTTCAAGCGCACGCACCACATCGGCGCCGTGAACTCGATCAACTTCGGCCGCATCTCGGCGCAGATCGCGTACTACGTGTGGGCGTGGCTGCGTGCGACCGACGACGTTGCTGATCCCGGCGGTTTCGAAGTGTCGTTCGCGGTTCCGTCTGGCAACTTTGGCAACATCCTCTCGGGCCACTACGCGCGCAGCATGGGCGTTCCGATCCGCAAGCTCGTGCTCGCGACGAACGAAAACAACGTGCTGCACGAGTTCTTCTCGACCGGCGTTTACCGCCCGCGTTCGGCCGACCAGACGCCCGCAACGTCGAGCCCGTCGATGGACGTTTCGAAGGCCTCCAACCTCGAGCGCTTCATCTACGAAGTCGTCGACCGCGACCCGGAGCGCACCGCTGCGCTGTGGCGCGAACTGGACGAGACCGGAACCTTCGACCTGTCGAGCGAGTTGGCTCGCTTCAGCGCGGAGTACGGAATCATCAGCGGAACCTCGACGCACCAGAACCGTCTGCACACGATGCGTGCGACGCACGAAGGCACCGGCGTCGTGATCGACCCGCACACCGCCGACGGCGTGTATGTTGCCGCTCCGTTCGTCGAGCCCGACGTGCCGATGCTCGTGCTCGAGACGGCACTTCCGGAGAAGTTCGCCGCGACCGTCACCGAGGCCCTCGGCGAGGCACCCGTTGTGTCGCCCGAGCACCAGGCCCTGCTGGCACTCCCCCAGCACACGACCGACATTCCCAACGACGAAGCCGCGCTGCGCGCGTTCATCGAGGCGAACGCCAAGCACTGACGTTTATTGCGAATCGCCCGCGAGCTCTGAGAGCGGCGGGCGGTTTCGTCTTACAACCAGCGCTTCTTCTTGAAAACGACGTAGAGGCCGACGCCGAGCGCGGCCATCAGCCCGATCGCGAACGGATAGCCCCACGCCCAGTGCAGTTCGGGCATCTCATCAAAGTTCATACCGTAGATGCCGCCGATGAGCGTCGGCGCGAACAGGATGGCTGCCCACGACGAAATGCGCTTCATGTCTTCGGCCTGCGCAACACTGTGCTCGGTGAGGCGCTGCATCTCCTCGTTCTGCCGCTGTGCAACGAGCGCGGCCTGCACGGTCAGTCCATTTTCGAGAATTGCGCGGAACGCATCTGCGCGCTCCACAATGCGTAGTACGTGGTCGAGCACGTCACGTAGTGAGCGATGCAGTTCGACGCGCCCTTGGTACCGGTCGGAACCACGGAGCAGGTTTTCGAGCATCAGCACGAGCGGCTGGGTGGCGCGTTGAAAATTGATGACCTCACGCAGCAGCTTGTAGATACGCAGCGAGACGTTGGCGTCACCGGCGAAGAGTTCGTCTTCAATTTCGTCGATGTCGTTCTCGAGGCCCGCGATGACGGGCGCGTACTCGTCGACGACCTCATCGAGAATCGCGTACAACACGGCGTCGGGGCCCATCGCGAGTAGGTCGGGCGTGGCCTCGAGGCGCTTGCGCACCTTCGCGAGATTCGGCGATTCAGCGTGACGGATCGTCACGACAAAGTCGGGGCCCACGAAAACGTGCAGCTCACCGAACTCGACCTCTTCGACATCGTCGAGGTAGCGGGCCGGGCGCAGCACCACGAACTGCGTGTCGCCATAGCGTTCAAGCTTGGCGCGCTGGTGTCCAGCGAGAGCATCTTCAACGGCCAGCGCGTGCAGCGAAAACTCGGTGGAAAGTTGGCGAATCTCGTCATGGGTGGGTCGGTACAGGCCGATCCACGCCATGCCCTGGCGTTCGCGCATCAGCTCGAACGTTTCGTCCAGGTCAGCTGGATTCGGCGTGCGCTGCCCATTCACGTAGACAGCGTTATCGATCAGTGTCATCATGTCTCACCTTGAGAAGTCTTCGACGCGCTCGGCGCCGCAGCTCGCTCGCACCCGGGCACTCCAGACGAGAGTATTGCGGTATCCGCTGGAATGCGATCGTCAGCGCAAGTGTAGGCCTTCACCGACGGCATATGCTTCACCGAGCCAGCCGATGAACTCGTCATCCAGGTCAGCGGCGGTCGCGATGTGAAAATGATGCACGAACAGACGTTTCGTGTAGGGCGATACCGATCGGATTCGCCGATCCGTCACGGCGCGCTGCAGATCGAGGTATCCGCGCAATCCGGTGGCGACCGGTCTGAGATGTCCACGCGGGCGAGGCCTGGACTGCGATCTCAAACGAGACATGTCCACAGGCGCCCCGCTGGAAAGCGAGGCTTGTTGTCCACGCTATGCCCAGCGGCGGGCGAGCCAGGCCACGGCGGCGTCCGCTTCGGCTCGCTGGAACGCGCGGAGCGTAGGCATGCTTGGGGGTGCTGGCTGTCGGGCGTTGTTATAGAAGGTGCCTGCGAGGGCGGCGAGGACGGCATCCAATTGCTCGTCCCGCAGGGTCTCGAAGAGCGAGTGGCACAGGTACTCGTCGACGTCGACGGGCTCTCCTCGCATCACGACATCGAGGAGGTAGGTGACGCCGTCGAACCACCGCGCACCGATCGACGCCCACGGCCAATCGATGAGCCATACCGCACCCGCTCCATCAATCAGGATGTTGTCAGCGCGGCAATCCAGGTGAACCAGATGATCGCCGACCACAGCGTCGGCCGCTCCGACCGCGGCCTCAACCATGCGGTCGCGCAGCGTGATGGCAAGCGACGGCAGGGTCGCATCCGCACCGTCGGCGACGATGCGACTCCAGCCGCTGAAGTCTTCGGCCAGCTCGTCATGAAGCCGCGGGAGGGTGCCCAGTCGGCCCGTATCCTCCGGAAGCTCCGCGATCGCGTCGAGCACCGCGGGTATGTCTGCACCGTGCTTCCCGCCGGGATGCACGCCTTCAATGTCCTGCAGCATCAGGGCGATCCACTCGCCGTCATCGAAGACTCCGAGCAGGGCCGGCGCCCGAACCTCAGTCGGGAGAATCCGCATGATTGTCGCTTCTCTTCGGTGAAGCTCCAACGTGTCCGCATTGCGACTGCGTGACATCGTCTTCACGAAGACCCGGCGCCCGTTGTCGGTCACCACTCGGTCGGCGGACCCCGAGGAGAACCCGTTCGCCTGCGCCTTGGTCGCGACGACTCTCCCTCCCAGCTCCGTTTCGACCCACCGTGTGACGGTCGAGGGCAGCGAGCTCCAGGGCGTACGGTTGCGCATACTCGACCGTACCAAGAGTGCCACGGGCGGCCAGGCCGGACACCGGCAGCCCTCGACAACGATGCTGTCAAAGCCCCCGGCGGAGCTCCTCTGCCCCTGGTTCCGCTCCCCTGGTTCCGCTCCCCCGGTTCCGTGGTTCCGCCCCCACAAAACGCGAAACCGCCCACACACCGGTGGGCGGTTTCGTCGTTATGCGCCGTAAGGCGGCGGGGCGTCGTACGGAGGCGGAGCGTCGTAGGGCGGCGGAGCGTCGGAACCATAGGGTGCTGGTGCTCCCCCACCGCCGTAGCCGGGGTCGCCGCCGGCCATATCGGTGAAGCGCGAGTAGTGACCCTGGAACGCGACCTCGATCGTCGCCGTCGGACCGTTACGGTGCTTGGCCACGATGAGGTCAGCCTCGCCCGGACGAACATCCTTGTCGTACGCGTTTTCACGGTGCAGCAGGATGACCATGTCGGCGTCCTGCTCAATCGAGCCCGATTCACGCAGGTCGCTGATCGCGGGCTTCTTGTCTTGACGCTGCTCCGGGCCACGGTTTAGCTGCGAAAGCGCGATCACCGGAACCTGCAGCTCCTTCGCGAGGAGCTTGAGGGCACGCGAGAACTCCGAGACCTCTTGCTGACGCGACTCGACGCGCTTACCGCTCGACATGAGCTGGAGGTAGTCGATGATGACCATGCGCAGACCCTCGCGCTGCTTGAGTCGACGGCATTTCGCGCGAATCTCAACGAGCGACATGTTGGGGCTGTCGTCAATGTAGAGCGGAGCTTCGCTAATGCGGCCACGGGTCGCCGCAACGGTCGTCCAGTCGCGCTGGTCGAGCTGACCCTTACGAATCGACTGCAGCGGAATGCCACCCTCGGCACTCAGCAGGCGCATCGCGATCTCGGCGCGACCCATTTCGAGCGAGAAGAAGATCGACGGCATGTTGTGCTTGATCGACGCGGCACGGGCGAAGTCGAGCGCGAGCGTCGACTTACCCATAGCCGGACGAGCCGCGACTACGATCATCTGACCGCCGTGCAGGCCGTTCGTGAGCTCATCGAGGCCGCGGAAGCCCGTCGGCACACCCGTCATCGAGCCATCTCGGCCGCGGGCGGCCTCAATCTCTTCAAGCGCGGCGTCAACGGCAACTTCAAGCTGTACGTAGTCTTCGGCGGTCTGCGCGCCGGTGACGTTGTAGATCTCGGCCTGCGCGGAGTTCACCAGCTCGGTGACGTCGCCCTCACCCTGGTAACCCAACTGCACGATGCGCGTGCCCGCGTCGACGAGACGGCGCAGCTGCGCGCGCTCGCTCACGATGCCGGCGTAGTACCCGGCGTTGGCGGCGGTCGGAACAATCGAGGTCAGCGTGTGCAGGTAGTCAGCACCGCCGGCGCGCTGGAGCGAACCCGTCTTGATGAGCTCATCGGTGACGGCGACAACGTCGGTCGGCTCGCCGTGCGAGTACAGCGAGAGGATCGCTTCGTAAATGACCTCGTGCTTAGGCACGTAGAAGTCGGTGCCGCGCAGCGACTCGATAACGTCGGCCACGGCGTCTTTGGACAGGAGCATGCCACCGAGGGTCGACTGCTCGGCCAGAAGGTCGTGCGGGGGTGTGCGTTCAGCCTCTCGACGACCGCCCATGCGCTCGTCTGAGATGTCTGCAATCGACACGGAGCACTCCCCTTTCATTGCGGCACAACAACGCAATGACCCAGAGATGTGCCGCTGATTTCTCTGGATCGCAGTCCACCACGAACCTCCGACATTGCGGCTCTGAGAGCATCACGCGCGCACGGGTGAGGGGGCTGAGCCTCCACGCTATGTCGCCCGCGGCAAGCCGTCAAAAGGTCCGCAAGTCCACTTGTGGATAACTCTGTGGAGAGGTTGGGAAGAACTCGGGCGATTTTGTTGATAACCCCTGGGGATAACTGGGGATAACTTTTCTAACGTTTCCCTATTTATTCTTTGCGACCAGGGGTTTAATGCATCCACAACCCCTGAAATCTATCCCCTTCAACTTCACATTTAAGGTTGTGGAGCGACGCGCCCGGGTGTGCACAATTCGGTGGACAAATCTCACAAAGTGTGGTTCAAAACCTCTGTACGAAGACCCTGTCGAGCCCCTACAATTTCTTTCCCAATCACGCGTCTGTCGTTGTTTGTTAACGCGTTGTCTGTTCGCGGTTCGGGTGTTACTCAGTGCCGACGAGGGTGAAAATATCGGTCACCAGGGAAAACAGCTCGATGTGTCCCATCGCCACCGCTTCAGCGTCGTCACCCGAGGCCATCACGACCACCGTCAGCGTGGTTCCGTCGTCTGCGACAGCGTGCCAACTTCCAGACACCACACCCATCGATGATCCGCCCTTGAAAGCGACCTGCGGCCACGTTGCAGCGTCAACCATGACGCCGGGGTTCGTGGTGAGAGCCTCGACGACGGCGGGGTCGTCAATCTTGGCGAGCGCGGCGTGAACTGCCGCCACGTCGTTGGGCGTCGCGAACCAGTCGAGGCCCTCCTGCCAGAACGGGTCAGTCGAGATGTTCGCAAGGTCAATCGAGTCGAGATCGATCGTGAGGTTCTCAAGTATGGCGCGGCGCTCGTCAACCGACGCCGCGGCCCACTGCTGTTGCACGGCGTCATCGGAGCCAAGGGCGAGCATGAACATCTCGCGCGTTGTGAGGAAGGGGCGCAGCGCGTCGGGATCGTGGTGTCCGGCCTTCACGACGGCGGCTTCGACCGCGCCGCGGCTCACACGATCGATGAGCATGTCGGTCGCGGTGTTGTCGCTGATCGAGATCATCTTGATCGCGGCGTCGCGCACGGTGACCTCGGTGCCGGTCGGTTCGTTCTGGAGTTCGCCGCTGGGGAGGCTCCGCAGCTCGTCGGTGACGCCGAGCGTGTTGTCCCACGAGAGCTTCTGCGCCGCAACCTGCTGGTGCACCGCGAGCAGCACGTAGAGCTTGAACATCGATGCCATCGGGGCGGCCTTGTCAGCGTCCTTTTCGAGCAGCACGGCGCTGGTGCCATCAGGGTCGGTGCGGGTCACGGTGTACTGCAAGTCGAGGGCATCGAGGCGCTCCTGCACCTCGCCGAGGCTCTGTGCGGGGTCGGGCATGGTCGCTGGCGTCAGCGCAAACCCATCGATGAGACCCTCGCTCGTGAGGGAGAGTTGGATCGCGAACGGCTCACCGACGGATCCGCTCGCTTGTGCGACGGCCTGCGTCTCGGAACCTTCATATGCGGTGATGACGATGGGTTGCGCCGGGCGAATCTGCACGTTGAGCAGTTGCACGACGTCGGGTAGCGGCACCGCGTCGGTGAACGTGCTGTCGAACAGGCCCTCGAGGTCAGCCTCGGCGAGATCCGCCTCCTGGTTGAGCAGGTCGACGATCGTCTGCATGCGTTCACCCACGGGCGTGGATGGAATTGTTGCCGGGGGAGCGGCATCTGTCGTCTTCGAGGTCGTCGGCTTCGGCTCTGGGTTGCTCGCGGTGCAGGCACTCAGCGCGAGCGCCGCCGTAGCCGTCACCGCCACGACGCTGAGCAGATTACGAATGAAGCTGGTGCGAGTCAATGTGTCCCCTTGAGTGATGCGTGCTGCGTTTCGTGATGTGTGCTGCGTGCGTTGCGAGCGCTATTCATGCCGAGGTGCGATGTCGACGCCTCCACCCTCCCAGACTCTCGCACCCATGGTTCAGTACGCGAAGGAAAGTTACCACCAAAAGCAAAAGGCCGCCCTCCCGAAGGAGAGCGGCCTGATTATCGAGCCTTACTTGGCTGCGACAACCTGGAGCTTGATCGTTGCCGAGAGCTCGTCCTGAAGGCGGACGATAGCCTCGTGCTCGCCGACGACCTTGATGGCCACCGGGATGGTGATCTTGCGCTTGTCGAGGTCACCGAGACCAGCAGCCTTGACTGCGTCGGCAACATCGGCCGGCTTAACCGAACCGAAGAGGCGGCCTTCGCCACCCGTCTTGACGGTGAGGCGAACCTTCGTGCCCTCAAGACCGTTCTTCAGTGCGACAGCCTCTTCGTGGTTGTGGATCGCACGAGCGTCACGAGCAGCACGGATCGATGCGACCTGCTTCTCGCCACCCTTGGTCCATGCCACGGCGAAGCCCTGGGGAACGAGGTAGTTACGGGCGTACCCGTTCTTAACCTCGATTACGTCGCCGGCGCTTCCGAGCCCGGTGACTTCATGCGTCAGAATCAGCTTTGCCATCTTCGTACCCCTTACCGGCCAGCGCCAGCGTAGGGCAGGAGCGCCATTTCGCGTGCGTTCTTGATTGCCTTAGCAATCAGACGCTGCTCCTGTACCGAAACACCGGTGATACGACGGGCGCGGATCTTGCCGCGTTCCGAGATGAACTTGCGAAGCGTTGCAACGTCCTTGTAGTCAATGACGCCAACGCGGATTGCCTTCGCGGGAGCGGCGTTCTTAGCGCCCTTCCGCGGCTTGCGGCGGTCGCCGCTCGACTTTCCAGCCATGGTTATCCTTAGTCAGTTTGTGATGATCGCGTAGATCAGAACGGGGTGTCGTCGCCGTAGGCGCCAGGTGCGCTCCATGCGTCAGCTCCGGCAGAGCCCGGGGTTGCCCACGGCTCCTCTGCTACCTGCTGACGGGGTGCGCCGCCGCCGAAGTTAGAGCCTGCGCCGCCGCTGGCAGCACGGGTTACCTGTGCCGTTGCGTAGCGCAGCGAGGGGCCGATTTCATCGACCTCAAGCTCAATAGCGGTGCGGTTGTTGCCTTCTTTGTCCTGGTACGAACGCTGACGCAGACGGCCAGACGCGATAACGCGCATGCCCTTGGTCAGCGATCCGGCAACGTGCTCGGCGAATTCACGCCATACACTCGCGCGCAAGAACAGCGCTTCGCCGTCCTTCCATTCGTTCGCCTGGCGATCGAAAGTACGCGGAGTTGAGGCGATCGTGAAGTTTGCCACGGGCAGGCCGTTCTGCGTGTAACGCAGTTCGGGGTCTGCCGTGAGGTTGCCCACGACGGTGATGACGGTTTCGCCGGCCATCGTCGTTACGCGTCCTTCTTAGCGGCCTTGGGCTTGCGAGCGGCCTTCTCTTCGGCGCGCTTTGCCTCGGCAGCAACGAGTGCAATGGCCTCTTCAGCGCGCAGAACCTTCGTGCGCATGATGAGTTCGCTCAGCTTCAGCTGGCGGTCGAGCTCGTTGGTTGCTTCGCTCGTAGCGGTGAAGTTGACGACGGCGTAGATGCCCTCGTTCTTCTTCTGGATCTCGTATGCGAAACGGCGCTTGCCCCAGATGTCGACGTTCTCGATGGTGCCACCGGCTTCGGTGATGACCTTGAGGAACTTGTCGAGGTTGGGGGCTACCGTGCGCTCGTCGATCTCCGGGTGAAGGATCACCATGAGTTCGTACTGGTGCGTCACTATCCCACCTCCTTCGGACTTGAACGGCTATGAGGACTTTCCCCACAGCAGGAGGGTGTGTTGCACGTGCCCGGGCGCAGAAGTGCCCAGACAACCTGTACAGTCTAGCAAACTCTCGGAGCGTAACTTTCCCCCGGTCACAGCCCATGGTTCCGGAACCATTTTTTGGTGTTTCTGGGGACGGAACCACGGGGTTTGTGTCACGGGGGAGGTATCTGTCGCCGGGGGAGGTGATTATGCGAGAAATCACCTCCTCTCGCGTTACCTACCTCCTCTCGTGACGGCTATCCGGAACCATGGGAAGGTGCACGGAGCGGAACTTGAGTAGCGTGTGGGGCAGGCGGTAATCGTGGGGTTGTTGAAGATTCCGTTTGATACGACACCGCTGACGGCGCGGCTGAACCGGCGTGATGTGCGGGCGTACGCGACGGTGGCGAAGCGCACCGTTCCGCGCGAGGTATTGCCGGGTGCGGGTTGGCATCACGTTCTGCATGCCGGATCAGCGCTGATCGCGAGCTCTCTGGGCATCGTGATCGGCGTCGTGATGATGGACGATGAGCCCAACTGGGCGCTCGGCGGACTGGTGGCGCTCGCCATTCTCGGCATCCCGGGGTGATCGCCCTCGGCGTGTGGGTTTTGCGGCGCCGGGTGCGCGCAACCTCATGGTCGGCACGCTGCGGGTGGAGACTGGTGCCGGCAAGAACCGCTCGGTCACGATGACCGACTTCGTGACGCTGAGCCTCAATCGGCGCTTGCCGCACATCGTGCTCGACGCGAAGAGCAACGATGGCCTCGGTTTGAACGGCCGGCTCGGCGCACAGTTCGATCGCGAACAGCAGCTGCGCCTCGAGGGCGACTTCAATGAGACGTTCGCTGTACTGCCCGAACGATTGGGTCGTCGAGATCATCGACGACGAGATCTATCTGTACTCACCGAAGCGCTCGTTGGAGGCTGATCCGGAACGCTGGCAGGCCGTCGGAACCACGATCAACGCGCTGGGGGAGAAGCTCGATCAGTGGGAGCGTTGGCGCGAATCGCGTGGCGCTTCGACAGTCGAGAGTTCCCTCGCGCCCGACCGTCGCGTCGTCGCGTACGAGGGACGCCGCCTGAAGGCGCGGTATCCGTGGTGGCTGTGGTTGGTGGTTCCGATTCTTTTCGCCTATGCGCTGTTTGGCCTTGTGATGATGGCCATCGATACCGGCGGGGTTTTCGGTTTGTAGCGTTAACGACAAAACCGCCACCCGAAGGTGACGGTTTTGACGTTTCAGTTGGAAGCAGCCGACGGAACCGAGGGGGCCGATGCCGGGGTTGCTACCGACGGGGCCGATGGCGGGGTCGGGACCGACGGTGCCGAAACGGGCGACGGTGCTGGTGCTGACGCTACGGTCGGAGCCGAAACCTGCGAGGCAACCGTCGGGGCGGAAACCTGCGGGGCCGAAACGGCGGTCACGGGCGACGGCGTTGCAACCGATGCGGCCGTTGCGGCCGAGACCGTGGCCGAGACCGATGCGCTGATCGCGGTGACAACCGAAGCCGCACCGTCGGTGACGCGCAGGGAAACCGCGCCATCGAGAACTGACTTGCCCTGGGGAACGTCAACGCCAGGAATCTGCTGACCGTCATCGTCGTTCAGGCTCATCGATGCTGCCGTTGCGCTGGCGCCGCCGGCGATCAGGCCGAGTCCGACGATGCCCGTGACGCCGTAGGCGATCCACTTCTTCTTGTTCATTGTCTATCTCCTTGCTTGCGGGCTTTTCGGCCCTGTCCCTTGCTGTGTGATTCCACTCTCCCCGCTGGGTCTAAGCGCGATCATAGGTAATCGTGAGACGCGCCTTATGTTTCCATCTGAGACCTTAGGTAGACGCGTATCGGGCCCGAAATTCCGCGGAATCACGGGGATCTATCACATCCCACGGGCGTGAAAACTTATGCAAGAAACTGTGAGATTCATCGAAATCCATCCCTGTGGAGCTTCGCGGCAAAAGAAAAGACCCCGGCGAACCGGGGTCTTGTCACCTAGTCGACGCTGTCGGCGGACGGTACCGAAATCGGGCTGGCCGGGTCGACTGGAACCGGCGCGGGCGCCGGGGGCGCGGGTGCCGGGGGCGCGGGTGCCGGTGCCGGTGCCGGGGGCGCTGGTGCGGGGGGCGCGGGGGCCGGACCGCCCGTGCCCGCGCCGGGCGTCGGTGTCACGGACGGCGACGGCGTTACAGAAGGCGTCGGCTTCGGAGACTGCGTCGAACCATTCTTATCAACCGTGACAATGGTTCCGGCGTCGACGCCACCGCCATCAAGGACGTTGCCGTCGTTGGTGTGGAGTTCCATCGCGGATGCCGCGAGCGACGCAGCGCCGGCGAGCACGCCCAGCCCGAGCACACCGCTCACGCCGTACATGACCCACTTTTTCGCTGCCATCGTTTCATCCCCTTGTTCGAGCTGTACCCAGCATGCCCGCCCGGTGTAAGCCGCGCAAAAGTCATTCTTGAGAGTGTTCTTATATTCCTACGCGACTCGTCCACGCCTCGGCCTCGACCAGCAACCGTTCGGCGCGCTCACGATGCCCGCTCTCGAGGGCACTCGTGGTGTGTCCGAGCAGTTGGGCAGCCGTGCGCCCGGCCACCGCGGGGTCACGGCCCCAGCGCTCACCCGCCGTGGCAACCAGATCGGCCAGACGCCGCACGGCACTCGGCGCAGAATCTACCGCGAGCGCCCACGACGCCACCGCGTGCGACACGAATGCTGCCGGGTCTTCCGCCGCATCGCCGCGGCCGAGGGTGTCGACGTCGATGAGACCGGTGATCTCCGAAGCATCCGCGTTCATAAACAGCTGTCCGAAGTGCAGGTCGCCATGCACCGTGGTCTCGCGAGACGCTGGCGTCGTCGCCAACACCGCGCGCAGCGCTGACGCCCGTTCACCAAACACAGCGTCCAACGATGCCAGCCGATCGGCATACCAATCAACTCGCGTCAGCGCGGCACTGCGGGTGCGCTGATCGGTCGGGGTCGCGCCGATGGCCACACGCACGCGCTCAACGGCGTCAACCAGCCCGGCGGGAGTCCAGTCAGCATGCGTCGCGGGAGTGCCCTCGGCCTGGTCAATCACCAGCAGCCCGGTCGGCGACCACGCCCGCACTTTCGGCACCCGCGCGTCACGCAGGGCGCGGTGGGCGGCGACGATGCGCTCGACGTGTCGCGGCCGCACAATCTTGATCCACAGCATGCCCTCGGCGGTCTGAACCTTCAGCACCGCTCGGCGCCCGGGGCGATACGCCACCATTTCCGGCGCTTCAACGCCTGCAATGTCGAGGCGTGCCAGCAACGTTTGCGCGGCGGAACCAAAAGCTGCGGCTGCGAGGGCTGGCAGGTGTGGGTCGGCGGGGTGCGTCCAGATACGGCCGACGCCCTCTTGCGCGAGCCCCGTTTCTGCCTCCACGGCAATGCCGGAGGTATCGACATAAACGGCCAACGTGCGGTCGCCCTCAGTCACGCGAAAGCCCGCCACGGTTCCGTTGCCCAGTGGTTCGCGCGAGAACTCCTCTTCGGAGTCAGTCTCCAGCGCGTCGCGCAACAACGCGGCTTCGGCACTCACATGTGTCATGACACCAGTTGACCACGCCCGAATAAGCGCGGCATAAGAATAAGAACTCTCTTATGCTCCCCAACACTGACCTCGGCAAAGTCGCCATACTGGCTGTGTGAGCACGACAGCCAAGCGCCGGCGCATCGTCTCGGTGCGCACCCGCATCGTCGCGACGATTACCCTCGTCGCAGCTGTCGGGCTCATGGCTGTCGGCGCGACGCTCTACATTGTCGAGCACGGCAAGGTTCTCACGCAGATTGACGAACGTCTCGAGGCGAATCTCGAGTCGGCGCGCTTCATCGTTGAGCAGGGTCCGAACGGAACCTGGGCAAGTGCGACGGCGGCTCTCGAAGCCGTCGTGCAGCGGATGAGCCCCGACGACAACACGGGTGCCGCGGGCATTGTTAATGACCGTATTGCGCTGGTTCCGGGTGTTCCGCTCGATGTTGACCTACTCGACGCCCCGGGATTCGTCGACCACCTGACAACCACGATCAATAGCGAACCCCGCCGTGGCACGTACGCCGAAGAGGGCGTCACGTGGCGGTATGTCGGTATTCCGATCACGCTGGCCGGCTCACCTCCGCCCGAAACCGTGCTGTTCACGATGGTGTGCGACGTGAATGCCGAGCTCGAAGAGCTCAACGAACTGGCCGTTCTCTACGTCGTGACTGCGAGCATCGTGTTGGCGCTGACGGCGGTCACCGCGTGGGTCGTCGCCGGGCGACTGCTGCGACCATTGCGTCACATGCGCCGCACCGCGGAGCGCATTTCAGCGCGGTCGCTGAGCGAGCGACTGCCGGTGCACGGCCGGGATGATGTGTCAGAACTGGCCGGAACCATGAACGCGATGCTCGATCGGCTGGACGCTGCGATGGACTCACAGCGGCAGCTCGTGAGCGACGTTGGTCATGAGTTGAAGACCCCGATGACGATCGTGCGCGGGTATCTCGAAGTGATGGATCCCCTCGACCCGGCCGACGTGCGTGACACGCAAGACCTCGCGATCGACGAGCTCGACCGCATGGCGCAGCTCGTGCAGGATCTCGCGTCGGCTGCGCGCTTGCATGGCCCCGCCCCGGTTTCACCCGTTGCGGTGGACGCCAGCGACCTCATGCACCAGATCATCCGCAAGGCCGAGGGCATCGAGGGCGCAACCGTGACGGCGGGCCCCATCGCCGACGTCGTCTTTCCCGTCGACCCGGCACGCGTTACGCAGGCGCTGCTCCAGCTCGCACAAAATGGCGTGACGCACGGCGGCGGCCAGCTCGAAATGGGCAGCACCGTGCAGGATGACACCGTCTATCTCTGGGTGCGTGACCATGGTTCCGGTGTGCCTCTCGAGAAGCGCGAGACGATCTTTGAGCGCTTCTACCGCTCGGAGGCTGGCGGCAGTGGCCTCGGCCTCAACATTGTCGATGTCATCGCGCGTGCCCATGGCGGCACGGCGGGCGTGACCGACCCACCGAACGGACCCGGCTCCCTCTTTTACCTCTCCCTACCTCGCCTCACCCACCCCGAAAGGACCCCCGCCCATGGCGTCGATTCTCATCGCCGATGACGAAGAGCGAATTTCTGGCTTCATCAGCAAGGGCCTGCGGGCCGCAGGCTTCGCGACGCAGGTCGCGACCAATGGTTCCGATGCTCTCGCGCTCGCGCAGACCGGCGAGTTTGACCTGCTCGTGCTCGACATCAACATGCCGGGCAAAGACGGCTTCGCGGTGCTCGACGAGCTGCGTGGTTCTGGCAACCGCATTCCAGTGATCATGCTGACGGCCCGCGTTGACCTCAACGACACGGTCGCGGGGCTCGAGGCGGGCGCCGACGACTACCTGGGCAAGCCGTTCCGGTTCGACGAACTGCTGGCACGCATTCGACTGCGCATGCGGAACCAGGATCAGGTCGTCTCGCAAGAGCTCTCGCACCGAGATTTGTCGCTCGACGTTCGCACCCGCCGCGTGCACGTAGGGGAGACGTCGGTCGAACTGTCGGCGCGCGAATTCGCGCTCGCCGAGGAGTTCATTCGTCACGCGGGGCAGGTACTCAGCCGCGAACAGCTGCTGAGCCGCGTGTGGGGCTATGACTTTGACCCGGGCTCGAACGTCGCCGATGTGTATGTCGGGTACTTGCGCCAGAAGATCGGCACCGATCGCATCGAAACCGTGCGGGGTGCAGGTTTTCGGTTGGTCTAGTGATACGCCCCGACCGGGAGGTCGGGGCGTATCACTACGCGATCTTGAGCTCGTTGCCGGGGATCGAGGCGAGCAGACGACGGGTGTAGGGGTCGCGGGGGTTGGTGAAGATCTCCTCCGACGAGGCCGCTTCAACCAGTTCGCCGTCCTTCATGACGCACACGTAGTCACTGATCAGGCGCACGACGGCGAGGTCGTGCGAAATGAACAGGTAGCTGAGTCCGCGTTCGCGCTGCAGGTCGCCGAGCAGTCGCAGAATTTGGTCTTGCACGAGCACGTCAAGCGCTGACACCGGCTCATCACACACGATGAGTTCGGGGTCGAGGGCAAGCGACCGCGCGATCGCGACGCGCTGACGCTGACCACCGGAAAGCTCCGACGGATAGCGGTGCAGCATCGAGGTCGGCAGCGCCACCGCGTCCATGAGCTCGCGTACCTTGGCCCGGCGCTGTGACGAGTTGCCGCGCTTGTAGAACTCCAGCGGCTCAGCGATGATGCGCTCAATCGTGAACATCGGGTTCAGGCTTGAGTACGGATCCTGGAAGATCGGCTGCACCTTCTGCCTAAACGACCGCAGCTCCTTGCCCCTCAGGTGAGCGACGTCCTGGCCGTCGAAGCGCATCACACCGGCGGTCGGTTCGATCACCTTGAGCAGCATGCGTGCGGTCGTGGTCTTGCCCGACCCCGACTCGCCCACGATCGCGACGGTCTCGCCGCGCGGAATCGATAGCGATACGTCCTTAACGGCGTAGAAGTCTTCCTTGCTGCCGCGCTTCGGGTAGACCTTCGTGAGGCCCTCGATCTCGACAATGTTGTCGACTGGTGCACCTGTTTCATCAGCGGCACGCTCGGTAACGAACGCCTGCGGTTGCAACCGCGCCGCGGCGACCGACGGCGCGGCCTTCACAAGCGCCTGCGTGTACGGGTGCTGCGGGTTGTTCAGAATCTCCTGCGCCGGTCCCTGCTCGACAACGCGTCCGCGGTGCATCACGACGACGCGGGCGGCGCGTTCTGCTGCCAACCCGAGGTCGTGCGTAATCAGCAGCACACTGGTTCCGATCTCCTGCGTCATCGTCGCAATCTGATCCAGAATCGTGCGCTGCACGGTCACATCCAGCGCGCTCGTCGGCTCATCGGCAATGAGCAAACGCGGCTGGCAGGCCAGGCCGATCGCGATGAGCGCGCGCTGGCGCATACCGCCGGAGAACTCGTGCGGGTACTGCTTTGCACGGCGCTCGGCGTCGGGCAGGCCCGCGGCGGTGAGCGTTTCGACAACACGCTGGTTCACGTTCTGGCGCGTCGCCTGACCGTGCGCGAGCAGGGTCTCAGCGATCTGTGTGCCAATCTTGGCGACCGGATTCAGGTTCGACATCGGGTCTTGCGGAACCATGCCGATCTGATTGCCGCGCACCTTGCGGAGCTCGTTTTCGCTCAACCCGACCAGCTCACGACCGTCGAATGTGATGCTGCCCTTGGCAACGGTTCCGCCCTTGGCAAGCAAGCCGATGACGGCCATCGCCGTCGTCGACTTACCCGAGCCGGACTCGCCCACGATGGCGACCGTCTCACCGGGATACACGTCGATGTCGACACCTTCGACCGCGTGCACGACGCCGTCGGTGGTCTGGAAATCAACCGCGAGGTCTCGCACCGTCAACAGCGGCGTGCGCGATTCTTCATTGGTAGTCATGTGAGTACTTTCTATCGCGCGCGGGTGCGGGGGTCCATGGCCTCACGCAGGGATTCACCGAACAGGGTGAAGCCGAGCGCCGTGACGGCGATACAGATACCGGGCAAGAACGCGAGCTGCGGTGCGATCGCGAGTTCGGCCTGAGCGTAGGTCAGCATGCGACCCCATTCAGCCGTCTCCGGGCGACCGCCACCAAGACCGAGGAAGCTCAGCGCTGCGGCGTCGATAACGGCGGTGGCCAGCGACAGGGTGCCCTGCACGATGACCGGTCCGATCGAGTTCGGCAGCACGTGGCTCATCGTGATGCGGCCCCGGCCGAGACCGAGCGTCTGTGCCGACAGCACGTAGTCACTCGAACGCTGTTGCAGCATCGACGCACGAAGCAGGCGCGCGAAGATCGGCACCTGGCTGGCACCGATAGCGATCATGACCGCGAACTGGCTCTGGCCGAGGATAGCGGCGATCGAGACAGCGAGCAGCAGGTTCGGAACCGACAGCAGAATGTCGACGAAGCGCATCAGCACGTTGTCGACCCAGCCACCGAACATGCCGGCCAAGAAGCCGAGCAGCAGGCCGCCGAGCAGACCGAATGCGGTCGAGATGACACCGATCATGAGCGATGCTCGTGCACCCCAAATGAGTTTGGAGAGCACGTCGCCACCGAAGCGGTCGAGGCCGAGCGGGAACTCGGGGAGCTCGCCCGGACCCGGGATGTGCGTCGGCGTGATGTGCTTCGCGCCGGGAAGTGCCGTCTCGGGGTAGGGCGCTATCCACGGCGCGAGCGCCGCAATGATCACGAAGATCAAGACGATCGCGGCGCCGATCCAGGCGACCGGGTTGCGACGCAAGCGACGGAAGGTGTCTTGCCAGAAGCCGCCCGTGCGTTCCTTGTCGGTCGTGGAAACAACGGCCGTTTCGGGCAGGCCGGTCGACGCTTCAGGCTGCGGGTGCGGGGGGAGTGCGTTAGTCATGTCAGCCTCCTTACTGAACGCGCACGCGCGGGTCGATCAGGCTGTACGAGATATCAACAAGCAGGTTGATGAGCGCGTAAGCGATGGCGATGAAGATGATGAAGCCCTGGAGCACGGGGAAGTCTCTGGTGAAGATGGCCGTGGCGAGGAAGGAACCAATACCAGGGAAGGCAAACACCGTCTCCGTCAAGACAGCGCCGGAGATCAGTAGACCCGTCTGCAGACCGATCGTGGTGACGACCGGGAGCATCGCGTTGCGCATGATGAAGCGTCCGCGCAGCGTCGACGTCGAGATACCCTTCGCGCGACCCGTGCGAACGTAATCGGCGTTCTGCACTTCCAGCACCGAAGCGCGGGTGATGCGCACGATGATGGCGAGCGGAATGGTTCCGAGGGCGACAGCCGGCAGGATCAGGTGCGCAAACGCATCCCACGCGGCGTCAAACTCCGCGGTGATTATGCCGTCCCACACGTAGAAGCCGGTGACGTGTGTCGCGTCAATACGCGGGTTCTGGCGGCCGTCACTCGGCAGCCAACCCAGCTGAACAGCGAAAACGTACTTCAGCATGAACGCGAGGAAGAACACTGGAATGGTGATGCCGATGAGGCTGAAGACCACAGCAGCGTGGTCGCTCCACTTGCCGTGGCGGCGTGCAGCCCAGTAACCGAGCGGAACACCGATGCCGACCGCGAAGATCAGGGCAAGGATGGAAAGTTCAATGGTGGCGGGGAAGCGGTTGAAGAACTCTTCAAGCACCGGGCGACCGGTCTTGATGGAGTTACCGAAGTCTCCCTGCAGGAGGCGACCCATCCACGTGAAGTACTGCTCGTAAATGGGGCGGTCGAAGCCGTACAGCGCGTTAATCCGCTCAACAGCTTCGGGTGTTGCCTTCTCACCGAGAAGGGCAACGGCTGGTCCGCCCGGAAGGGCGCGGACCCAGAAAAACAATAGAAGGCTTAATCCGAAAAGAGTGGGGACGAGGAGAAGGATCCTCTTTCCAATGGTTCGCAGCACGCAAACTCCCGTGTTGTGAGATTAGTGGTGGGGAGGCGTGAACCTCCCCACCACTCCGACTTACTTGGTCAGGACGATTTCGTTGAAGACCTCGTCGTTGACCGGGCTTGCCGGGAAGCTCTCAACACGGTCGCTGAATGCGAGCGTCGGAGCGGGGTGAGCCAGCGGCACACCCGGGATGAACAGAGCAACCTGCTCGTTGATGTCCTTGTACAGAGCGGTCTGCTCGTCAAGGTCAGCGATGCCACGTGCCTTGTCGAGGGCAGCGAACAGCTCGGGGTTGTCGAAGCCCCACTCGTTGCCCTTCTGACCGAAGAAGACGCCGACGAAGTTGTCGGTGTCGTTGTAGTCACCCGTCCAACCGAGGAGGTGGATTCCGTGGTTGCTGGTTCCGGTGGTGAGGTCGAGGTAGTCAACCCACTCGTTCGAAATCGGCGTGGTCTGGATTCCGACCTCGTTCAGCTGCGTCGACAGAACCGTGAAGATCTGCTCGGGGTCTGGCATGTACGGACGCGAGATGTTGACCGGGTAGTTGAAGTCAAGCTTCAGCGGGTTGGCTTCGGTGTAGCCGGCCTCTGCCAGCAGCGCCTTCGCCTTCTCGGGGTCGTAGTCGTACGTCGTGATGTCTTCGTTGTAGCCGTTGACAACCGGCGGCATGAACTGCGTTGCCTTCTGTGTTCCCTCAGGCAGAACCTGCGAGATCAGGGCGTCCTTGTCGATCGCGTAGGAGATAGCCTCGCGAACCTTCGGGTTCTGCAGCTCAGGAATCGCCTGGTTGAACGCCAGGTAGAGGATGGTGAATGGCGGGCGCGAAACCATCTTGTAGCCGGCGTCTTCGAGAGCCTTCGAGTCTGCGGGGCCAACGAGGTCGTAACCGTCGATGGAACCCGACTCGAGTGCCTGACGGCGAGCCGTCGGGTCGTCGATCACGCGGAAGATGATCTCTTCGATCTGACCCTTGTCGCCCCAGTAGTCCTCGTTAGCGGTCAGGGTGACGTTCTCACCCGGCGACCACGATTCGAACTTGAACGGACCGGTTCCGACCGGGTGTCCCTTGCCGTATTCCGACATCGTCGGCGCCTCAGCGGTGCCTCCCACGTCGTCAGCGCCGAACTCTTCCAGCGCCTTCGGCGACTGCATCGAGAAGGCGGGCAGGCTCAGCGACGGCACGAATCCGGCGAAGGGCTTCGCCAGGTTCACGGTCACCGAGTAGTCACCATCGGGTTCGCACGACTCGTAGACCGCGGTCGACGGGTCGGATGCGTAGCCCTTGTAGAGCTTGTTGTAGTAGTAGCCGAGAGCCTCGGACGCTGCCAAGCCCTCCCAGTTGTACCAGCGGTCAAAGTTTGCACACACGGCTTCTGCGTTGAAGGGTTCGCCGTCGTGGAACTTGACGCCCTCCTTCAGCTTGAACGTGGTGCTCAGACCGTCTTCTGCGGTCTCCCAGCTCTCTGCGAGCAGGGGGGCGGCGTCTGCCGTGCCGGGCTTGGTGCCGACAAGACCTTCGAAGATCTGACGTGCGACACGGAAGGTTTCGCCGTCCTGTGCGAACGCCGGGTCCAGGGTGGCCGGGTCGCTCGATGCACCGAAAACAAACGTGCTGTCAATGCCGCTGTCGCCGCCGTCACCGTTCGAGCCACCCGTGTCATCGCGCTCAGACTGGGCACATGCGCCCAGTGCGAGAGTCATGACAGCTACGCCCGCGATGACCGCCGCTAGGCGTCCTCGTGATTTTTGCATTCTGCTGTGAATCCCTCCTGATGCGTCTTTTCACGCACCTTCTCGAGTGACTACTGAACCTACCGGTCGCTCGGGCGCATGGCTAGCAAAGACGCCGAAGCGATATCTTTTTGCGCATCCTGCATCACTAGAGTGTTGCCATGCACTGGCAGAGTGATGTTGCGGTGGCCGACTGGATTGCGGCGCGTCTCAGCGATGACTGGACGCAGGATCACTCCATGCACATGGTCGTTCCCCGGGATTTCGAGGCGTACGCCCGCATTTTTCATCCCGCCACCCGGCGTACGCTGCCCGGTGGCGTGGTTCCGTCTGCCGACGACATCGCTCGGATGTCGGATGACGACTCTCGCCGCGTGATTGCGCAATTTGTTGACTCTCGCGTTTCGTGGGAGAAGACGGCCGAGGCGTTCGGAACCACGATGCACGCTTTGGCGCAGTGGCATGCGTTGACGGCGGCTGCGGAACCGTATCAGGACGCGTTGGGGCCGGATGGGGCCGAATACACGGGTGGCGAACAAGGATTCTTGGAGCCGGAACTGCTCGCGGCGATCGTGCAGACGGCGGTCGAGCACACCTCGACTCCGCGTTCGGGTTTCGCGGCGGTGTGGGCGGGGTGGGGCGATTTGGTCGGGTCTTTGCGTCCGATCGATAGCGCTTCGGGTGGTGAGACGCCGCACGCGTCGTTTTTGTCGCGCATTCGCAAGTCGATGATGAACAATCCGTACGGCAAGGAGGTGTGGCAACCGGGAATCGTCGCCGACGATGTGTCGCGGGGGCCACGGCTGGAGTTGCCGGGCCGGGAGTACGTGTTGTTTTCTGCGTCCCCCGGAGTGTTTGCGTACCCGACGTGGCAGGAGTCGGTGCTCTGGCAGGATCCGCATCACACGTCGCGCACGCACAGCCCGGCGCTGCTGTGGCCGGCCGATGAGGCGTGGATCGTGGTGAGTGAAATTGATTGGGATTCGACGGTCGTCGGGGGCAGTGCTGAGCTGATTGCGGCGCTCCTTGCCGATGAGCGGTTGGAAGCGTGGGAGTTGCCGGCCGGGGCTTTGTTGACGGCCGACGCGGACACAATCAACGGCTGATTTTCAGGTGGGTGACTACGATCGGATCGTAGGGGGACACACATGACACGTGATCAACGCTGGGCTCGCGGCCCGTTGCATCCAGAACTTTTGACCGGCCCGATCAGCCCGGAATGGACCGCAGAATTCCGTAAGACGCCGGAAGCACCGACGAATAATGCGCTGCTGTGGGGTGTTGGCGGGCTGTTGTTCGGTGGCTTCGCGGGCCTCATGCTCGGCGGTGTGATGAGCCATGGCGGCAGTGCCGTGGTTTCGATGATTGTGTTCGCGTTGGTCGGCGCGGTGGTTGTGGGCACGATTTCGTGGCTCGTCTACAGCGCAAACTTTAACCAGTCGTTGCATCTGTGGGCGTTCGCGAAGGCGAATGGCCTGGCTTTCGTCGGCAAGCACACGAGTAAGTACAACGGCATGCTGTTCGATGTCGGCAGTGGTCGCGTACACACGAGTGTGTTGCGTACGACGTCGGTGCGGCCCGTGGAGTTCGGCAACTATCAGTACACGACCGGGTCGGGTAAGTCGCAGCAAACGCACCACTGGGGTTACATCGCGGTGCGTTTGGAGAATCTACTGCCGCATATCGTGCTTGATGCCGAGGGCAACAACGGATTCTTTGGTTCGAATCTCCCGATTCATTTCGACAAGGATCAGAGTCTCAGTCTCGAGGGTGATTTCAACCGGTATTTCCGGCTGTACTGCCCGTCGGGGTACGAGCGTGATGCGCTGTATCTGTTCACGCCGGATGTCATGGTGCGCTTCATTGACAATGCCGCCGAGCTTGATGTCGAGATCATCGATGACTGGGTGTATTTCTATTCGAAGCGCAATCTCGTGACGCTCGAACCGCGCATGTGGGCGTGGATGTATTCGGTGATCGATTCGTTCCTGACGAAGGTCGATCAGTGGGAGCGCTGGCGTGATGATCGGTTGCGTCTGGAAGGAACCACGGGTCCGGCTTCGTTTGCCGGGGTGCCTGGTTCTGGTGCGGTGCCGGGCGATGCCTCGGGTGGTGCGGGGTACCAGCCGAACGTCGGTGCCGCGATGGGCGTGACGGTCGCGCAGGCAGCGCATGCTGTTCCTTCTGGTTCTCGTCCGCCGAACCCTTATCTCGGGCCGAAGGGTGTCGCCTCTGGTGGTCGTCGTCTGCGTCGTGGCGTCAATTGGGCGTCTGTTCTCATCGTCGCGATCGCCATCATCGGTTGGATCGTCATGCAGGCGATGGTTCGCTTCTAGGTATTTTTGGTGCCCGGTTTCACCCGTTGAGCGAGGACGCGTAGCGCCCGAGACGAAACGGATCGACTGAGTCGAATCGGCTGGGATACGGCGGCCAGGTTTTGACGGGGCTGCTGGGGCGGGGTCGCGACGGTCGAACCTTTGCGATGGCGTACCGACGGTCCGGAAATCTACTGGCGTATCGGGTACGCGTTGCTGGGGAGTGTGATGTAGCCGCGTCGGCGGGCAGAGTCGTGCCGTGCGGGCCGCGACGGTGGAGCTGTGGCCGGGGAAGTTGAGGGTGGCGACGGGGGCCGCCGATCCGAATTCGGCGGGTTGGACGCGGTGTTGGCCCGCGATCGCCCGCCTGATGAACCACTGCCCGGCC
>CANNEP010000039.1 GCA_947503655.1 uncultured Microbacterium sp.
GTTCGACCTCGGCATCATGGACGCGATCTTCCCGGCCGCGACGTACCTCGAGAACTCACTCGCGTGGGCCGACAGCGTGCTGACCGGCAAGACCAAGGTCGTTCGTAAGAACGAGCCCGGCAAGATCGAACGCCTCACGAAGTGGCCGATCGCCATCAAGATGGCGCGCGGCATGCTCGAGTCGAAGATCGGCACCGTTCCAAAGTCGCCGTACATGGCACTCGACCTGCTGTCGGAAGCCAAGGGCGGAACCAAGGCCGAGGGCTTCGAGCGTGAAGATGCAGCGCTGACTGAACTCATCACGGGCGACCAGTTCGCAGCGTCGATGTACGCTTTCGACCTCGTGCAGAAGCGCGCGAAGCGCCCTGTCGGCGCCCCCGACAAGGCTCTTGCCAAGAAGGTTACGAAGGTTGGCATCATCGGTGCTGGTCTCATGGCCAGCCAGTTCGCGTTGCTGTTCGTGCGGCGCCTGCAGGTTCCGGTCATCATCACCGACCTCGATCAGGCTCGCGTTGACAAGGGCGTTTCGTACATTCACGCTGAGATCGGCAAGCTGCAGGAGAAGGGTCGCCTCGATGGCGACACCGCCAACAAGCTGCGTGCGCTGGTTCGCGGAACCACGGACAAGAGCGAATTCGCTGACTGCGACTTCGTGATTGAGGCTGTTTTCGAAGAGGTTGGCGTTAAGCAGCAGGTCTTCGGCGACATCGAGAAGATCATTGCGGAAGACGCCATCCTCGCGACGAACACGTCGTCGCTCTCGGTCGAAGAAATCGGCTCGAAGCTCGCTCACCCCGAGCGTCTCGTCGGCTTCCACTTCTTCAACCCGGTCGCGGTCATGCCGCTCATCGAGATCGTGAAGACGCCGCAGACCAACGACGCTGCTCTGTCGACGGCATTCGTTGTCGCGAAGAACCTGGGCAAGAACGGTGTTCTCACCGCTGACGCTCCCGGCTTCGTGGTGAACCGACTGCTGGCCAAGGTCATGGGTGAGGCTGCTCGCGCCGTCTACGAAGGCACGCCGATCGGCAAGGTCGAGAAGGCGTTTGCGCCACTCGGTTTGCCGATGGGACCGTTCCAGCTCATCGACCTCGTCGGTTGGAAGGTTGCCGCACACGTGCAAGACACGATGGTGCGTGCTTTCCCCGAGCGCTTCTACGCGAACGACAACTTCCACGCTCTGGCAGAGCTGGATGCCGTCGTCGAGAAGGACAAGGGTGGTCGCGTGAACGGCTTCACGAAGGCAGCCGAAAAGGTTGTCAAGAGTGCTGTCGGCACCACGCCCGCTGATGACGCCACGATTCTGCAGCGCGTGCAGGATGGCCTCGCACAGGAGATCAAGCTCATGCTTGACGAGGGTGTTGTGCCCGAGGTCGAAGACATCGACCTGTGCCTCATTCTTGGCGCGGGCTGGCCGTTCATCGACGGTGGCGCAAGCCCGTACCTCGACCGCGAGGGTGCTTCGCAGCGCGCGTTCGGTGGTTCGTTCCACGAGCCGATGATCCGCGGTATCGCGAACCGGTAAGTCGCAAGCAAAAAGCGGGCCGTCTCCCGGTGGAGGCGGCCCGCTTTGCTGTGCGGAACTACCGCTGCTTGTACTCACCTTCACCGGTGGTTCCGTCGTAGTGGAAGTACGTCTTCTTCGTTTCAATCGTCACATCGGTGCCGAGCGGCTTCTGCGTCAGGAGCTTCTTCTCGTAGTCGATGACCTTGTTCCAGTACTCCGTCGCAGCCTCGTTATCGACGCCAAACGCGGTCGCCGCTTTCAGGTCAGTAACGAGGTAGCGAAACGCGAGGTAGGCGTACGTATTGGCCTCGGTGTCAGGAATTTTCTTCCACAGCTCGCCACTCGCGTCGAGCTGGTCGTATTCCTTCAACACGCTCTCGATGTGGCCGCGCACGGTGCTGGCGGAGACGGTCACACCAGAGCGGTCCGGAACATCGGCTGAGCCGGAGTCTGGGTCTGGCTGCGGCGGAATCGACGCTGTGGGTTCCGGTGACGGCTTGGTCGTTATTGTCGGTTGCGGCGTAGGCTTCGCAGATGCCGTCGGCGTGGGCTTCGGTGTCTTCGTCGGCGTCGGCTTGGCTGTCGTAGGCTCGGGCGACGGCGTCGGTTTCTCGGTAACGCTCGGTGACGGTTCGTAGTCAATGATGGGCGCCGGCGTACTCGTCAGCATGAGCGTGACGCCCACCGATGCACCGGCAATCGCAAGCCCGGCCACGATCGCGATGAGTGCCATCGGCCACTTCTTCTTGGACTTTGGCGGCGCCGGGTAGGGACTCGCCGCAAGAGCCGGAAGCTCTGCGCTCGGCTGCTGAGCAATAAATGGGTTCTGCGCACCATACTCGGGCGTCTGGCCGTAGGCCCCGGGCGCCTGCGCGTATGGAGCTACCGGTTGGCCATAGCCGGCCGGCGGCGTGCCGTACCCGGCTGGTGGCGTGCCGTAACCGGCAGGCGGTGCACCAAACGGCACGGTGGGCGCATCCGGAGCACTGGGCGCTCCCGGTGCATCTGGCAGCGGTGGACGCGGCGGAATCTCCCCGCCCGGTGTTCCGGGCTCTGGGCGCGACGGTTCGTTCGTTGAATCAGTCATGACGGTCCCCTTAATCTCGTCATGATCAGCCTATGTCGACGAAGCCCGAGAATTCTGGTGTTCTGCCGAACAATGCCCGAGGCATGCTGAACGCCGGTGCCGTCTCATCAACAGCACTGTGGTTGCGCTCGCCCTGGCGGCTCGCGTTAACGCGTGAGTCCGGTGGGGCCGGTTTGCGCCGCGATCTGGCCCGTCCAGAGCTGACCATCGGCGTGCTGACGTGCGACAGGCACACGCACACCGAGCACCTGGGCGGTCACATCTTGCGCAATCTTGGCGGCGGTGAGCCCAGCGTCTTCCAGAATCTGGTTGCGCGTTGCGTGGTCGATGAATTCGTCCGGCAAACCCAGTTCGTCGACCGCAGTATCGATGCCGGCTTCACGCAAGACCTGACGGATGCGGGTACCAACGCCTCCGACACGGATGCCGTCTTCCAGCGAAATCACGAGGCGGTGACGTGCTGCGAGGTCAACGACCGTCTGCGGTACCGGGATGACCCAGCGCGGGTCAACCACCGTCGCGCCGATGCCCTGAGCCGTAAGCCGCTCGGCGACCTCCATCGCGAGGTGCGCGAATGGGCCGATACCAACCAGCAGAACGTCTTCGGAGGTTCCGCGGTGCAGAATGTCGACGCCGCCGACGCGCTCCAGTGCGGGCAGATCGGGTGAGACGTCGCCCTTCGGGAAGCGAATGACGGTCGGCGCGTCATCGACGGCCACGGCCTCCTGCAGAGCCTCGCGCAAACGCGTAGCGTCGCGGGGCACGTTGATCTGGATGTGTGGCACGATCTGGAGCATCGCGAGATCCCACATGCCGTGGTGGCTCGGGCCATCAGGGCCCGTCACGCCGGCCCGGTCAAGCACGAATGTCACGCCCGCGCGGTGCAGCGCGACGTCCATCAGTACCTGGTCGAACGCGCGGTTCATGAACGTCGCGTAGATCGCCACGACCGGGTGAAGCCCGCCGAAGGCCATGCCAGCGGCGCTCGTGACCGCGTGCTGCTCGGCGATACCAACGTCGTACACGCGGTCAGGGAAGCGCTCGGCAAATGGGGCGAGGCCCGTGGGGCGCGACATGGCCGCCGTCATCGCGATGACGTCGGAGCGCTCCTGCCCAACCGCAACCAATTCTTCAGAGAAGACGTCCGTCCAGCCGGTACCCGAGGTTCCGAGGGTCTCCCCCGTCTCCGGGTCAATCTTGCCGACGGCGTGGAACTGGTCGGCCTTGTCGTCGAGCGCGGGCTGGTAGCCGCGCCCCTTCTCGGTGATCGCGTGAACGAGCACGGGCGCGCCGTACGACTTCGCTTGGCGCAGCGTCTCGATCATGGCTTCCATGTCGTGACCGTCAACCGGGCCGAGGTACTTGATGTCAAGGTTCGAGTAGAGGGCCACGTTATTTGTGAAACGCGACAGGAAGCCGTGCGTGCCGCCACGAACACCACGATAGAAGGCGCGGCCAACTGGACCAAAGGCGCGGAAGAGGCGGTCGGAACCACGGTGCAGCGTCTTGTAAGGAGCCGCGGTGCGCACACGGTTAAGGTAGCGCGACATGCCGCCAATTGTGGGGGCGTACGAGCGGCCGTTGTCGTTGACGATAATGACCAGGTTGCGGTCGTTGTCGTCGGTGATGTTGTTGAGGGCTTCCCAGGTCATGCCACCGGTCAGCGAGCCGTCGCCGACGACGGCGACAACGTGGCGGTCGGCGCGACCGGTCTGGGTAAGGCCACGGGAGATCCCGTCAGCCCAGCTCAGCGAGCTCGATGCGTGTGAGGACTCCACAACGTCGTGCGGGCTCTCGGAACGCTGGGGGTAGCCGGCCAGGCCGCCGCGCGAGCGCAGCTTGGAGAAGTCTTGACGACCGGTGAGGAGCTTGTGCACGTAGGACTGGTGTCCGGTGTCGAAGACGAAGGGGTCGTTGGGCGAGTCAAACACCAAGTGCATGGCGATCGTCATTTCAACGACGCCAAGGTTCGGCCCAAGATGGCCACCGGTCTGGGAAACGTTCTCTACCAGGAAATCTCGAATCTCCTGTGCCAATTGCTTGAGTTCAGCGATGCTGAGCTTGTCAAGATCGCGCGGCCCGGTCAGGTGAGGCAGCAAAGCCATCCGGGTCCTCCTTCCGGCGGGCTGGGTCTACCCGCAACGAACTTTCAGTCTACTCCTCGAGCACCGCAACGAGTGGTGAACCACGGCTGGTTCGGCGAGCGCAGTACCGGCGCTGTACGCCTCGGTACGTAGGATGGCTGGATGGCTGACAAGCAACACAAGCCCACGTTCTGGCGCCGCCTCCCGTGGGTGGCTCCGGTCACAGCCCTCGCGCTCGCAGCCATCGCCGCGGGTCTGGGCCAGGTCGCACAAACGCACATTGTCGCACAGCCGGAACACGCCATCACCTTCGTCATCGAAGACGGTCTGCCGTATGGCATCACGCAAGAATCGGTGGAGGCCGTCGCTCCGGCTTACAGCTACGAGCCGTTCACTGTCATGGTCGTCGAGCGTGAGCTGACCTGGGATGAATACGACCAGGGCGAACTGCCCGCTGGCGTCGATGTCATGCTGTCTGTGGGTTTTGATGAGGAAGATATCGATCTGGTGTTGCCCGACACTCGCCGAGTGGCCGTCGCGAAGCTCGCCGATCTTGACGATTGGATGCCCTACCACCGCGCGGCATCTGACATCCGGGAGACGCTTGTCAACAATCTGTCGCAGGGTCAAGGCCCTTCCGCTGTCGTCGGTGCGGCCACGACGGCGGCAATCAGCGAATTTGACGGTGGCGAACGGTCCCCCGTCTTCTGGATTTCAATCGCCCTCATTCCACTCCTCTTCGCGATTCTGATCATGGTGCTGTGGGCACGGGATCTTGCTCGCGAGCGGGCACGCAAGCGCGCCTTTTCTCGGGCACGACTCCGCCTTGCCCGCGTTGTGCTGGAACTCGATCTGCTCGGGGCGCGGGTACTCATCGCGGGTGCTGCGCTTGATCGCGCCACAGATAAGTCAGCGCGGAAGGTCACGGCAGGCATCAAGCGTGAGCTGACGAGCGAGCTCTCGGAAATTCGCCGAGACAGCCTGGCCTTGGCCCACGAAGAGCAAGTGCTCACCCGCGCGATTCTTGATCCACGAGCCCCTGTTCACGAGCGCGGCAAGCCGACCGAGGCGATGCCTCTCGATGAGTTTGTTGCTCGCGCCGATGCTTTATGGCGGCGCACGAACGCCCTCATTGCCGCATCATCTTTGCGCGTCGGACACACCGGCGGAGGCGACATCCTCGGGCAGGTCGCGCTCGCCACGACGTTGGCTCTCGATGAGATTGTGAAAAGCTCCGACCGCATCACGAGCCACGAAATCAAGACACTGGGCCATCACCGAAGTGATCTGCTCGCACTCGTGAACGAGGCAGAGTCCGCCTTCGGAAACGACAGCACTCCGGCTGCGATCGTTGCGCACGCCGATCTCATGCGACGGTGGCAACAGGTCGAACAGCACCTCATCACCACGCTCAAACGGATCGACAAGCGCCTGGGTCGGCAGGCAGGTCGCAGCCTCACCGCGAAGATCACAGCAACCGCAATTGCGGGACGCATGAAGAACCGGGCGCAGGCCGCCAGCGGTGGCGCCCTGAGCAACATGTCTGAGCTCCGCGCCTCGCTCGACCTTGCCAATAGCGACGCGACGATGCCCACGCACCATGCAGAACGTGTACTCCTCCTTCTCGAGGCGATCGATGGTTCCGCAGTACAGACGGAACCATCGAATAAGTTCGTGGTGTGGACGCGACAACTCAACGCGGAAAGTGCCGGGATTGCCGTTGCTGTTGTGGTCCCGATCGCTGTTGCGCTTATCAGCGGCAGCGTTGCGGTGGCGACCATGGAGGCCTCTGACAAGACGTACGGCAGACCCCTCACCGGAACCGAACCACTGGCGTCGTTGAGCATCTATGGTGACCCTGCGCTCTTGCCGGAATACGCTGGTGACGCCGCCCCAGTCGACCGCCCGGCAAATATCGACACGCTGACACTGGACTACGTCCGTGACAGGATGGAAAGCCACACGTCGTCGACGGACGCAGCACTCTTGCCCGAGCGTGTCGACCTGATCGTCGCACTGCTGCCCCTCGAGGACTACGTCGATTCGCGGCCGCACGACGAATTCGAAGACACGATCCGCATCGACTACCTCGATCTGCTCGACACGTACCCTCGCATCAAGTCCGACATCGCGGCCAGCTATCCCGACGCGATTGACGACGTCACCGGCGATGTTCGCCCCGGCTACGCGATATTGCCCATTTGGATTGCTCAAGACGACACGTTGGGCGCCGGGCTGCCCCTCACGGGAACGCTCAGCACGGGAGTCGATTCGCGGCTCGGTGCGTACTACTTCATTGCATCAGAACCGAGAATGTTTAATCAGCCTGACGGCACATCGTCGGTTGATGTTGGCGGAGTCGTCGCCTCTCGAATGACTGATCTCGGCCGCGAAATGGAATACAACAACTTTCGCAAGCAAACGCTCCCGCCAAGCGCGCTGTTCTGGACCGTCACGATTGCCACGTGGACGGCAGCCCAAGTGCTTGTGATTGCCGGATGGTCGCTTGCGCAGCTCGTGCGGCGTGGCGCCGGAACCCGCAAGGCACGTGGCGCGCTCCGCGAGCTGAAGCAAGAGCTCAACAAGCTGGCGCTGGGGCTGGATCTGTCGAAGCTCGACACCGTCGCCGTACTGGGCATCACCGACGGGCACGGCGGAAAGGCAGCCGAAGCAGACCAACGGCTCTACGAAATGATGCTGCTCACGGCGTGGCGCGAAGTGCAAGAGCTGGAGTCGCTCCCCCGCCGCCAGCAGCGTGGTGCTGAATGGCGTAACCGGGTGGAACGCATGCACACGGTCATCGCCTCGCTGTCTGAGCGGGAAACCGCTGTTGCTGAGCGCGCGCTTGAGCTCATCCGCACATACAGCTGATTCTGACGCTGCACAACGCAATTCGCCCCTGACCCGCACAGCGGATCAGGGGCGAATTGTTCAGGTTACTTAGACCAGCGAACGCAGCACGTACTGGAGGATGCCACCGTTGCGGTAGTAGTCAGCCTCACCGGGCGTGTCAATACGAACGGTTGCCTCGAACGTGACCGTCTCCTTGCCAGCGGGCGAGAACTCGCTCGGGGCTGCGGTAACGGTGACCGTCTTCGGGGTAACGCCCTCGTTCAGCTTCTCCAGGCCCGTGATCGAAACGATCTCGGTACCGTCGAGGCCGAGCGATGCCCAGCTTTCGCCAGCCGGGAACTGCAGCGGCACAACGCCCATACCGATGAGGTTGGAGCGGTGGATACGCTCGAAGCTCTCCGTGATGACAGCCTTGACACCGAGCAGGCTCGTGCCCTTGGCCGCCCAGTCACGGGATGAACCCGAACCGTACTCCTTGCCACCGAAGACAACGAGCGGGGTGCCCTCTGCCTGGTAGTTCTCGCATGCGTCGAAGATGTACGACTGCGGGCCGCCGGCCTGCGTGAAGTCACGCGTGAAGCCACCCTCGATTTCAACACCATCGTTGACGGCGCGAACGAGCTGGTTCTTCAGGCGGATGTTCGCGAAGGTTCCGCGGATCATGACTTCGTGGTTACCACGGCGCGAACCGTAGGAGTTGAAGTCCTTCTGTGCCACACCGTGCTCGGTGAGGTACTGAGCCGCAGGCGTACCGGCCTTGATGTTACCGGCCGGGCTGATGTGGTCGGTCGTAACCGAGTCACCCAGCGTAGCCATAACTCGTGCACCCGTGATGTCCTTGACCGGGGTCAGTTCCATCTTCATACCGTCGAAGTACGGAGCCTTACGAACATAGGTCGATGCGTCGTCCCACTCGAAGATGGCGCCGTCCGGCGTCGGGAGGTTCTTCCAGCGGTCGTCGCCTTCGAAAACGGTGGCGTACTGCTTGATGAACTGCTCACGCGAGATTGAGGTGTCGATGACGTCCTGAACCTCTTCCGGCGACGGCCAGATGTCCTTCAGGAAGACATCGTTGCCGTCGGCGTCCTGGCCGAGCGCGTCGGTCTCGAAGTCGAAGTGCATCGTACCGGCGAGAGCGTATGCCACCACCAGCGGCGGGCTGGCGAGGTAGTTCATCTTCACATCGGGGCTAATGCGACCCTCGAAGTTACGGTTGCCCGAGAGGACTGCCGTAACGGCGAGGTCGTTCTCGTTGATAGCTGCCGAAACCTCTTCGATCAGCGGGCCGGAGTTACCGATGCAGATCGTGCAGCCGTAGCCGACGGTGTAGAAGCCGAGGCCCTCAAGCGACTTGTCGAGGCCCGACTTCTCGTAGTAGTCGGTGACAACCTTCGAGCCCGGGCCGAGCGTGGTCTTAACCCACGGCTTCTGCTTCAGGCCCTTAGCCAGCGCGTTGCGAGCCAAGAGGCCAGCAGCAAGCATGACCGACGGGTTCGACGTGTTGGTGCAGGAGGTGATGGCGGCGAGCGTGACAGCACCGTTGTCGAGCGTGTAGCTCAGGCCATCGGGCGTCTGAACGTGAACCGGCTTCGACGCGTGTACCGGAGCGCCGCTGTTGATGTGTACCGGACGCGTCGTTGCCTCTTCTTCGCCGGGCGTCGCGCCCGGGTCAGATGCCGGGAACGAGTGCTTCGACTCGAGGTCGACAATGTCGTCGCTCGTGGAAGGCGTCGCGTAGTTGACGATGTCCTTCTCGAACTGAGCCTTCGACTCCGACAGCAGGATGCGGTCCTGCGGGCGCTTCGGGCCAGCGATCGAGGGAACAACCGTCGACAGGTCGAGCTCCATGTACTCGGAGTACGAGGGCTCGTTCGCGGCGTCGTGCCACAGTCCCTGCTCCTTGGCGTATGCCTCGACGAGGTCAACAGCCTGCTCGTCGCGACCCGTCAGGCGCAGGTAGTCGAGGGTGACGTCGTCGATCGGGAACATTGCGGCGGTCGAACCGAACTCCGGCGACATGTTACCGATGGTGGCGCGGTTTGCCAGCGGCACGGAACCAACACCAGCGCCGTAGAACTCGACGAACTTACCGACGACGCCGTGCTTACGCAGCATGTCGGTGATCGTGAGAACAACGTCGGTTGCGGTCACGCCTGCGGGGATCTCACCCGTGAGCTTGAAGCCGACAACGCGCGGGATGAGCATCGAGACGGGCTGGCCGAGCATGGCTGCCTCTGCCTCGATACCACCAACGCCCCAACCGAGAACGCCGAGGCCGTTGACCATCGTGGTGTGCGAGTCCGTACCGACACAGGTGTCGGGGTACGCCTGCAGCACGCCACCGTTGGTGCGGTCGTAGATGACCTTAGCCAGGTGCTCGATGTTGACCTGGTGGACGATACCGGTTCCAGGGGGAACAACCTTGAAGTCGTCGAATGCCGTCTGGCCCCAACGCAGGAACTGGTAACGCTCGCCGTTGCGCTCGTACTCGATCTCCACGTTGCGCTCGATGGCGTCAGGACGACCGAAGAGGTCTGCGATGACCGAGTGGTCGATGACCATTTCAGCCGGCGAGAGCGGGTTGATCTTGCTGGGGTCGCCACCGAGATCGGTCACGGCTTCACGCATGGTTGCGAGGTCAACGATGCAGGGAACACCGGTGAAGTCCTGCATGACAACGCGAGCCGGCGTGAACTGAATCTCGGTGTCGGGCTCAGCCGACGGATCCCACGAACCCAGCGCCTGAATCTGTTCCTTGGTTACGTTCGCGCCATCCTCCGTGCGGAGCAGGTTCTCAAGAAGAACCTTGAGGCTGAACGGGAGCTTCTGGTATCCCTCGACAGAGTCGAGCCGGAAGATCTCATAGTCGGTGCTGCCGACCGTCAGGGTGCTTTTTGCACCAAAGCTGTTCACCGTTGACACGAGGCTCTCTCCTTTGCGCCGGTCTATCCTGCTGATCTCCATCTTGGGGCTCAAAGGCCCCGGCGGCTAGCAAGGTGCGCCTTACCAGTTTCCGCGCCTCAGCGCGAGAGATCAACCCATCAAAAGTATCTTGACGTCAAGATAAATCTAGCATGCTTGCCGAGTGACAGACCTCAGCCCTGCGGGCATGTCGCTCCCTCTCGGCTTCCACTCCCCTGGTTCCGCTCTTCGTGGTTCCGGCGGCGGTGTTCGCTATTGCAGGCACGGAGCGGCGGAACCACGGCGGCGGTTCTCGAAGGCTGCCATCGCGAAGCTGATGATGATTCGCAGCACGACGTAGATCGCGCCGGTGCCGGCGAGCACGAGGGGAACGAACACGAGGGCGGCCAAGAGCGCTCCGACGAGTGCCGGGTCGGAGTCGGGGCTGAGGCGTGTGCCGATGTCGAAACCAAAGTAGGCAACGGCCATCAGCACGAGCATGCCGAGCAGTGCACCCTGGAGGCCGCGTCGCATACCCCAGCGAGCTTTCTTGCCGAACAGGTTGACGAGTTCGATGACCGTTGCGGCGCCGAGAAGGCCGATGGCCTGGATGGAATGCCACTCACGCCCACCCCAGAACCCGTCCATCGCGAGCTGGGTGGCGAGCAGGGCAACGGCTGTAAGCACGGCGGCGCCATGAACTCGGTAGAACAACTGAGGTACCGAGAGTGCGACGATCAGCCACGCCGGCGGCCACGGCCCGAGAGTAACGACGGGCCACACCAGAATCAGGGCGGCGAGTACCCCGACGCCGACCGACACCACGACTGCCAGAGTCCCCCACCGACTCGGCTGCATCAGCACCCGGTCCCACGTCACCGGTGCCCCCGACACCCCATTCATTTCCGACACCCCGTCCCCATCTCGCCCCCCGAGAGACTAGCAACTACCGTTGTGCACGGTTCCAAACGGTACGCACGCAAAAAGTGTCCCTCCAGCCCCATCAACCTCAGTTTTAACACCAGTGCGTGCATAACGGTTGTTGTGGCGGGCGCGGGAGGTTCCTCCACCGGCGACATGGTTCCATGTTTTGTCCACCACCCACCCCATCAGCGCAACCTTAGCCAGTCGGCGGAGGACGCTATCCGCATGCAGATTCGCACCGTGATCACTGGACTCGGGGGTGTCGCCCGAACCCACCAGCTCCTTGAAACCCATACGCCGGGCGAGATTCGTGCGAGCGTCGAGCGCGGAGACATCGCGCGTTTGCGCAAAGGCGTCTACGCGCTCAGCTTCCACTCCCTCGCTTCCCACGCAGCCCGACATGGCGGGCGCTTGACATGCATCTCACTCCTCAGAGATCAAGAGGTCTGGATTCTGAGTGGTGACAAGCGCATCCACGCCGACCTAGGCAGGAATGGGCGTCGCCATCACGCACACGACGGCAACCTCCGCGCGCACAACACCTGTTCGTCGACAGCGTTGACGCCAGTGACGGTGGCGGAGGCCCTCGTACTCGCGGCCGGATGCCTCACGCCCGAAGCATTCTTCGCAGCATTCGAATCGGCGTGGAACCATGGGCTGCTGGCAAAGCGGGACCGCGATTGGGTTCGGGCGCAGGTCTCACCCCGACTTCGTCGCCTGCTCACCCGTGCGAGGGGCAACGCGCAGAGCGGACTCGAATCGCTTGTGCGCTTGCGTCTCAGCCTTCTGGGCTTTGACGTGCGCTCACAGGTCCAAATTCCCACGGTGGGGCACGTGGACGCCCTCATAGACAAGGTCATCATCGAGACCGACGGGGACAAGGGGCACGCCGACCCCAAATCTCGCCGGGAGGATCTGCGCCGCGATCGCGCCGCAGCTGCCCTTGGTTTTCAAACCATCCGGCTGACGTACGCGATGGTCGTGCATGACTGGGCAGCCACGGAACAAGCCATCCTGGCCGCGCTCGCCCGCTAGTTCACAGGCTGACCCTCTCCATCAACCCACCTGCGATGCCGGGGTTTGAACAACCGTTATGCACGCACGGGTGTGAAAACTGTGACTGAGGTGACAGGTGTGGCACTTTTTGCGTGCGTACCGTTTTCAGTCGTGCATAACGGTCGTTGAGCCATGCGGCTGCCGGAACCACGGGGGTTACGGAACCGTAAGTTACGGAACCTGGGGGGTTACGGAATTTGGGGGTTACGGAGCGGGGGTGGTTCCGGTTTCTGGTTCGGAGAAATCTACTTCAGGGGAAGGCGTGCCCGATTCGGCGGGCACCTTGGCGTAGAGGGAGCGGACGGTGAGCCAGGTCACGGCGATCATCGGGGCGAACAGTGGGATACCCATCAGGAGCTTCGCCGTCGCCAGCGCCGCCAACGCACTCTCACCCTGCAGGTAGATCGGAACCTGCACCGCAAGGCGTAGGAAGAACAGCCCCGCCCAGCCGATCGTCAGCCAGAAGTAGACGCGGCGCTTGCGCTTCGAGCGGCGCCACGCGGTTCCTTCGCTCATCAGATAGCCACCGATCAGTCCGATGATCGACCACCCGATGAGGGCGGAGATCAGGAGACCGGAACCATAGGCTGCGTTGGTGAGGAAGCCAGGGATGAAGTTGTTCTCGGCTTTGCCGGTGAACAGTGCAAACCCGGCGGCGACGAGCGCCGCGACCAACCCGCCCACGGCAGCAACCGGCGGCGTCTTGGCCAGCAGTCGCGCGACCGTGAAGACGGCTGCGACCGCGACCGACAGCCCGATGGCGAGCCACGCATCGGTAGTCAACGCGAACACCAGGATGAACACGAACGACGGCACGACAGACTCGACGACACCACGCCAGCCGCCCATGGCGCCCCACACGACGTGTCCGGTGGTGGCCTGTTCATTCGGATCAATGCCGGCCCGACGCGCCGCCTCACCAAGGGCGGCTCTCAGCACGTCAGAAACCGCTGGTTCCGGTGCCGTCGCCTCAGACCTGGGTGTGCCCGGCGTATCTGCCGACTCAGCCTCAGGCTTCCCGTCGGCCTCGTTCGCGTTTTGACTCACGCTGCGCCCGGGCTTGCCGGCATCTTCAGCGGAATCAGGTCGCGCGGGGGCATCGGCGAGCCGCCACGCACCACGACGATGGAGCGGAACAGGTCTTCGATCTGTGCCGCTGCGTCAAGATCACTCGTTGCCTTGCCGCTCACGACGCCGCGCAAGAACCAGCGCGGGCCGTCGACACCGACGAAGCGAGCCAGGCGCATGCCGCCTTCGCCGCCAGCGATGACCGGAACCTCGGCTAGAAGCTCGGGGCCGAGCGGGCCTTCGCGCTCTTCAACACGACCTCCCTGCTGCTTCACCTGCTCGCGAATCTGCGTGCGGGTTTCCGCCCAGAGCCCGGTCGAGCGCGGTGCAGCGAACGGCTGCACCTGCAGCGACGACTCGGCGTAGTCCAGGCCGACAGCCACGATGCGCTTGGTCTGCTCTTCAACCTCAAGGCGCAGATTCAGCCCCTCGCGCGGCAGAATCTTGATGCCACCCAGGTCGATGTACGGGCGTACCGGGTTTGCTTCCGACTCATCGAACGGGCCGGTTACGGCGCGGTCTTCCGGAGCGTTCTTACCGAACTCTTCGATGTCGTCAGTCATGCTTTTTCCTCAATCTTGTGGCCGAATCCGCTCGAGCCAAATCCACCCTCACCGCGCAAGCTCTCCGGCAACTCTTCGACCGGAATAAAGTTCACGCGCGGCACCGGCATCACAATCATCTGTGCAATGCGGTCGCCGACAGCAATGTCGTAGGAGGCGTGCTGGTCAGTGTTAAGCAAACACACCTTGATCTCGCCACGGTACCCCGCATCGACGGTTCCTGGCGAGTTCACGATCGTAATTCCGTGCTTGGCCGCGAGTCCGCTACGTGGAACCACGAAAGCGGCATATCCGTCGGGGAGCGCAATACGCACGCCGGTGGCGACGAGGCGTCGCTCCCCCGGCGCGAGAGTCAGGGCTTCGGATGAGCGCAGATCAGCGCCGGCGTCGCCGGGGTTCGCGTACACCGGGAGATCGGGTGCGACAATGAGGACATCAACAGAATCAGTCACTCATCGAGGGTAATGCAGAATTCAGTCAGTTCCATGTCCACCGGCCGCACCTATCGCGAACGGCTCACGCCATCGCTGTGGATGATCGTTGCCGCCATGATCGTCGCGCCGATGGCTGCGCTCGTGTTTATGCGCAACAATCCGTCGATTTCGCTTGTCGCCGGCGGCCTCGTTGCCATCGCCGTCATCGCGCTGATGCTGTCCACGTCAAAGGTGGTCGAAGTAACCGGCGGCGAGTTGCGTGTCGGCAAGGCGCACATTCCGGTTGAAATGCTGGGAGAGCCGGTCGCGACGACCGGACAGGAAGCTCGTCTGGCGCGAGGTCAAAACCTCAAAGCGCACAGCTTCACCACGATCCGGGGCGGAATCGACGGAATCGTGACTGTTGCAGTCAATGATCCCGCCGATCCGACGCCGGCGTGGGTGGTGTCCTCGCGGACACCTGACCGCCTCGCGGCAGCCATTGGTGTGGCGCAGGCTATGCGCACTCGCGGCAAATAGGACCTGCCGCGGAGTCGTGGTCGAGCTGCGAGCGGTGCTTCACGAGGAAGCACTCAACGCACGTGAACTCGTCTTCCTGCGGGGGCAGGACGACGACATCAAGCTCGATGTCAGACAGGTCGGCGCCAGGAAGTTCGAAGCCTGAAGGGTTGTCTGAGTCCTCTGCGTCTACCGAGCCAGAAAGCTTGTCGGGTACACGCTCCTTGAGGGCCTCGATCGACTCGCTTTCGTCTTCATTCTTGCGCGGGGCGTCGTAATCGGTGGCCATGTCCGGGGAATTCTCTACTTCCGATAGTGATGTGGGTAATACCGTGAAAAAGGGGCGGCCAAACGGGGTGCCGCCGACGGGTTCAGGCGGGCGATAGTTTGCACGATCCTGACCCGTTTAGCAAATGCGATACCGACTTTCAGAGCGATAGTCAACACTTATTTCGCTTTCTTGTCACGTACTTCGATTCAAAACCGGCGGCGCGCCCGTTCTATTCCCGGGTTTGCACCTCGGTCTGTGTCACGATGTTCCGGTAAACCTACGTTCGGAAGAGGCCTGGCCATGGATCAGCTCACAATCGTCGGCACCGAGGATGACAAGCTCATCCTCGCGACGGAATCCGGCGAACGTTTTTCGGTCGCTATCGACGATGTTTTGCGTGTCGAACTCCGCAAGGCTCGCCCGGCGGCCGTGCCCGATGAAACTCCGCGCGCCAGCCCGCGCGAGATTCAGATGCACATTCGCGCTGGCCTTTCCGCCGCCGATGTTGCCGAGCTCTTGAACACCACGATCGCCGATGTCGAACGTTACGAGGGCCCGGTTCTCGCCGAGCGCGAGCACATCGTCAATCAGGCACTCGCTGTTCCCGTGCTGATGGGCGGAGAGTTGGAACCAGATGGCTCGCTGAGCTTTGGTGCCGCAATTCGCGCGAAGCTGGCGGAAGCTGGTGCCGAGGGTGAAGTGTGGTCAAGCTGGAAAGACGAGTCCGGCTGGACCATCAAGGTCGATTTCACAGCGAACGAAGTGGAGCACGACGGCCGCTGGTCGTTCGACCCGCGCCGTTCAACGCTGTCGCCGCTCAATGCCGATGCCACCCAGCTTTCGCGTCAGGGTTCGCTCCCGGAGGGGCTCATCCCCCGTCTCCGCGCGCTCGACAGCAATCCATTCAAGGACAACTCACGTTTTGACTCCGGTGCTTTCGGCCCACGCCGCTTGCGCGAACCGGAGCAGGTAGACGAAGTGGCCGAGGCCGCACCGGCCGAGCCGGAGCAGGCTGCCCGCCCCACGACGGCGGCGGACGCTGCGGTCAAGCGTGCTCCTGAGCCTGAAAACCACACGAGCCCTGACACCGCCGACCTCCTTGAGGCGTTGCGCCGCCGTCGTGGCCAGCGTGAGCCGGTGCCATCTGCAGAGTCCCCGGTAGCGGAACCAGTGGTTCCGGGCCCGAAGCGCCGCACGAATGACGATGGTTTGGTGTCGCTGTTCGGTGAGCTAAACGACGCGCCGTCTGAGCCTGAGCCGACTCACGACGACCACGAAATCATCGAGGAAAAGCGCGCGGCCGCTGCCGAGCGGGAGAAGTCGGGCGGACGTCGCAAGGGTCGCACCTCGATGCCGTCGTGGGATGACATCGTCTTCGGCGCTCGCACCGACGAATAGCCCGCGAACCGCGACGCTTACGCCTGCGCGAAGGCACCGGCGCGGAGCATGGGAACCATGAGCTCCTCCGGAGAGATGGATCCGTGCTGGCCAACCATGCGTTGCGCACCCTTGTCTTGGAGCGTGTCGTCATAAAACGCCCAGAGTCCGCGGGCTGCAACGAGAACATCACCAATGCGCGGCGCAACATCAGCATTCACCGCGCCAAAGATGCCAGCGGCAATCGCATCGTCTCGCGTCATGACATCGGCCGTCTTGTCGCTATGCACCTGCCAGCGTTCCGCCAGCGCACGCGCGTCAGCACCTGGTTCCGCGTACACGTGCAGCATGCGCGGTTCACCACCGAGCTGTGCAACACCCTGCCAGCGCGGGTCTTTCGCACCAAGCAGCACGTGACGCGTGGGTGGGACGTCGATCATGCCGTGGTCGGCGGTAATCAGCACGCCAACGCCGTCTGGCACAGAGGCCGCGAACGCCGCATCGACGTCTTCAAGTGCGGCAAGCCACCGCGCACTGTCAACGCCGCGCTTGTGGCCAGCTTTGTCGACCTCCGGCATGTAGCAGTAGACAACGGAACCATCGTGCTCGTCAGCAAGGGACAGCGCTTTTGCGAAGCGCTCACGCAGCACATCGGCCGCGACGTACTCGGCGCCGCGTAACACCGCTTGGCTAAAGCCTGAGCCGACATACTCGGAGGGGCCAACGGCAAACGTGGGGTGCCCGGCAGCGCTTGCGCGTTCGAAGAGCGTTTCGCACCGTTGCCACGTCGCCGGGTCCAGCCCGTCGTGTTCCCACCCGGAGAGTTGGTTGCTGAGGTGGCCCGTCTGCGTGTTCATCGTGCGGTATCCGACAAGACCATGCACACCCGGGTCGGCACCCGTCAGCAAAGACGTGAGGGCAGCTGCTGTGGTCGATGGGAAGAGGGAATGGCCGACGCTTTTCTTCGTGACGAGCGCACTTAACCGTCGTGCGTGACCAGCGTGCGCGCGCAACTGCAAGATACCGAGGCCATCGATCACGACGAGCACGACCGAACGCGCACGCCCGAACGCAGAATCCCCCGTCAGCGAGGTGATCAACTCCGACGCCACCCCGGTGATGCTCCGGGAGTGAGCGGCAGGGACAGGTAGCATGAAAGGCATCGTGGCCAGTCTTCCACATCGCGAAGCTGACCCGACCGACGTAGGAGCTCACGCTCCCCCACCCGCTTTCCGGGAGCCCGCACCGTATGCCTCGCAACACACCGACGAATGAGCCGATCGAAGAACGCATTGAAGAGATCGACGTCTCTGCCGAAATGCAAGGGTCATTCCTGGAGTACGCGTATTCCGTGATCTACTCGCGCGCGCTCCCTGACGCGCGCGACGGCCTGAAGCCGGTTCAGCGACGCATCCTGTACCAAATGGCTGACATGGGACTGCGCCCGGAGAAGGGCCACGTCAAGAGCGCCCGTGTCGTCGGCGAAGTGATGGGTAAGCTCCACCCACACGGTGACTCGGCAATCTACGACGCCCTCGTGCGTCTCGCCCAGCCCTTCGCGATGCGCGTTGCGCTTGTCGACGGGCACGGCAACTTCGGCTCGCTTGATGATGGCCCCGCGGCTTCGCGGTATACCGAAGCTCGCCTCGCACCCCCTGCGCTTGCCCTCACCGAAAACCTCGACGAAGACGTCGTCGATTTCGTACCCAACTACGACGGCCAGTTCATGCAGCCGGCCGTACTTCCCGCCGCGTACCCGAACCTCCTCGTCAACGGTGCCAGCGGTATCGCGGTCGGTATGGCTACCAACATGGCACCCCACAACCTCATTGAGGTGGTGGCCGGCGCCCTGCACCTGCTCGAGAACCCCGACGCCACGACCGAAGAACTCATGGAGTTCATCCCCGGCCCTGACTTCCCGTCGGGCGGCATCGTGATGGGTCTCGACGGTGTGAAGGACGCCTACGAAAGCGGCCGCGGTGCCTTCAAGGTGCGCAGCAAGGTTTCTATTGAGCCGCTCGGCCCGCGCCGCACCGGCATTGTCGTCACCGAACTGCCATACCAGGTGGGCCCTGAGCGCATTATCGACAAGATCAAGGACGCGGTTAATTCGAAGAAGCTTCAGGGCATCTCCGACGTCACCGATCTCACCGACCGCAAAAACGGCATGCGCCTCGTTATCGGCATCAAGACCGGCTTCGATGCCAACGCCGTGCTTGAGCAGTTGTACCGCCTCACACCGCTGGAAGACTCGTTCTCCATCAACAACGTCGCGCTCGTTGACGGCCAGCCCCGCACGCTCGGTCTGAAGGAGCTTCTGGCGGTTTACGTCAAGCACCGCATCGAGGTTGTTACACGCCGCTCGACCTACCGCGTCGCACGCCGCAAGGAACGTCTGCACCTCGTTGAAGGCCTTTTGGTGGCGATCCTCGACATCGACGAGGTCATCCAGGTCATCCGCTCGTCTGACGACTCTGAGACCGCGCGCAACCGCCTCCAGCAGGTGTTTGAGCTGTCGGAACTGCAGGCCGAATACATCCTCGAGTTGCGTCTGCGTCGACTGACGAAGTTCTCGCGCATTGAGTTGGAGTCCGAGCGCGACAAGTTGCTCGCCGAGATCGCTGCTCTCGAAGAACTTCTCGGTAACCCTGTGCTTGTCCGCAAGCAGGTTGCTACCGAACTCGACGCTGCCGCCGACACGTTCGGCACGCCGCGACGCACGTTGCTCATGAACGCAAAGGCGGCCACACCGAAGTCGGCCAAGGCCGCGGCTGCCGCCGACCTCCAGATCGCTGACGCACCGACCCAGATCGTGTTGTCTGCGACCGGCCGCGCGGTGCGCCTTGAGCTTGCTGAGGGTCAGACGATCGCCACACCCGCACGACGAAGTAAGCACGATGCGGTTCTCGCAACGCTCGAGACGACCACGCGCGCCGAAGTGGGTGCTGTCACCAACAAGGGGCGCGTCATTCGCTTCTCCCCCGTTGATCTGCCGTCGATTCCACCGGCGTCCGTACAGCTTGCCGCCGGTGTGCCGCTTCGCGAATACCTCGGCATCACAGACAAGAAGGAGCGCGTGCTCGCGCTCATCAGCTTCGATGACGAAACACCGCTGGCCCTTGGTACCCGTGAGGGTGTCGTCAAGCGCATCGTGCCGTCAACGATCCCGGTTCGCCCGGAGGTCGAGATCATTGGTATGAAGCCCGGCGATGAGGTTGTCGGTGCCGCGCTCGCACCCGACGCTTCCGACGTTGTCTTCGTCACCTCTGACGCCCAACTGTTGCACTACTCGTCGGCCATGGTTCGTCCGCAGGGCGCACCGGCCGGCGGTATGGCGGGCGTCAAGCTGGGCTCGGGCGCCACTGTAATCGCCTTCAACGTGGTTCCGATCGGTTCGGAGGCCGTCGTCGCGACGGTTTCCGGTGCCGACGCATTCATCGACGGCATTGATGCGGGCCGTGCGAAGGTCTCGGACTTCTCCGAGTTCCCGAGCAAGGGTCGCGCTACCGGCGGCGTACGTGCCCACGCGTTCCTGAAGGGCGAATCGCGCCTCACCGTCGCCTGGGTTGGCGAAAACCCCCGCGCGATCGGCACCGATGGTTCCGCCCGCGTCCTGCCCGAGGGCGGCTCGCGACGTGACGGCTCCGGAACCGCACTCGACGCTGTCATCGGCTTCATTGGTTCCGCTATCGCGTAACACCCACAACGACGAAACCCGCCGCTTCACATGAAGGCGGCGGGTTTCGTGTTTGTCGCGCTTACGCGTCGATGGCTTCGCGCGATAGGCGGTCTGACGACTCAATAATGAACTCGCGGCGTGGCGGCACATCGTTGCCCATGAGCAGCTCAAAGACGCGGCCCGCCTCCTCAGCGTCTTCGAGGCGCACGCGGCGCAGCAGGCGCCCGGAGCGGTCCATCGTGGTCGATGCGAGCTGCTCGGCGTCCATCTCACCGAGACCCTTATAACGCTGAATCGGCTCTTGCCAGCGCTTGCCAGACTTCGTGAGCTTCGCGAGCAGCTTGTGCAGCTCGGCCTCGCTGTAGGTGTAGATCGTCTCGTTGGGCTTGGAGCCCGGGTTCACGACGATGACGCGGTGCAGCGGCGGCACCGCGGCATACACACGACCGGCCTCAACGAGCGGACGCATGTAGCGGTAGAAGAGCGTGAGCAAGAGCGTGCGAATGTGCGCGCCGTCAACATCGGCGTCACTCATCAGGATCACCTTGCCGTAACGTGCCTGGCTGAGGTCGAAGCTACGACCGGAACCAGCACCCACGGTTTGGATGATGGCTGCGCACTCGAGATTGGAGAGCATGTCGCTCACCGAAGCCTTTTGCACGTTGAGAATCTTGCCGCGAATCGGCAACAGTGCCTGGAACTCGCTGTTGCGCGCGAACTTGGCGGTACCGAGCGCGGAGTCACCCTCAACGATGAACAGCTCAGACTGCTCGAAGTCGTTGGAGCGGCAGTCGACAAGCTTGTTCGGCAGCGACGAAGACTCGAGCGCATTCTTGCGGCGTTGCGTCTCTTTGTGCGCACGCGCCGAAACACGCGCCTTCATCTCGGCAACAACCTTGTCGAGCAACTGCGCTACCTGGGTCTTATCGTCACGCTTGGTTGACGTGAAGCGACCCTGCAGGTCTTTGCGCAGTACCTGCGCAACAATCGACTTCACTGCGGGCGTGCCGAGCACTTCCTTCGTCTGACCCTCGAACTGCGGCTCGGGCAGGGTGACGTTGAGCACGGCGGTGAGGCCTGCGAGCACGTCGTCTTTTTCGACCTTGTCGTTGCCGACTTTGAGGCGGCGCGAGTTCTTGTCGACCTCGCTACGCATTTGCTTCAGTAGCTCTTGCTCGAAGCCCTGCTGATGCGTACCACCCTTGGGCGTCGCGATGATGTTGACGAACGACCGCGTCGTGGTGTCGTAGCCCGTACCCCAGCGCATCGCGATGTCGACGTGGCAGACACGCTCGACCTCGGTAGCGACCATGGAACCATTGGCCTGCAGCACCGGAACAGTTTCTTTGAACGTGCCCTCACCCTGCACGCGCCACGTGTCGGTGACAGGTGCATCGGTGGCGAGGTATTCGACAAACTCGCTCAAACCGCCGTCGTACTTGAACGTGGTTACAGTGGGTTCGTCGCCACGCTCGTCGGTAACGGTGATGCCGAGGCCCGGAACCAGGAATGCGGTTTGGCGAGCACGGGTGCGGAGGTCTTCGAGCTGAAACTCGGCGTCTTTTGTGAAGATCTGCTTGTCGGCCCAATAGCGCACGCGCGTGCCGGTGGTGCCCTTCGGAGCCTTACCGATCACACGAAGTTCACTGCCCTCGTTGAACGGCGTGAACGGCGCGTCAGGACGTGCCTCACCATCGTCTGCGAAGGTTCCGGGTTCTCCGCGGTGGAAAGACATCGCGTAGGTTTTGCCGCCGCGGTCGACTTCGACATCGAGGCGCTCACTTAGCGCGTTAACGACCGAGGCACCGACACCGTGCAGACCACCCGAGGCAGCGTACGAGCCGCCGCCAAACTTGCCACCCGCGTGCAACTTCGTAAAGACGACTTCGACACCGGTAAGACCGGTGCGGGGCTCGACGTCGACGGGGATACCACGACCGCGGTCACGCACCTCAACGGAACCATCGTCACGAAGCACGACGTCAATGCTGGAACCATTGCCACCGACCGCTTCGTCAACGGCGTTGTCAATGATCTCCCACAGGCAGTGCATGAGACCGGGCGAGCCGTTCGAACCGATATACATACCGGGACGCTTACGAACGGCCTCCAGGCCTTCGAGCACCTGAAGATGGTGGGCGGAATACTCGGAGGTCACGAGAATCAAGCCTAATCGCCCCTACCGACACTCGAGGTTATCGACGCGCACTAAGGCGGGCGTACAGGCGCGGGCTGGGATTGCGGGCGTACGCGGTGAGCGAAACACGCCGCGGAACCGGCCATCGCTCACGGTTGCGTGGTTTGATAAATACATCCCAAACACCAGGGAACGACACGAGGAGGCACCCGATGACGACAGCGACAACGCCGACGGAGACCGTGTCCTACCGCCTGACGGCAATGGATCGTTGCGACTCTTGCGGAGCGCAGGCATACATCGCCGCCGAGGTTAACGGCAGTGAGCTCTTGTTCTGCGCACACCACGGCCGTAAGTACGAAGAGAAGCTTCGCGCGGTAGCCACGAGCTGGCACGACGAGACGGCACGTCTCGCCGAGGTCGACTGACCTTCGCGTACACACAAGAAAAGGCACCGATCATTCGGTGCCTTTTCTGCGTTTACGGCAAATACTTCCGCGGAATCTCGGGGCTCACGCGCAGCACGATTTCTTCACCGATGGTTCCGATACGTTCCGCAATATCCGTCGCGGACTCGAGAGCGGAACCACCGAAAAGGGCAACACGGTCACCCGGTTGCGCGGGCCACGGCTCGCACGTCACAACGTCAGCCTTGATGCTCATGATCTGGCGCGACCCTGCTGGCGTTTGCACGGCGGTGTTGGTCTCGGCGAGCGTCATCAGACCATTCCAGCCAGCGTCGATCACGACGGCGTCGTCACTGACGTGGCGCACGGTCGCTTCGAGCGTTGCGATCGGTGTGATGCCGAGCTCGGCGTCGGATGGGCCGTCGGTTGAGCGAATGCCGTACGCAAAGGCACCGATGCGCACCATGTCGTAGCGGTAATCGGGGCGCGCAAATGACGCTGCGCTAGCCGCCAAGTGCATGCGTGTCGGGGTGAGCCCCACGGCACGAGCTTCGCCCACTGCCCAGTCAAAGATCGCGCGTGCTTCGTCGTCGGAGGCATCCGAGGTTTCTGCGATGTGCGACCAAATACCGCGCACATGAATGGCTCCGGCAACCTCAAGCGCGTGCGCACGCTCGACAAATGCGCGCCACCGCTCGGGTCGTACGCCGTTGCGGTGCAGCCCGGTATCGATCTTGAGGTGCACGGTGACCGGAGTGCCGACGGAACCTGCAGCGACGTCTTCGAGAAGCGCTTCGGTTCCGATGCCACAGTCGAGATCGGCGGCAACTGCGTCAGCAATGTCTGCCGCACCCTGGAGCATCCAGGCGAAGATTCTTGCGTCGGCTCCGAGGAGTTCGCGAACGCGAACCCCCGTGGCGACGTCGAGGGCGCCAATCCAACGCACACCCTCTTGCCACGCGCGGGTGACAATCGGCGCCAGGCCGTGCGCGTAGGCGTCGTCTTTGACAACGAGCATGTGGTCGGCGGGAGCGACGCGTTCGCGGATCGTCGCGAGGTTGGCCGCGAATGCATCGAGATCGACAACGAGCTCGGCTGGGGCGAGTTGTTCGCGATACTGGCTCATGCGGTCACCTCTCGACGGGCGCGAAGCCCGAGTGGGGCCACGAGCTCGGCCGGCGACATGCCGGTGATTTCGGCCCACTCAGCGATGCTTGGTTCGATCCGTGCGGGATCCCCCAGAAAGACCACCTCGGCACCGTCGTTGACAGTGGCATCTCCGAGGTCGACAACGCAGACGTCCATCGCGACGCGGCCAACGATCGGCCTGCGTTCGCCCGCGATAAGTACGGTGAGTTGGTTACCCAGAGACCGCACGAGGCCCTGGGCATATCCGCCGGTCACTAGCGCAATGCGGGTGTCTGCCGGGGCAACGAACGTGTGTCCGTAGGAGACACCCTCCCCCGTCTTGAGCGCTTTCACCCCGAGAACTTGCCCCACGTACCGAACCGCAGGCGTGGTTCCGTCGACCAGTCCGGCGACGTGCTCTGCAGCGTGGGCGGCGTCGCCGCGGGGCCGCGGCTTGCCGTCGAACACCTCGATCTCGTCGAGGCCGACGTGCACGCCGAGAAAGCCGAGCTCGTGCGCGATGTCGGTGACCAATTCTGCGCCGAGGCCGAGAGCATCGTGTTCGACGCTCACGAGCGCTGCGCGATCAAGCGGCTCGAGGTTCTGGCGAATCGCCGAACGAGAGATCTGCGCGATCGGCAGGGTGCGGGAGGTGACGGAGTAAGCCATTGCGACTTAGAAGGTCATCACCGCTTCGTGCGCGGGTCGCGTGCCGCGGCGGATACCGGTGGCGAGCACGCGGGACTCGTAGAGGCCGGGGATCCAGTTGCCCTCGATGAGGATCGGACCGTTGGGGCCGACGGCGACGTCCCACCCGATGTACGGAACCTCGGGAATGATCTGAGCGACCTCGGTGATGAGAGCCACAACTTCGTCCCACAGCGGCACCTGGAAGTCGATGATCGACTTGCCCGAGTCGGGGTGGTTTTCGTAGAAGGTGTCGTTCTTGCCGTTGTGTCCGCGGCCGACGGCCTTGCCGTTTTCGTCGAGCATCGTGAAGAAGCCACCCCACGAGAACTGGTCAGAGACAGAGCCACGACCGAACTTCTGCACGCGCACCAGGATGTGCACGTTGGTGCCGTCGAAGTAGCTCGTGATACGGGTCGTGTTGACCGTACCTGCGCAGTATTCGGCGAGGTACGGGTGCTGCGTGATCTTCTCTTCGATCAGCATCTGGTCTTTCGAGACGAGCTCGTTGTAGAACGCAGTCCAGTCGGTGACGTCTTTCGCCTCGTAGCGGAACACGCCGTGGCCTTCGCGACTGATCGGCACCTTCGCGATGAACACCCGGTGGCGCTGCGCGAACTCTTCGAGAGCCGCGGCATCGGCGTTATGCAGGTCGAGCCACTCGCGGCCCAGGTACTTCTCAAAGCGACGGTTGAAGTTGAGCTTCGAGATGAAGTTCTCTTCAGCAATCTTCTGGTCGTTGACCTTGACCGCAATGTGGTGCTGCAGCAGCGACGTCATGAACGTCTTGCGCTCAGCTCGCGTGAGCGACGCAAAGTCAGCCTCGTAGTAGTCGATGAACGCGGTGTCTTTGAAACCCGCCGAGTAGAGCATGTCGATAAAGATCGGGAAGGTCGCACGCTTGTGCTCCTTGCCGATCTTCTGCGCGAGCTCCCAGATGCGTCCGGGGTTGAAGTTGCGGAGACGGTTCGTGAAGTACCGAACACGCGCCTTCAGATCAATCTGCATCAGGAATCGTTGCCTTTCGTCACGCCCACAGGCGCCGAACACTTGAAGTGCCCATTCTACGCGCCGCACCCTCTCAGAAACTGAGCCGCGCCCGAATGGCGTGCTCTCTGGTTCCGTGATCCGCCTCCTTCTGCGCGTGCATCGGCGTCGCGCTCCGGGGTTGTGCAAGCTGCGCCCGATAGAATCGAGCAATGGCTCAACTCGCGCTTCGCATGAAGTACCTCTTCGACCGTGCCCGCAATGTTTCGGGTTCCAACATCGTCGAATTCGCGAAGCAAACCAAGCGTGTGAGCAAGGCTCCGCTGCCGGTGATCATCGCCGACATGCTGTGGTGCTCGGTGCGGTACGAAATGGGTTTTCGCGACTACGCGGTGTGGGACATTCGCCTACTGAAGGCCAAGGAGCGTCGCACGTGGATGACGCACCCGAAGTCGTACCGCCTCACGAAGACGCTCAACGGTGCCGAATCGCGTGAGGTCATGGAGAACAAGCTGCAGTTCAACGCGGACTTCGCTGACGTCATGGGTCGCGAGTGGATCGACGCGAAGTCGGTGTCGGCTGAAGAACTACAGGCGTTTGTGCTTAAGCATGGTGCCGTGATGGCGAAGCCGGCCGACGGCTTTGGCGGCCACGGTTTGGGGCGCTACGAAGCCGCTGACGCCGCCGATGCTGCCGCGTTTCAAGCGCTATTGATTGAGCGGAACCAGACACTGGTTGAGCAGTTTTTGGTGCAGCACGATGAGATGGCTCGGTTGTACCCCGGCTCGGTCAATACGGTGCGGTTGATCACGTACCTCGACAAGCAGGGGTCTTTTCACGTGATTGCCGGTGTGCTTCGTGTGGGCAACGGTGGTGTGATCGACAACTTCGCTGGCGGCGGCATGTTCACGATGCTCGACGAAGATGGTGTCGCGATGTACGGCGCGGTCGACAAGCACTCGAACGCCTACAATGTGCACCCCGCGACCGGTGTTGCGATCAAGGGGTTCCAGGTTCCGATGTACCGCGACATGGTGACCCTCGTCGAGAAGCTGTCGCACCGACTCCCCCACACGCCGTACGTTGGTTGGGATGTCGCCCTGACCCCCGCCGGCCCCGCGATTCTCGAAGCTAACCACAACTCGTCCGTGTTCCAGATGAAGCCGTCGGTTTCGGGCGTGCGCACCGGCCTCATCAAGCGCTACGAAGACGCCGTCGGATTCAGCCTGCAGAAGTAGCCGGGCGCCCCGGCTCACTCTCCCCTGCCGCACGGAGAATTCTGTTCTGCACGACCATTTCGGCGTCTTACAAAGACACGCCGTGTTTTGCCACGTCTTCCCCAGACTCGTCGTGCACAACAGGTCAACGCGATGTGGAAGAGCTCGGGAGTAACGGAGTAGGCGACGTCATTTGGCGGGGATAAAGGCCATATCGTCGA
>CANNEP010000040.1 GCA_947503655.1 uncultured Microbacterium sp.
CTCTTCCTTCGAAAAAGACACGGTCGTCGCAACTCCTCAAAACTCGAGGTGTTGCGACGACCGCTAGAACCCGCCCTTCGGGTGGGGGCCCTTCGTCGTTCCCGGGATTTCGTGGGTTGCAAGGGGTGCGAAACCACAGGGCGGCGGCGCAACGAAAAGCCGGAACCACGCATGCGCGGTTCCGGCAGTTAGACAGTGGGGGTTACATGCCGGGGCGGCGGAGGTCGAAGCGGGTGTCGGCGGCGAGGCCGTAGTAGGCGGAGGGGCCGCCCGCACGCATGACGGGGTTCGCAGCGGTGATGTCGTACACACCATCACGCACGGTGTTGCGGGCGACGTGCACGCGCATCGCCTGGCCGATCACGAACCAGCTCTCCGCACTCGCACCATCACGGTCAACGAGCGGAACAATCTGCGTCACACGCACTCGATCGACACCGGGCTTGCGGCGACGCGTCCCGGCTTCACGACCTCACTCGGTAGCGACTCCACACCGGCCAACGCAAACTCATCGACAGACGGCGCAACGACAGCCGACGTCTCATTCATGACCTCGGCGAGGTCGCGGGGCACGAGGTTCCAGGTGAATTCGCCCGTAGCTTCAGCGTTCGCCAGCGAGTCAGACCGCCCGTTCGACGCGAAACCCAACAGTGCGGGAGACGCCGCGAGCATCGTGAAGAAGCTAAACGGCGCGAGGTTGCGGGTGCCGTCAGCGGCGACGGTCGACATCCAACCGATCGGACGCGGTGCCACAAACGACTTGATCGGGTCGTGGGCCAGCGGGTGTCCGGTGGCAGGGTCGTACGAGTAAAAATCAGAGGCTTCGGGCACGGCTCCAGCGTAGCCGCGAGTGTTGCACGCAATCTGAGAGCAGGAGGCGTAGCGTGTGGGCCATGGCACGAGTATCCGGACGTAACCCCATCGCCGCATGGGTCGTCGGCGTGCTGTGTGCGGCCATCGTTGTCGCGATCGTGGTGGTTTCGGCTCCTCTTTGGGGCGACCTGGGCATCATGGTCAGCGATTGGTGGGAGTCGAACGCGCCGTTCCAGGGTGAGTGACAACCCGAGAATCTGCCCTTTTTCCGCGTGTTGTCGCGGCATGCCTCCGCGCTAGCCGTGAAATGCGGGGCTACTCTGGGCACGCACATCCATGCGCGCAAGGAGATTCTCATGAGCGACAGCAAGACCCCTGGGCCGGAGTTCGGCGAACCGGTTGCAGAGCCCACCACTGAGGCCAACGTCGTCGACCGCGCCAACGAAGCGCTGGCCGACGCCCAGGCTGCCCGCGACGAGGTCGCGTCTGCACAAGACGCCGCTGAGCCCGCACCTGAAGCCGATGTGCCCGCCGCAGACGCCGCAGACAGCGCCGCCGACAACAACGCCGACGCGAAGACCTACAACAACGCCGACGCGAAGACCACTGACCCCGACGACGGCCTCGACTGGGCCGCTCTCGATGACGTGATGGCCGCTGAAGCTCAGGCCACCGGAACCACAGACTCCGCTGCCGAGGCCGCACCAGCTGACAAGGCTGACGACTCCGACATCGCCGCCGAAACTGCTGCCGCCGCAGCGGCTAAGCCCGCGTGGTACGACAGCCCCGAGGTCGCGGAGTCCACCGCGAACCTGCCGGCCGAAGTGCAGGGCGTTACCGAGGTTCCGCTCACGCCGCCGGCCGTTGCAGACGACCCCGTGCTCATGGGCACTGCCCCGGCGCAGCCGATTTTCGTGCAGGCTCCCGAGCCGCCGCTGATTCGCGGCAACCGTGGCGCTGCCGGTCTCATCGGACTGCTCGTCGCGATCGTATTCGCGGTCATTTACCTCGCCGCGCGTCTGCTGTTCAGCGGCATCAACGTGGTCGACACGACGGCGCTGCTCGACGAAACCATCGCCCAGATTTCGAGCTTCGGCTTCTGGGTTCCGGTCGTCGTGTTCTACCTCACCTTCTGGTTGCTCGGCGCCTTCATTAACCGTGGCCGCTGGGCGTACTGGGTGATCTTCGGCCTGTTCGTTGGTCTTGCGGCCTACGCCGGTCACGTCCTGGGTGCCGTCATTGACGCGCACCCGTGGCAGATCAGCTGGAACCAGGCTCTCGGCATCATGGCCGACGAACTCGTCGCGCCGTCAGCCATCGTCGCTCTCGTCATTGGCCGCGAACTGCCGGTCTGGTTCGGCGGTTGGATCGCGAAGCGCGGCCGCAAGGTCACCGCGTTGAACAACGAAGCGCAAGAAGAGTACGAGCGCACGCTCGAGGCGGGCCCGCAGCTCGACTAGTCATGACAACAAACGACGGCTCCCCGCACCCGCCGAGCTTCATGCTCGCGGCGCTGGGAGCCGTCGTTTTTGTTTCCCTCATCATCACAGGCGACGCCATCACCAGTGTGATGACCGCGACCAATGTGATCGAGGTTCCGAACGCCAGCCCGCTGATCCCGATCGTGGCGATCGGTGCCGCAACGGTCGTGTGGGGCCTTATCGTGATTCGTGGCATCCGCCGGCGGGGGAGCTTCGGAACCGCGACAATCGCGGGGCTGTTGGCAAGCCTCGCGTACTTGGCAGGCCTGTTCTTCTCGAGCCTGGGCTCCGGGATCGCGGCGGCCGCCGTCGTAACGCACAACATGGTGAACGGCTACACCCTCGTCGTGCTGATCGCTGGGGTTGTCACGGCGGCGGCAACCCTCGCGCTCAGCCGGGCATCCGGCGAGACCCCGCAATGGCCGTGGGAAAAGCATTCGGACGACGACGAATAACGCCAAATTCGCGCATTGGGGCTTACGGTGTGAACGTGGAGCGATCGCTCGAGACTCAGGTGAGTCAGGCCGTTGAGGCCTGGCTGGCGTGGTTGCCACGATGGCAACCCGCGACCCACCGTGGCCGCGTCGCGCCCTGCCGCCGGTGCTTCGGTTCGCCCGTGCTCGCCGCCGCCGGTCTCGGCGCGGATGTTCCGCACGCCGTCCAGCACGGCCTTTCGACCCGCATGAAGACGATCGTCGACAAAGCCGTCTCCACCTACACCGAGCGCAACCTTCCGATGCTGCAGGCCGAGCTTGACCACCAGGCCGCCCGCAACCGCGCCCGCCGCTACCGCCCGAGCGACGACCTCGACCCCGAGTTCGATGGGCTGCCGCTCGACCCGGAGCCGGAACCCGGTGCCCCCTTTCTCTTTACGATCGCCGGGCTTGCCGACGAAGCCGACCAAGAGGTTCCGGCCCTCCCACCGTTGTCGGCTGAAGCTAAACAGGCGCTTCGCCAAGAGGTTGGTCTTGCCGACGACTACGCCAATATGATCGGCCGCGAAATCTGTGGGCTGCTCTATAAACACCGGTTGCGATTGCGTAACGCCATCGTCGAATATGTCGAACCGCAGATCGAGGCGATGCTCGCAGAACTCTCGCTAACACTGGATGCGCCCTTCGACCCTGGAGACGGAAATACACTGACCTAACTGCGAATTGTCAGAGATTTCTCGTCTTCCGGCGTGTCTTCGGACTGTTACGATTGCTGACGTTCGTGTGTTTTGAAGACGCACTGAACGGCGCTGACCGGAGGGGAGACTGTTGGCCAAGCGAGTTGTGTCTACTCCGCCGGTTCTGGCGGGGCTGACGTTTGTGCGCCCACTGGGCTCAGGCGGGTTTGCTGACGTCTTCCTTTACGAGCAGGCCATGCCGCGTCGCGAAGTCGCCGTCAAGGTGTTGCCGAGCAACGTCGCCGACGCTGAGCTGTTGCGCATGTTTAACGCTGAAGCCGACGTGCTCGCCCGGCTCTCCGCGCACCCATCGATCGTCACCGTGTACCAGGCCGGCATTTCTGCTGATGGCCGCGCGTACATCGTGATGGAGAACTGCCCCGGCGCCCTCTCGCCGCGCTACCGCACCGAGAAGATTCCAGTTGCCGAGGCGCTGTCGATCGGCGTGAAGATGGCGTCGGCCATCGAGACCGCGCACCGCGCTGGCCTCGTGCACCGCGACATTAAGCCCGGCAACATTCTCACGACCGCGTTCGGCGCCCCGGTGCTTGCCGACTTCGGTATTTCGTCCTCGCTCGCTCGGGCAACGCCCGACGGCATGATGGCGATGAGTGTGCCGTGGACGGCTCCCGAAGTCATTGCCGAGCAGACGAGCGGCGACATCCTCTCCGAAGTGTGGAGCCTCGGCGCCACCGTGTATTCGCTGCTCGCCGGGCACAGCCCGTTCGAAAAGGCCGAGCAGGGTCAGAACACACGTGAGCAGCTGCGCAAGCGCATTCTCAAGGCGTCGTACGTTCCGATCACCCGTGGCGATGTTCCGCCTGCCCTCCAGCAGGTGCTCGAAGCCGCGATGCGGCGCAACCCGCGCGACCGCTATGCGACGGCCCTCGCCTTCGCCGAAGCCCTGCGCCAGGTGGAGAGCTCGATCGGCCTGTCACCGACGCCGCTCGAGGTCGCCGACGACGTGTGGGCTGCGTCTCCGGTCGACTTCGCCAACGACAGCGCGCGCGATCACGTGCGGGTTCAGGTCGCTACCCCCGTCACCCGCAAGGTGCGTCAGAGCACTGGTATGCGGGGCCATCAACGTTCAGAAGACAGCGAGTTCGTGCCGCTTCGCAAGAAGACGTCGCACGTTGTGCTGTGGATTACCGTGGGTGCCGTCGCGCTCATGGCCGCCGGAATCACCGCCGGCATTGTGATTGCAGGCTTGTTCTAACATGAAGCGCAGTACAGTCATCGGCTCCGTCTCGGCTATCGCTGCGGCGGGAGTCATCGCCGGTATCAGCATTGTCTGGCCGGGCCTTGACGCTCAAGACGCCCCGCCCGCCGAGACGGCTGTGTGGGCGTTGCAGACCGGTGACGGCCACCGCTACGCTCGCGTCAATACGGCCGTCGGTGAGCTCGACACGGTGCGCCGCGTGACAAACCCCTCCTCGATTGCGCAGACCGCTGGTTCCGCCTTCGTCTTCGCCGACGGCAAGGTCGCGCGCATCAACGAAGCGATGCCCACCAACCTCGATGACGAAGCGCTCGCCGAGGCTGGCATCATGCCGGCGGGCACACAAGATGTCGCCACGTCGGGCGCATGGGTCGCGTACCGCACCGACGCCGGCGAAGTGTTGGCCGGCGTGCTGTCCAGCGGGCTCGTCGAAGAGGTCTCGCCGTACGTTGGCCAGGAAGAGCCGACACCGGAACCATCGGCTAGTTCTGAAGGCGAAGACGGCGAAGAAGATAGCGGCCCGGAGTACAAGGCCGACGCGGTCGCGCTGAACGAAGACGGTCTCGTGTTCTCGTACTCGCGTATTGATGGCGCGGTGCTGACGTTTGACGCGCGCTCGCGTGAAGTGATCTCGATCGATTCGGTCGAAGACGCGGGCGAGACGCCGCTTCTGACTGCGGTGGGTTCTGCCTGGTTCTTGTACAACCCGGAGACCGATGAGGTGCTGCGTTCTGGCGGCGACACCCTCACCGTAGACACGCTCGGTGACGCTGTGCTGTCGCGCTCGATGACGTCGGGTGATGAAGCCTTCATCGCCGATCGGGGTGGTCTCATTAGCCTGCCCATCGACGAGGGCGACGCCGAACGTCTCGTCGGCGGTGCTGACCGCGATCTCGGTGTGCCCGCGCGCCCGGTCGCGCGCGACGGCGTCGTTTATGCCGCCTGGCTGGGCCTCGACTCGGGAACACTGTGGCGCTCCGGCGAGGGAGAATCGTCGCTCGACTACAACGGCGTGACGCTTGATGAGCAGCGTCGCCCAGCGTTCCTCTCCAGCGCCAACGCCATGATTCTTAACGAGACCCGCAAGGGTTGGGTGTGGACGATGCCTGACGGCGCGCTCGTACCCTCCAGCCAAGACTGGTCACTCGGCGCCGATGACGCCGACAACACAGTGCAGAGAGACGAGCAGGCCACGGTCGTCGTCGACCCGAAGCCGCCCGTCGCCGTCAATGACTCGTTTGGCGTGCGCGCGTCGTCGCTCACGGCGTTGCCGGTCATTCTCAATGACCACGATCCCAACGAAGACGTGCTCAGCGTTGACCCGGCGAGCATCGTGCAGCCCGACCCTGAGTTCGGCACAGTCGCACTGACCGACGATGGCGGCCGCCTCGTTGTGAAGACCACGCCGAACGCGTCGGGCTCTGCCACGTTTAGCTACCGCCTCACCGACGGCACGTCGACCGAGGGGCTCTACTCCAACGTCGCGACGGTGACCCTCACGATCGCGAGCGACGAAGCGAACGAAGCCCCCGAGTTCTGTGGCGTCGACCGCTGCCTCGCGACGTGGCCCGCACCCGAAGTCTCTCCGGGTGGCACGGTCTCGACCGCCGTGCTGAACGGCTGGGTCGACCCCGAAGGTGACCCCCTGCTGCTCTTGGCGGTAAACAATCTCTCTGGTGTTGGTTCCGCCGCCACCACGCCCACCGGCGAAGTGGTATACCAGCACCACGACTCGTCGTCGGGGGAGACCACCGATGTTGACCTTGAGGTCATCGTTTCTGACACCCGCGGCGCGACGACGTCGAAGGTCCTCACGGTGCGCGTCGCGCCTGCCCCCGAACTCGTGGCCGAGTCGTTTACAACGCTTGACGCCTTTGGCTACGACATTTCGGTCGATGTCGCGCGCCACGTGACCGGCACCGTCGGCAAGCTGGCCCTCACTGACGTGCGCGTGATGGACAGCGAAAAGGCGACCGTCAGCAACTCCACGACCGGCACGAGCTTTGATTTCACGGCGCAAGAGCCCGGCACGTACCGCGTTTCGTACACCGTGACCGATGGCCTGAGCACGGCGAGCGCCACGGCGCGCATCACGATGCTCGCGGCCGATGCTCCCGCTCAGCTCGCGACCGCGCCCGTCGTGGCATTCGTGCGCCCGCAGGAAGACACTACGGTCAACGTGTTCGACGCCGTCTCGAACCCGACGCGTCGCGTGCTCCTGCTGAACGACGTGGTCGGCACGGCCGCCCCCGGCGCTCGCCTGCAGGTCGACACGGTTGCGCAGCAGTACTTGCGAGTCTCCGGAACCACGGCGTCGGGTGAAGCAGGAATGCTCGGCAAGGTGGCGTACGCGGTTGGCGACGGTACCGAAGACATAGGCGCGAACATTCTGGGTGAGGCGACGGTCTTCCTGTTGCCGCCCGCACAGGATGTAGCGCCAATCGCGGTTGATGACGCGGTTGTCGTGCGCGCCGGAGCCCAAATCGATATTCCGGTGATGCAGAACGATGTTGCTGCCGCCGGCGCGGGCATTACGCTCGACCCGAGCCGCGTCACCTCATCGACCGAGAAGGCGCTCGCGTTCGGCTCGTCGTCGCATATTCGTTACCTCGCTCCGAAAGACCCGGGCACGTACGGCATCACGTACACGGTCTACACGACCGGGTCGCCGTCGCTTGCTGACACCGCAACGGTCACGGTCACGGTGCTGAGCGAAGACCTCAACCGTGCACCGCGCCCGAAGATGCTCGAGGGGCGTGTGCTCGCCGGCTCGACCGTCACAATTCCGTTCGACGGGTTTGGCGTTGACCCCGACGGCGACAATGTGATGCTCGAAAAGATCACGTCGCAGCCCGCGGCCGGCACGGCATCGATTACGGCCGATGGCACCGGCATCACCTACACGAGCGCGCTCGGCAAGCCTGGTCAGTACTCGTTTACGTACAGGGTTGTCGATGCCGCTGGTGAATCCAGCTCGGGTATCGCCCGCGTGGGTGTGCTGAACGATCGCGCCAACCCGAGCCCCATCACCTACACCGACTACGTGCAGGTGCAGGTGGGCGAGAGCTCGAAGGCTTTCGTCACGCCGCTCGGCAACGACTTTGACCCCACCGGCGGCGTCATGACCGTCACGAGCGTGGTTCCGAACCTCGCAGAGACCCTCGACGACGGCTCGCCGAACCCCGAGTACACGCGGTGGAACTGGCAAATCGTCAGCAACAAAGACAACGTGCTGGAGATCGCGGCGGGCGCCAACCCCGGCACCATGTCGTTCATCTACAGCGTCGAGAGCGCATCCGGCAACACCGGGCGCGGTCTCATCGTGATCAAGGTCGTGCGCGAACAGGTGCCGTCGTACCCGGTCGTGGCTGACACTGTGCTCACCGCCGAAACGCGCGACAAGTTCAGCGCCGGCGTTGACGTGCTCACTGGTCGTGTGAACTGGGGTGGCGGCGACACCGCGGGCCTCACCGTTGACCTGTGGGGTAAGTCCTCGGGCGTCTCGATCTCGGGCCGCGAAATCAAGGGCGAGCTGCCGGAGAAGATGCGGGTCATCCCGTTTGCCGTGACCGGAACCACGAGCGAAGGTGCCGAGGTCACGACCTACGCCTTCTTGCGCGTGCCGGGCAAGAAAGACACCCCGCTGTCGTTGCGTGCGAGCGCCGTCGCGCAGGTCGTCGAAGAAAAGGCCACCGTTTCGTTCAACATGGTCGACCTCGTCGGCATGCCGCGTGACGCGACCCTCCAGGTCGACAACGCCGTCGCTGCCAGCGGCGCGCGTGCCGAAGGAACGTGTCAGTCGACGGGCGGAACCACGGTGCAGTATTCCGCCGGAAAGGGTGCGCCGTTTACCGACTCCTGCACCGTTCCGGTGCGGTTGAAGGGCGACGACGACTGGACCTTCCTGTCGGTGCCGATCATCGTGACGCCGCTCGCTCCCGTGCCGGAGCTACGCCCCGGCGCGATGACGGTCAGCCCCGGCGAGACCGCGACGTTTGACCTCACCTCGATGACGGTGTGGCAAGGCGAAAACGACAACGCCAACACCGTGTGGGCGATTGACGGCACGTCCGCTGACTTCGAAATCAAGCAGTCGGGTTCGGCTGTCACCGTCACAGCGACCGACACATCGGTACCCGGCCGCGAGTCGGCGATTCTCGTGTTGATCACGAGCCACGAATCGGTCGCACCTGCCCGCCTGGTGCTGCGCGTCGGCCCGGCACCGGAGACCGCGCCGCGTGGTGGCACGACCTCGATGCAGTGCTCGCAGGCCGAAGGCAACTCGTGCACCGTGTCGGTCATCGGTGCGCCCGGTGAAGTGAACCCGCTGCCCGGCACCCCGCTGACGCTCCAGAGCGTGACGTCGACGGCATCGTGCACGGGCGTGACGTTCAGTGTGGCATCGTCGACCTCCGTCACCGCGACATGGACGGGCGATGCGCCCGGCGCCACGTGCCGCACGAGCTTCACTCTGCAGGATGCCCAGGGCCGCCTCACCACCGGCGAGCGCAATGGCTCCGTTACCCTCGATCTGCAGGGCTACCCGCTCGCACCGGCCGCCATTAAGCAGACCGGCTACGACGAAGGCATCGTGCAGTTGCAGGTTGACCCGGGCGGCGCACGCTCGGCATACCCCGCTATTTCTGGCTTCACGGTGACGTGGGGCGGCAAAGTTGTCGCGACGTGTTCGGCCGACGGCGTATGCCCGCCGATCGCGGCGCCGAACGGCGAATCCCGCGTCTACGAAGCCGTCTCGGTCAACGCTGTCGGAACCTCGAAGTCGTCGGTCTCGACGACCGGTTGGGCCTACGACCCGCCGGCAAAGCCGGAGTCGTTCACGGCCACCGCTATTCCGACGCAGGGCCAGGGGCACATGGTGCGCCTCGACTTCACGGGCGTTGACCCGGAGACCGGCCACATCGAGGTGTCGAGCCCGAAGGGTGACACCGTTTCAATCCCGGTTTCGGGCGGCGGCACCGTTTCGCTCGGTAGCTACCGGGTGGGCACGAACGAACCATCGCAGATCACGGCCAAGCCGTTCTCGAAGTTCCCGATTCCGTCGGGCCTCGTGGGCTCCACGTCGGGTGCAGAAATCACGACGAACGGCAACGGTATCGGCTCGCCCGTCAATCCGCAGATCAGCGCGACCAGCACCGCAACCGAGAATGACACCGCGACGATCAACGTCACCGCGGCCGCGCAGCCCAACGGCTCGCCGTCGAAGATTTGGTACGGCGTGACGGCGTCGAACGAGCGGTGTGTGCCGACGCAGCAGAGCGGTCAGTTTGAACTGACCGGCCTGCAGGGTGGCGCCGAATACACCGTCATGATGTGTGCCGAAGCGCGCGTCGGCGAGAAGGTCTTTGGTTCTGCCACCGCGTCGACGACGCTCGTGACTAAGCAGTCCACCGCACCGCCCATCGGGTACGAGTTTGTCGTGGACCCGGCGGGTGCGATTCAGTCGGACGACCGTTCTGCGCTGTGGACGATTAAGGACGACCCGACTTCGACCGCGCCGGTGCCCAATCGCAACGACGTTGTCATTTCGGGTCTACCGAGCAGCATCATCGGTAGTGACCCGAACATTACGGTGTTCTACCAGCACGAATCCACGGGTGCCCGCACCGACTCGGCGACGGCCGTTGCGGCGGCTGGTTCGGCACCGTACCAGGTGCAGGCCAATTGGGGTGTGACCGCGTGCGTCGGTGACGCCACATTCGGGTTCGACTACAGCTCGACCGACAACAAGGCGACGACTACCGTCACGAACCTCACGTACTACAACGACCGCGGCCACAAGATCCGCGACGTACCGCCGGACAACGTGGTGCCCGCGCGGGCCGAATCGGTCAAGGTTGAGTACACGACCACGTGGGACGTGTGGGGTCTGCAGAGCGTTTCAGGCAGCTTCACTGAAGACTGCGAGCCCGCTCCCGAGCCCGAACCGACCCCGACGCCGACGCCGACGCCGACGCAGGAGCCGACGCAGGAGCCGACGCCGGAGCCTTCGCAGGAGCCCGAGCCTTCGCAAGAGCCGGAGCCCTCGCAAGAGCCGGAGCCTTCGACCGGCGCTGTCGCCCCGAGCCTGTCGCGCCAGGCCGCGCCGATCGCTGAGATGCCCGCCACCGTCGATGCGCCGAGCGGACCGACGGAACCAGTGCTCTCGACGAGCGCGCCTCCCGCAGATTCTGTAGCGCGTGCTCCGGATTCACCACCTGGTTCCGGAGTCGACAGCAACGCTCTGCCAAGCGCGTCACCACCAGACGAGTCGCCGCCAGAACCGCGAATCTGACCCCCTTTAGATTTCCCACAGCAAGGACACACATGACCATCTCGCAAGAGCAGGCCACCTGGTTCGCCCAGTCGTTTGCACAGCTCGGCGACAACGTCGAGCACGCTGTGCTCGGCAAGCGCCCCGTCATTGACCTCGTGCTCGTCGCGATGCTGAGTGAGGGCCACGTTCTTCTCGAAGACGTGCCCGGAACCGGTAAGACGTCGCTCGCACGTGCGCTGGCGCAGTCGGTGCAGGGCACGAACACGCGTATTCAGTTCACGCCCGACCTGCTGCCCGGTGACATCACGGGTATCACGGTGTATGACCAGAAGGTCGGCGAGTTCGAGTTTCACGCGGGCCCGATCTTCGCGAACGTTGTGCTTGCCGATGAGATCAACCGTGCGAGCCCGAAGACGCAGTCGGCACTGCTCGAGGTTATGGAGGAGGGCAACGTCACGGTCGACGGTATCTCTCGTGCCGTGGGGGTGCCGTTCCTCGTGATCGCCACGCAGAACCCCGTCGAGCAGGCCGGTACGTACCGTCTGCCCGAGGCGCAGCTGGACCGCTTCTTGATGAAGACATCGCTCGGCTACCCCGACCACGCGTCGACGCTCCGCATTCTCGGCGGCGGCGCCACGTCGACGAAGCAGATCACGCCGGTCGTCACGCCGCAGACGCTCGTGTCGATGACCGACCTGGCGAAAGACGTCTACGTTGACGCCCTCGTGCTCGACTACATTGCCCGCGTTGTTGACGCGACGCGTTCGGCCGACCAGGTGCGCCTGGGTGTGTCGATTCGTGGCGCTCTCGCGCTGACGCGGGCAACGCGTGCGCGTGCCGCGTCGCAGGGGCGCACGTACGCGACGCCCGATGACGTCAAGGCTCTCGTCATTCCGACGCTCGCGCACCGCCTGATTCTGCAGGCGGAGGCCGAGTTTGACGGTGTGACGGCAGAAGCCGTGCTCGGTCAGGTGTTGCTGGAGGTGCCGCCGCCCACGCAGCGCGAAACCGTATGACCAATGAACTGAGCGGGTCACACTCACACTCCCGCACCGCCACGCACACTCGCACCAAGGTCCGCCAAACGCAGCGGAGCCCCATGGTGCGGTTTGTGCTGGGCATGACCCGGTTCGGGCAGCGCGTCAGCGAGCTCTACACGAAGGTTCGTGACGAGATCAGCCGGTCGGTCACGACCGCGGGTTGGCTCGTGCTGGCCGTTGCCATCGGTGGCACGGCGCTCGGCTGGATCTTCGGCTGGGTGGAGTGGCTCATCGCCGGCATCATCGGCGTCGTGCTGCTGCTATTGAGTGTGCCGTTCTTGTTCGGTGCCCGCGCGTACGACGTGGCCCTTGAGCTGGAGCACGACCGCGTGATCGCCGGTGGCAGTGTTCCGGGCCGGTTGACCGTGCGCAACCAGAGCTCGCGCATGGCGCTGCCCGGCAAGCTCGACCTGCCCGTTGGTGATGGTCTGCTCGAGCTCGAAGTTCCGCTGCTGCGGGCCGAGCACCACATGGTGCACGAGGTCGACATTCCGACCCCGAAGCGCGGCATCATCACGGTGGGCCCGGCGACCGCCGTGCGTACCGACCCGATCGGCCTGCTGCGTCGCGAGCACGAGTGGGAAGACCGCCACGAAGTGTATGTGCACCCACGCGTTGTGTCGGTGCCGTCGACGAGTGCGGGCCTCGTGCGTGACCTCGAGGGCAACCCGACCACGCGCCTGGTTGATGCGGATATGTCGTTCCACGCGATCCGCGAATACATGCCCGGTGACTCGCGCCGCCAAGTGCACTGGAAGTCGACCGCGAAGACCGGCAAGCTCATGGTGCGCCAGTTCGAAGAGTCGCGCCGCTCACGCATGGCTGTTGCCGTGTCGGTCGCGAAGAGCGACTACGCGACCGAAGAAGAGTACGAAATCGCGATTTCGCTCGCGGCGTCGCTCGGTGTTCAGGCGCTACGCGATGGCCGCGACCTTGACGTCGTCGCCGGAGCCGAGATTCCCCGCGTCGTACGCGGACGCCTTCGCGCGATTCGCCAGCTCGGCGCCTTTACGCCGCGCGGCCTGCTTGACGAGTTCTGCGCCGTCGACAGCCTCGACAACACGATGTCGCTCGAAGACGTGTGCGCGCTACAGGCCGAAGCCAACACCGGTCTGTCGGTCGCGTTTGTGATTTGTGGTTCGCAGACCGGCCTCGAGCGCTTGCGCCGTGCGGCCCTCGCCTATGACCCCGCGACCGCGGTTATCGGTGTCGTCTGCGATGAAACCGCGCACCCCCGCGTGCGCCCGATCAGCGGCCTCACCATCATGACGGTAGGCCTGCGCGAAGACATGCCGCAACTGCTCTCCCGAGGAATGAAGTCGTGACGAAGCAGATTGTGGGCTCCCTTTACGTCGCCGCGATGGTGGCCCTGGCCGGACTTGCCGCGTGGCCGATTTACGGCAGCGTGTGGTTCATTCTCGCGATCGCCGTGAGCGCCGCGGTCGGCGCTGGAATTGCGGTGCTGGCCCTGCTGGTGAAGTGGAACGGCTGGCTCATCACGCTGCTGCTCGTGGCCGCGAGCTACATGGTTGCGGTTGCGATGGGCGTGCCGGAGCACTGGAGCGGCGGAACCATCGTGCCCGATGGTCTGCGCGAAGCCGCGTTGGGCTTCGTCACCGGTTTCAAGGATCTGGCCACCTCGCCACTGCCCGTCGGCACGTATCGCAACCTGTTGGTTCCGGCGATCGCTGTCTTCGTCTTTGGCACGTGCGTCGCCGTGCGTTTCGCGTTCGTCACCGGCCGCCGCGCGGGCTACACCGTCGTCGCCGTCGGCGCGATGCTCGCATTTGGTCTGTTGTTTGGCCGTACTTCGGTGTCGTCGCCGCTGCACCTGGGGCCCATTACGATCAATGCGCCGATCGAGACCGCCATCGGTATTCTCGGCGTGCTCGGTGGCATGTGGTGGTTGGCGTGGCGCGCGCGCGATGAGCGTCGCCAGGCGATCGCTCGTGCCGCCGCCGCAACCGGTATTCGCGGCGCCCAGCAGAGCACGGGCGCGTACTTGCGTCGCACGGGTCTTGCCGCCGCGATGGTCGTCGTGGCCGTTGGTGCGGGCGCTGCCCTGACGCCGCTCGTGACGAATTCGCACACACGTGACGTTATTCGTTCGACCGTCGGCCCGGAGGTGGCGATCGCCCAGGCGCAGACGCCGCTCACCGGCTACCGCACGAACTTCACGAACGAGAACGTGTCGTCGGTGTTGTTTAGCTACACCTCGACCGGCACGGTGCCGAGCCGCATTCGCCTCGCGACGCTCGGTGCGTACGACGGGGAGTCGTACCGCGTCGACATTGACGCCGCGAATTTGTACCAGCGGGTGCCGTCGCGGCTGGACGTGAGCGGAACCACGTCGACGGTGCGCTTTGAGATTAGTGCGTTGCGCGGCATCTGGTTGCCGACGTTCGGCACCCTCGAGAGCGTCGACTTTCAGGGTGCGAACGGCCCCGACATGGCCGATGGTTTCTACTACAACGAGAAGTCCGGCACGGGTGTCGTGACCGGTGGCGTTGATGAGGGCAATTCATACGTCGTGACGGCGGCTGAGCCGCGGGCGACCGACCTCGTTGAGGCGAAGTCGCCGGGGGCGAACCCGCGTACGGCCGCTCCCGAAAGTCTCATCACGTGGCTCGATCAGCAGGCGGTGCCGTCGACGGGCGCTGGCCTTGCCGAGGCTATTGACCGGTTGCGTTCGCGCGGTTATTTGAGCCACGCGCTGTTGTTGCCGGAGGGTGACACCGCACAGTGGATGTCGCTGCTGCCCGACTACGCCGGGTTCCAGTCGAGCGCCGCCGGACACTCGCTTGCCCGCATCGATGCAATGTTCACGCAGTTGTTGGAACACGAATCACAAGCGCAGGGCATTACGAACGCGTCGCTCGTCGCCGCCATTGGTGATGACGAACAGTTCTCGGTGGCGACGGCGCTGATCGCCGAACAGTTGGGCTTCCCGTCACGGGTTGTGGTGGGTGTGCGTACGTCGAGTGACACGTTGCCCGCGTGCGACGGCGACTGCGTTGCGTCTGACCTTGCGGTGTGGACCGAAGTGCAGGACGCCTCGGGCACGTGGATTGCGGTTGATGTCACGCCGCAGTTCACCGAGCCGATCGATGTCGAGTCGCGCACGCAGCGCGACCCGGAAAACATCACCGATGTGCTGCCCGATGAGGTCACCGAGGTTGCACCTCCGGACCCGGACCAGCACGAGTCTGATGACTCCGCCCCGCAGCAGGAAGAAACCGTTGACACCGCTGTCGTTACGTCAGTGATGCGCGGGATCGGTATCGGTGTGCTCGGTCTGATTGTCTTGCTGGCACCGTTCTTGACGGTGTTGCTTGCGAAGCTCGCGCGCCGCAAGGAACGTGCCACGGCCGCCGACGGCGCCGAACGCATTACCGGCGGGTGGGACGAATACGTCGATGCCGCCGTCGACGCGGGGTTGGTGTCGCCGACAATCCACACACGTCAAGAGCTCGCTGAAGAGTATGCGACCCCGGCCGGTGTCTTGCTCGCCGCTCAGGCCGACCACGCGCAGTTCTCGAACGCGGTGATCAGCGAAATGGAATCTGACGAGTTCTGGGAGATTGTTGCGGCCGAGCGTCGTGCCATCACGCAGCGTCTCGGATGGTGGCGTCGCGTTCGTGCGGCTCTATCGTTGAAGTCATTCGTCCGCCAACTCGGTAAAACTGCTGAAAGGGGGAAGCGCCCGACCCGTCGAGCGCGAAGCACCTCATGATCCCCATGGATTACGGACTAATTGTCGCGATCTACGTCGGTACCCTCGTCGCCATTCTCGCGGTCTACGTGTGGATGGGTCTGGCGTTGTCTGCGGTGTTCCGCAAGGCGGGTGCGCCGGCGAGCCACGCGTGGATTCCGATCATGAACATGTTCACGCTGGCGAAGATCAGCGGGCGCGCGGAGTCACCGTGGCTGCTGTTCATCCCCTTCTACGGCATTTACGTGCTGTACCTGTTTGTTGCGGGCGTCTCGAACCGCTTCGGGCGTTCGAACGGTTTCGGCGTTTTCGGCACCATCTTCTTCCCCATTTGGGCTTCAATTTTGGGTTGGGGTTCGGCGCGGTGGGTTGGTGCTCCGGTCGGTGGCTTCGGTGCTGCCGGTGTCGCGGGTGTTCCTGGCGCACCCGGCGTTCCCAATGCTCCGGGCATCGCCATCCCGGCGTGGATGACTCAGCAGTCGGAAGAGCCTCAGCCGAATTCTGAATTGAGCTGGCTCGATCAGAGTCGGCCGCATCGTCAGGCGGTTCACCCTGACGCGCCGTCGAGCAGTACGTGGGATCCGTTCGCTCCGCTCGGTGTCACACCGCCGCCGGCACCGGGGCCGGTTACTCCGCAGATTCCGGCCCCGCCGGCAACCCCCGTGGCACAACCGGAAACACCGTGGGTGGCAACGCCGTCTGCTCCCGCAGTCAGCGTTCCGCCCGCTCCTGACGCCCACCCGTTCGCGCCGCCGCCGGCTGCGCCCGCAGCTGCACCCGCTGCATCTGCCGCTGTGCCCCCGGTACCGCCGAAGCTGCCCGCCGGTTTCGGCAACCCGGGTTCCACGCGCATGCACGAGGATTCTGAGGTCGTCGCACAGGCTCGTCGCGCACAGGCCATGACCCCGCCGCCGCTGCCGCCGTGCCCCGAAAGTTTCGATGCCCCGGCAACGCCCATCGTGGTTCCGGGCGCCGCGAATCTGATTCCGGCACCTCCCGTGCCGCTCAGTGGTTCCGTTCCGGTCGTTGAGGGTACGCCCTTCGAGGATTCGGAGTGGATGCAGAACAGCCTCAGTACCGGAATTGCGAATGTCGCGATCCCGGTGAGTGCGAGCGACAGCGTGAGCACGCAGGAAATTGACGACGATCAGTGGGCTCCGCAGTTGCGTCGCGAGGCGGCTCCCGAGCCAGCGAATGATGAGCAGTGGGCCAATTCGGCGTCGATTTCTGCCGTTTCGGCGATTGAGTCGTCGGTTGAAGTGAGTGCGGTTGCGGCCGTGCCCGATGCGGGCATGCCTCGTGCTGCGCGCGCGTCGGTTTCGGCACACCACGCGGACGCCGGTGTGCCCTCGGAGGATGGCATCGACGACCAGACGGTCGTTGCGTCGCGTCGACGTTCCACGTGGAACCTTCATCTTCCGGTCGGCACGAGTGTCGCTTTGACGAGCGACTACGTAATTTTGGGGCGCAAACCCGATGACGAGCCGGAATTCCCGTCGGCCCAGCTGATTTCGGTGGCTGACGGCACCCGCACGATTTCGAAGACGCACGCTGTGCTGGCGCTCGTTGACGGCGCCTGGACGATCACCGACCTCGGTTCGACGAACGGCGTTGTGCTGATTGATGAAGACGGCAGCGAGCGTGAGCTTGAGCCGCACCAGCCTGCCGTGCTGACGAAGCGCTTTCTGCTGGGCGATGCCGAACTGACCATCGAGGCGGAATAAGTGTCTGACGCAGCCGGTCCCCGTCGTCGCTCGACGCATGTGTCGAGCGACGCTATTGACGACGTTGATGAGCAGACGTTCATTGCGGCGCGTCGGTCGAACTCGGCTGTGCTCCCCGAGCCGGTTGCTGATGACGAAGATCTCGACGAGAACACGGTGATCGGCACACGTCGGTCGGCTGTGCCGTCGGAGCCGGTCGCCGATGATGACGATTTCGATGAGAACACCGTGATCGGGTCACGTCGCTCGGGCGCTGCCGCAGAATTCGAGGCCGCCCCCGAAGTTGACGAGGCAACCGTCATCGTACGGCGCCGCTCTTCGGCCGCCAGCCCCGAGGTTCCGGAACCCGCAGACCCCGACGCCACTGAACCTGGCGAGCCCGACGATATCGGGGCCACCCAATTGGGTGGGCGGCGCGCGGCGCGGTTAGCGGCAGGTGAGCTGCTTGAGCCGACCGATCCGGGGCAGCGTCGCGCACAGGTCGACGATGCCACCGCGGTTAGTAAGCGTAAAAGCGGACTCGAGGCGACGATCAAGTCGCTGCGCAAGCCGAAGATCAACCCGCCCGCGAAGATCGAGACCCTGTCGCTCGCGAATCGGCGCACGACGCAGATTCTTGACGACGCCGGGCAGCGGGTGTCGCGTGAGGCGTTCACACCCGAAGAGGCGATCCTCAAGGCTCCCTATAAGCCGCGCAAGCAGACCATCATTCCGGTCGTGCATCTCGATCGGCAGCTGGACACTCGTCCGCCCAAGCCCTTCGCCGAGAGCATGACGGCGCTCGCTCGCCAACGGTCGGCTGCGCGTCGTCGGGTGGCCGTCATGGCGGCGGTTGGCGGCGGAACCATCGTGCTGTCTGTGGGCGGAATTATCGCCCTGCTGCTGCTCGGTTAGACGGCTGTCAGAAAGGGCTTTTCCCACGTCCGCGCGGGTGCGGGGATGCTAGGGTCGTTCTGTTAGGTGCGGTATCGCAGTTCTGCACCGACGTGAAGGGGGCTTGGTGTCTTTTGTGAACCTTGACACTGACCTACGCCCATGACCGCCCTCATTCCTGATTCTGAGCAGCGCCGCATCGGTATTCGCGTGGGCGAGCATCGGCGCGACATCATTGCGCCGGAGTCCATGCCGATCATTGACGTGTTGCGGGCGAGTGGCGCCACGATGCGCACTTCGCAACGTATTTATCGCGAGCGATCGGGCGAGTTCGTTGATCCGCGCAGCAGGCTGGGCACGCTCAGCGACGGCGATGTGGTCGCCATTGTCGACGCTGTTGCGCCGCAGCGCAAGCACCGCCCGGTCGATGAAGCCGTGCAGAGCAACGCGATCTTCGCGTGGTGGCTCATGGGTGTCGCGGGGCTCGTCTCCGGTGCCATCTTCTTTGTTGCCCCAGCGACGCAACCTGCCGGATGGTTCCGCGCCCTCTTCATCGTGTTGGTGGCCGCGAGCGTCGTGACTTCGGTGCTGTATGTGCGGCGGCATCGCACCGACAAGGTGGCGCGGGGTGCGTTCGCGCTGGGGCCGGCCGCGTTGGTTGCGGCGTGGGCGGTCACGGTGTCGTCGCCGGCGCAGTTCAGCCCGATCGTCACGCTCATCACGATCAGCGTTTTCGAGGCGGTTTTCTTCTCGCTCATTGCCGTGCTGGCGCGGTATTCCGCCGAGCGGGCGCAGCTCAATTCGCTCGGAGCGGTCGCGGTCGGCGTCGCCCTCGTACTGACCGTTGTGCTCGTGCTCAACCTGCGCGGTGTTGTCGCGGCCTGCATCATCGTGGGTGCTGCGCCCCTGCTGTTGCGGGCGCTGCCGACGACGATGATGCACGTTCCGCCCGGAATCTTCATCGACTTCGCCGAACACCAAGAGGCGCGGTTTGCGGTTCGTGAGGTGATTCCGACGGCGATCACGACCGTCGATATGAAACGCGTGACCGACCTGGTGACGCGTTCGACCGCCCGCATGCACGTCATCACGATGGCGGCATGTGCGCTCGTGGTCGTGAGTCTGCCGTTTGTCGTGGTTCCGCTCGCGACCGTGCCGATGATTGAGTTCATTGGTCGTGTGGTGCTGATCGGTTGCCTCGTGCTGACCCTTTCGCTTGGTGCGCGGCGGTTCTCGTCGCGGGTGCTGAAAGCGTCGATGCGGGCGACCGCGTTTTTCGCCGCGCTCATCACGATCGTCGTGGTGTTGTCCGGTTTGTCAGAAGTAGCGCGCTGGAGCGTTGCCATCGGCTGCCTGCTCGGATGCCTCGCCATTGCGGCGTCGGTCATCCTGCTGGCCCGCGGCGCGCGCAGTGTGTATTGGTCGCGGTTCGCCGACATCGTGGAGGGTATCGCGCTGGTCTTCGCGCTGCCCGCCGCTTTCGTCGGTGCCGGGCTGATCCAGGCCGTGCAGGGGGCGATGAACTAATGCAAGCTCAGGTGTGTTGGCAGTGCGGTTCTATGCTGCAAACCGGAACCATGGTCTGCCCCGTCTGCGGTGTGCAGCAGCGTTCGCAGGCGGCTCCGGTAGACATGCAGGGCGGGTATCCGGGGTATGCGCGGCAGATGCAGCCGGCTGTGCCGCAGCCTGTTGGTCAGCAGCCGGCGCAGCAAATGGTTCCGCAACCATCGGCGCCACCGATGTCGTACGGTGTCTCGAACACCGACAGCGCTCCGCCCAGCAGCGGACGATCGGCCCAACGCATCGCGTCAATGTACGCGCTCGGTGACGCCTTCGTGGGTTCGCCCGCGAGTGTCGGCAAGCGCATGTTGTCGCTACTCATTGACCTTGTCGTGATCGCCGGTGTCGGCGTCGGTGCGTGGCTGCTGTCGTCGTCGTGGATTCTTGGCGTCGTCGCTGGCCTCGAAGTCGCGATCATCTTCACCGTGACGCAGGCCCGCACCGGTGCGAGCCTCGGCAAACTTGTCACTCGTACGCGAGTCTCGCGGGCGGATTCCCCACAGTCACCCGGACTCGTGCGCGCCGGCGTGCGTTCGGCGATCACCGGCACCGGAGCGCTGCTGGCCGCTGTCGGTGCGTTCATCGTTGAGTTGACGGCTGCGGCCGATTCGTCGGGCAAGCGTCGCACGATCGCTGATCGCGCGGCTCGCACTGTCGTGGTGTCGATTCCGACCGAACAGGCGCGTATCGAGGCGGAGGAGGTCGCCCAGGAGGCGGCGCACTCCGAGTACCTCGCCACGCTGTCGGGTTCGGGTATGGAACTTGCGGGAGGTGTTGCGTCGGGTGACGTCGCCGCTGAGTCGCCGATGATGGGTGTCCGTTCGGCTGAGTTGGGCAGTGGGCAGTCGGGTGTTGCGGCCGGCGCCGGTGTCGCGCTGAGTAGCGGCGTTCCTGGTGCTGGTGTTCCTGGTGCTTCTGGTGCTGGTGTTTATGCCAGCGGTACTGGTGGTGCTGGTGGTGCGGCCGGTGCACCTAGTGCGGCTGTAGCTGGTGTTGGCGGGGTGGGTATTCCCGGTGCGGGTGTTGGCGCCAGTATGCCCGGTGCTGGGGCGCCAAGCTCCGGTGTCCCTGGCCTCGGTCGATCAGGTGCTGAGATCGAAGATGCTCCCGGCCCCCGTCGTTCGTCGGGCGGTGCTTCGCCGGCTGATGCCGACCTCGATTCGGTCGGTCCCCGTCGCACGCTGTCTGGTGCGTCGCCTATTGACGCCGACCTGGACTCGGCTGACCCCGGTCGCACATCTGCTGCGGTCGGCGATGAGTCTGACCGTGCTCCCGGCCCGCGCCGTCGCCGCACGGCTGCTGGTGTCGACGAGCCACAGCCAGCGGTCGCCTCGGCTGCCGAGCAATCTGCAGTTCCGCCGAAGTCGGGCCGCGCGGCACCCGTAACCCCGTCCGCTCCGGCTGACGGGCGGCCCGCATCGCAATCGCCAGCCGTTGTTCCGGTAACCCCCGTAACTCCGGCGATTCCGGACGCGCCGGCAACCTCCGTAGACCCTGCCGGCCAGCCCGTGGTTCCGTCTGCCCCCGCGGCCCAGTCCGTTGCGCCTGCCGCCCCGACGGCCCAGCCCGTGGTTCCGGCAGCCGCTGCCGCCCCGGTGGCCCAGCCCGTGGTTCCGGCAGCCGCTGCCGCCCCGGTGGGCCAGCCCGTGGTTCCGACCCCGGCGGAGCAGCCACGGCGCAGGAGCTCCGGCCAGACGGTTCTCACGTTCGACACCGGTCAGCGTGAGGTCGTCGCGTCGAACAGCATCGTGGCGCTCGGCCGGGCGCCGAGTGCGACGGGCGGCGAAGACCAACTGATCGTGGTGACTGACTCGTCGACGACGATTTCGAAGAATCATGCGCGCTGGGAAGAGGATCGCGGCGGCGTGTGGGTGACCGATCTCGGGTCGACCAACGGCACCGAACTCATTTACGCCGACGGTCGCACCCAGGTGCTGACCCCCGGCGTGCGCACTTCTGCTCAGGGTGTCGCGCGCATTCGCCTCGGCGATCGCACGTTCACGATGAGCCCGCTGAACGGAGGTTCCGCATGAGCCGCGGTTCTCGACTGACCCCGCCACGCATGCCCTCGGGCAAGGTGACGCTGGAAGCTCCCCCCGAGCTTCAAGAGAAGGAGGCCGGGGGCGGCCTCATGACGTCGCTGCTGCCGATGGTGGGTAGCCTCGGCGCGGTCGTCATGGTTGTCACGATGAACCCGAACCCGCGCGGATTCCTCATGGGCGGCATGTTCTTGATGTCGGCCCTCGGCTTCGTCGCCGTGAACGGATGGCGTCAGCGTGCACAGCGCAACGCTGAGGTGCTGACGGCCCGCCGCGAATACCTCGCATACCTCGGCGAACTGCGTGAGACGGTGCGCACCGCCGCCGACCAGCAGCGCAAGCACGGCAACTGGGTTTCGCCGGATCCGTCGACGTTGACCTTCTTGGTTGAAGAGGGTGCGCGCGTGTGGGAGCGGTCATCGACCGACGATGACTTCTTGCTCAGCCGTGTCGGAACCAACGATCAGCCCCTATGTTTGGCGCTCGAGGCGCCGCCGCTGCCGTCGCTCGCTTCGCTCGACCCGGTCGCGGCGTCGGCGGCGCACCGCCTGATGCTGACGCACGAGATTCAGAAGGATCTGCCCGCCGTCGTGTCGCTCACCGACTATGCGCGCGTTGAGATCGTCGGCAATAACGAGGACGACGTTCGTGCGCTCGCGCGGGCGATGACGATGGGGATTGCGACGTTCCACGCGCCCGAAGACGTACTGATCGCCGTGGTCGCTGACCCCGCGTACATCGAGCACTGGGAGTGGATGAAGTGGCTGCCTCACGCTGCGTCGCCGCGTGCGCGGGACAAGGTCGGCCCTTCTCGTATGGTGGTGTCCTCGTTCGATGAATTGCGTGAGCTGTTGCCCTCCGATATCTCTGAGGCCCCGCGCTTCGCACCCGACGTTCGTCAGGAGCGCCACGTCATCATCCTCGTTGACGGAGTTCCCATTCCGCACAACGAGCCGCTCATTGGTTCCGACCCCCTCGCGGGTTTCACCGTGCTGGAGATGCCGGCGATGTGGGAGACGCTGGAAGACCCGCGCCGCATGCGCATTGCGTTCCCGTCGACGGGCAAGCAGGTCGAGCTCGTGCGCGCGCGCGCGCGCGCCGAGTTTGTGAACCCGGATGCGATGTCGCTCGCCGAGGCTGAGGCCGCCGCGCGTCGCCTGCTGCCGCTGTATTCGGCCGAGCCGGTGGCTGCGGGCGAAGACCAGCGCATCGTCGGTCAGGCCGAACTGACCGACCTGCTACACATGCCTGACGTGCGCGAGATTGACTTCGACAAGGCGTGGGCGCGTCGCCCGAAGCGTGATCGCCTGCGTGTGCCGATTGGTCAGACCACTGATGGCCTGCCGATTTACCTCGACTTGAAGGAAGCCGCTGAGCAGGGCATGGGCCCGCACGGTGTGCTGATCGGTGCGACCGGTTCGGGTAAGTCTGAGGTGCTGCGTACGCTGCTGCTGTCGCTCGTGCTGACGCACTCGCCCGAGCAGCTGAACCTGGTTCTCGTGGATTTCAAGGGTGGCGCAACGTTCTCGGGCATGTCGGATATGCCGCACGTTTCTGCCGTGATCACGAACCTCGGTAGTGAGGTTGGTCTGGTTGATCGCTTCCAGGATGCGCTGACCGGTGAGGTCGTGCGCCGCCAGGAGCTGTTGCGTGCCGCGGGCAACTTCGCGAACGTCAACGACTACGAGAAGGCTCGTCGTAATGGACGGACCGATTTGGAACCATTGCCTGCGTTGCTGATCATTGCGGATGAGTTCTCGGAGCTGCTGGCTGCGAAGCCCGAGTTCGTGGAGAGCTTCATCAACATCGGGCGTGTGGGTCGTTCGCTGCAGATTCACCTGCTGCTCGCGTCGCAGCGTCTGGAAGAGGGCAAGTTGCGTGGTCTCGACACGTACCTGTCGTACCGCGTGGGCCTGCGTACGTTCTCGGCGGCCGAGTCTCGCACGGTGCTGGGTGTGCCGGATGCCTACACGTTGCCGCAGGAACCAGGTGTCGGCTACCTGAAGTCGGACCAGGAGACGATGACGCAGTTCCGTGCCGCGTATGTTTCTGGCCCACCGAAGACGGTTATGAAGCACGGCAAGCAGGAGGAAGAGGTCGTGCACGACTTCTCGCGCGATATCGCCCTGTTTACCGCGAGTGCACAGCCGCTGGATATTGAAGAAGACAGTGATTCTGCTCCCGTTGCACCGCAGGGGCCGGTGGAAGAGCGTGCGACGATCGACATTGCCGTGTCTCTTATGGCTGGGCGGGGGCCGCTGGCTCACAAGGTTTGGTTGCCGCCGCTGAAGGTGCCGGCGACGTTGGATCACCTGATGAGTGATCTGACCGTTGACCCTGCTTTGGGTCTCGTGTCGCCGACGTGGCGCTCGCGGGGTGACCTGACGGTTCCGCTCGGCATCGTGGATATTCCGCTGGAACAGCGTCGTGAGCAGTTGACGGTTTCGCTCGCTGGTGCGGGTGGAAACATGCTCATCGTCGGTGGCCCGCTCAGTGGCAAGTCGACGCTGTTGCGTACGTTGGTTGCTTCGCTGTCGCTGACGGCGACGCCGCTCGAGGTGCAGTTCTATGTGCTCGACTTTGGTGGCGGTAGCTTCATCGGTATGCGCGATATGCCGCATGTCTCGGGTGTTGCGATGCGCACCGAGGAGGAGGCGGTTCGTCGTGTGGTCGCCGAGGTTGAGGGCGTGCTGAATACGCGCGAAGTTTACTTCCGCGATAACGGCATCGACTCGATGGATACGTATCGTCGCCGCCGTGCCGAGGGCAAGGTGGATGACGGCTACGGTGATGTGTTCTTGCTCGTGGATGGCTGGGGCACGCTGCGTAGTGAGTTTGAGGTTCTGGAGCAGCGCATTCAGGGGATCGCGGCTCGTGGTCTCGGTTTCGGCGTGCACATCATCGTTACGGCGAACCGGTGGATGGAGATTCGTGCGGCGCTGAAGGACTCGATTCAGACACGTATTGAGCTGCGTTTGGGTGACCCGACGGACAGTGAGATTGACCGCAAGATCGCGGTGAACGTGCCGGCGAATGCGCCTGGTCAGGCGTTGACCGCTGGGAAGTTGCATGCGCTGACAGCCTTGCCGCGCATTGATGGTGATCAGCAGGCGTCGACGTTGGCGGATGGTGTGGAAGATCTGGTTGCGCGGATGAATGACGCGTGGAAGGGTCCGCGTGGCCCGAAGCTTCGTCTGTTGCCGACGATGATTTCGCTGGATGAGGTGCGTGCGCTGACGTCTGCGGATGATCCGCGCATTCTTCTTGGTGTTGAAGAGACGCAGTTGTCGCCGTTTGGTTTGGATCTGCGTAATGAGTCGCATCTGTTCTTGTACGGTGATTCGGACTCGGGTAAGTCGTCGTTCTTGCGTGGCATTGTTCACGAGATCATGCGGTTGTATACGCCGGATCAGGCGAAGATCTTCATGATCGACTATCGTCGTGCGAACCTCGGTGAGGTGCCGGCGGAGTACCTGGGTGCGTATCTCACGTCTCATGACATGGCGACGAGTGGCATGCAGGAGTTGGCTGCGTTCTTCCAGTCGCGTATGCCGGGGCCGAATGTCACTCCGGAGGAGCTGCGGAATCGCTCCTGGTGGAAGGGTGCTGAGGGCTTCATCCTCATCGATGACTACGACCTGGTGTCGACGAGTCAGGGTAATCCGGCTGCCGTGCTGCAGGGGTTGTTGGCGCAGGCGAGTGACCTTGGTTTGCACGTTGTCGTTGCCCGTCGTTCGGGTGGTGCTTCGCGTGCCGCGTTTGATCCGATTTTGCAGCGCTTCACCGATCTTGGTGTCACGGGTATCTTGCTCAGTGGTTCGCCGGAGGAGGGTGGTCTCATCGGCCGTATCAAGCCTGTTCCGAGTGAGCCCGGTCGTGCTCAGGTGGTCAGTCGTGACGCCGGTCACTTCGCCGCGCAGTTGGGTTACGTGCCGGGACAGAACGGATAGTCGGAACCGCGGGTTAGTTGTCGCCCGCGGTTCTCGTTTGTGCTCTTGTCGGTTGGATGAACGTCACGAGACGAATTGCATCGCCGTATCGCGCGTTGAGCGAGGACGCGTAGCGCCCGGGACGAAACGCATCGACTGAATCGAATCGGCCGGGCTCCGGTGGTTGGGTTGCGACGGTGGAACGGCGGATAGTGAATCTCCGGGCCGTCCCTGCGGGTCGGCCTGCCAGACCCGCCAGTATTCCCTCCGCCATCCGCCGCTCCTTCTTGGACCGGCTTGCGCTCCCGAGATGGTTGGTTTGGTGCGTCACGGAGATGGCTCGATTCGCGAAGCGCGCGGTGCCGTTTGCGCTACATGCCTGATGGTACGGGGGTCTACT
>CANNEP010000041.1 GCA_947503655.1 uncultured Microbacterium sp.
TGCGCCCAACATCATCAACACACACCCCGCCTACCTGCCGGAGTTCCCCGGTGCGCATGGTGTGCGCGACGCGCTTGCCGCACAGGTTTCGCAGACGGGTGCCAGTGTCATCGTGGTCGACGAGGGCGTCGATTCCGGTCCGATTCTCGCTCAGGAGCGCATTGCGATCCTGCCTGGCGACGATGAACATGCCTTGCATGAACGAATTAAGCCCGTCGAGCGGCGTTTGCTGATCGACGTGGTCCGTGACATTGCGAACGGTGCCATTGACTTGGCGGCGCATCGCGAACCAACCCCGCACCCCTGAGAGGACGCACCATGGCAGGCCCACGCCACGATTCTGCTGATTACCGTGAACGCGACGTCGTTCCCGTTCGCCGAGCACTTGTTTCGGTCAGCGATAAGTCGGGTCTGCTTGACCTGGCTGCCGCCCTTGCCGAAGCTGGCGTCGAGATTGTTTCGACCGGTTCGACCGCACAGACGATCCGCGACGCGGGCCACAACGTCACCGACGTGTCGAGCGTCACGGGCTTCCCGGAGTCGCTTGACGGCCGCGTGAAGACGCTGCACCCGAGCGTTCACGCGGGTCTGCTCGCTGACCTGCGCCTCGAAGACCACGAGCGTCAGCTCGGAGACCTCGGCATCGCGCCGTTCGAGCTCGTTGTCGTGAACCTGTACCCGTTCGTTGAGACGGTCGCCTCGGGTGCCCAGGGCGACGACGTTGTTGAGCAGATCGACATCGGCGGCCCGGCCATGGTGCGCGCATCCGCGAAGAACTTCGCGAACGTTGCCATCGTTGTCTCGCCCGCTTCGTATGGTTCCGTTATCGACGCAGTCAAGAGCGGCGGAACCACGCTGGCCCAGCGCCGCGAGCTTGCGGCTCGTGCGTTTGCGCACACCGCGAAGTACGACACCGCCGTTGCCGCATGGTTCTCGGAAGAACTGCTCACCGACGGCTACGAGCTGCCCGAGCACCTCACGATTCAGGCTGAGCGCCTGTCGACGCTGCGCTACGGCGAGAACTCGCACCAGCGTGCCGCGATTTACACCCGTCAGGGTGGCCGTGGCATCGCACAGGCGCAGCAGCTGCAGGGCAAGGAAATGTCGTACAACAACTACGTGGACGCCGACGCTGCCCTGCGCGCTGCTTTCGACATGGTCAAGCCCGCTGTCGCGATCATCAAGCACGCGAACCCGTGCGGTATCGCGGTGACGGCACCGAACGCGCTCGACCCGATCGCGTCGGCACACTTGCGCGCCCACGAGTGCGACCCGGTTTCGGCGTACGGCGGCGTGATCGCCACCAACGGCAAGGTCACGCTCAAGATGGCGGAGAACCTGCAAGACATCTTCACCGAGGTCATCGTCGCGCCGAGCTACGAGCCCGAAGCACTGAACCTGTTCAGCAAGAAGAAGAACCTGCGCGTGCTGCAGCTGCCGGAAGACTGGCAGCAGGAGCGCATGGACGTGCGCCTGGTTTCGGGTGGCCTGCTGCTGCAGGACGCCGACCGCTTCCCCGACAACATCGCATCGGTCGCCAACGACTGGCAGCTCGTCACCGGCGAGCGCCCCGACGACGCGACGATGGAAAACCTCATCTTCGCGTGGAAGGCGTGCCGCGCCGTCAAGAGCAACGCGATCGTGCTCGCGAAGGGCTCGGCCACGGTCGGTATCGGCATGGGCCAGGTCAACCGCGTGGACTCGTGCCGCCTCGCCGTCGAGCGTGCGGGCGACCGCGTTGTCGGTTCGGTTGCCGCATCTGACGCATTCTTCCCGTTCGCTGACGGCCCGCAGGTGCTCATCGACGCCGGTGTTTCGGCGATCGTGCAGCCCGGTGGTTCCGTGCGCGACGACGAAGTGATCGCCGCCGCTCGCGCCGCGAACGTCACGATGTTCTTCACCGGAGAGCGCCACTTCTTCCACTAAATCTGTGGGGCTGACGGGCGCCGGGTTCTTTCGAGGATCCGGCGCCCGTTTGTGGTTCTGGGGTGGCACTGTCGGGCTGAGTGGGCGAGCGGAACCATGGTGTCTGATTTCCGCTAGTTGCGGTGATGGGGGCGTGGCAGAGTGGAGGCATGACGAACCCGACGACCTTCGATGAGCGGTATCGCGCGATTAGTTCGCGCGATGCGCGTTTCGACGGCCAGTTCGTCACGGCGGTGCGCTCGACCGGCATCTATTGCCGCCCGTCGTGCCCGGCGCGCACGCCGAAAGAGGCGAATGTCACGTTCTATCCGACGTCGGCGGCAGCTCACGAAGCCGGCTACCGCGCGTGCAAGCGGTGCCTGCCGGAGGCCGCGCCCGGATCCCCGGAGTGGGACGTGCGCTCCGACACCGCCGCCCGCGCGATGCGCCTTATTGCCGACGGCGTCGTTGAGCGCGAGGGCGTTGATGGGCTCGCGCAACACCTGGGCTACTCGAGCCGACACCTGACGCGCTTGCTTACCGCCGAGCTCGGCGCCGGCCCGCTGGCGCTTGCCCGCGCGCACCGCGCACACACGGCGCGCATGCTGCTCGTCGGCACCGACCTCAGCATCACCGACGCCGCGTTCTCGGCGGGGTTCGCGAGCGTTCGCCAGTTCAACGACACAATTCGCGAAGTGTTCGACATGACGCCCGGAGCACTCCGGGCGCGACGCCGTGAGCACGCTGATGCGACGCCTGGTCTCATTGAACTCACCCTGCCGTATCGCGAACCGTTCGATGCCGCCGGACTCTTCCAATGGATGGCGGCGCGCGCCATCGTCGGCACCGAAGAAGCCACCGCAACGTCGTACAGTCGCGTGATCGCCCTGCCCGGCGGCCCCGCGTGGATGCGGCTCACGCTGTCGGGCTCTCGCCTCGCGCTCGCCGCCCGACTCACCTCACTCTCCGACCTGCGCGTGCTCGTCGCGCGCGTGCGGCGCCTCTTCGACCTCGACGCCGACCCGCAAGCCATCGACGCGGCGCTCGCCATGGTTCCACTCGCCGCACCGCTCGTTGCGGCACGCCCCGGCATTCGCGTGCCCGGTGCGATGAGTGGCGATGAGATGCTGATTCGCGCGATGATCGGGCAGCAGATTTCGGTGCCGGCGGCGCGCACGCACCTCACCCGCCTCACCGAAGAGCTCGGCGAGATGACCGATGTTGGGCCGCAGCCGGCACGGTTGTTTCCGACGATGCGCGCGATCGCAGACCACGGAACCACGGTGCTGCGCGGGCCGGCGGCCCGCACGCGGGCGATCGTGGAGGTTGCGCGCCGCCTCGCCGACGGCGAGCTCGAGCTGTCGAGCGGTGATGATTCGGCTGAACAGCGGGGTGCGCTACTGGCGCTCCCGGGCGTCGGCCCGTGGACTGCCGACTATGTGCGCATGCGCGTCGTGGGCGACCCCGACATTACGCTGCCCGGCGATGTCGCCGTGCGTGCCGGAGCGCGAGTCATCGGCGCCCCCGACGACCCCGCGGGCTTCACCGCGTGGGCCGAACAGTTCGCACCGTGGCGTTCGTACCTCACCGCGCACTTGTGGCGCGCCTCCGCGGCACCGCAACCGTCCTCAGAAAACCTCTCGGCATCGTCGCCGAAGACAGCGAAAGAAGCCTCCGAATGAGCGCCACGATCCAATTTCTTGACACGGCCGATGGCCCCTTCGGAATCCTCGCCCTCGATGGTTCCGTCATCGCCTCCGGCTGGACCGACAGCGCCGACGCCCTCCTCGCCCGCCTCGCCGAGAAGCGCCGCCCACTCGACATCGCCGACGGCGACACCGGGGGAGCGGCCGACGCCGTGCGCGCGTTCTACGCCGGCGACCTCGCGCCGATCATGGCGGTGCCGGTGACACAATACGGAACCACGCTGCAGCACGCGGGCTGGCGCGCGCTGCGCACGATCGCCCCGGGCGCACCCCTCACCTACAGCGAGTTCGCCGTGCACCTCGGCTCGCCGTCCGCGGTGCGTGCGGCGGCTTCGATCTGCGCGCGCAACGCTCCCGCGCTGTTCGTGCCGTGCCATCGGGTGCTGCGCACCGACGGAACCATGGGTGGGTTTGCATGGGGCGTGCCGGTGAAAGAGTCCCTCCTCGCGCGCGAAGCGGCGGCGTAGCCCGCCCAATCGCACCCGGGGTTCCGCTCCACAAACCGCATCCCTGGTTCCGTCGTTCGCGGGAACAACCGAACCACATCGTGGTTGCACCCGGAGTGACGGCACTGGCGCCGAAAATTAATCCTTGCGCTCAGCGAACTCACAGCTATATTCTGGAGGGCTGTTGTGTCAGTCGGCACAATTTCCCTGAGGTCGAGGAGGCCACCATGCACACGAATGTCATCGACGCGTCTGTTGCCCTGCGCCCGGCCTTCAATCGCCGCATGCCATAACCGGCACTACGCATGGCCCAGCCTGAGGCCCGATCAGGTTCGCGAGCTTGCTCGCCACGCGCCCTGTGCGCCCCATTTTCTGTACCAAGCTTTTTAATCCCACAAGGATCATGACTACTCCCGCGCCTTCTGTAAAGAGTTCTTTGTCGACCCCGCGCGCACTGTTGCGCCTGAGACCTTTTGTTCGTCCGATCGCTGGTCGGCTTATCCTGGGCGGCTTGAGCGCCCTCGGTGGTGCCGTTATTGCGCTGATGATCCCGATTCTGCTCGAAGCTGTGATCAGCGGCCCCGTCGCACGCGGCGAAATCGTCGCCATCGTCTGGGCATCGGCGGCGGTGCTGCTGCTTGCCCTCGGCGAGGCGCTCATGGTGTGGCTACGCCGCTACTTCGTGCTGACGCCAGCGATGACCGTCGAATACAACATGCGCATGTCGTTCTACTCGCGACTGCAGCAACTGCCGGTGTCGTTCCACGACCGTTGGGGCTCGGGCCAGCTCCTGAGCCGCATGATGCAAGATATCGGCCTCATCCGCCGCTGGCTCGCATTCGGCCTCATTCTGTTGGTCGTCAACATCTTGACGATCATCATCGGTGCGGTGCTGTTGTTCCGCTGGCACTGGTTGCTCGGAACCATTTTCTTGGTTTCCGGAATTCCGCTCTGGATTCAGGGATACCTGTTTGAGAAGAAGTACGGCGCGTTGTCGCGCTTGAGCCAAGACCAGGCGGGCGACCTTGCTACGCAGGTCGAGGAGAGTGTGCACGGTATTCGCGTGCTCAAAGCATTCGGCCGTGGCAAGCACGCGCTGCGTAAGTTTGCGAGCCAGGCGGAAAGCCTGCGCGAGACCGAGATCAACAAGGCCAAGGCTGATGGTGCCATTTGGTTCTGGCTCGTGATGATCCCGGATGTTGCCTTCGCCGCCAGCCTGTTCGCCGGCATCTGGCTTGCCACGCAGGGTGCGCTTGATCCTGCCCAGCTGTTCGCATTCTTCGCGATGGCGACGGTGTTGCGTTGGCCGATTGAGTCCATTGGCTTCCTGTTCTCGTTCATGATTGACGCCCGCACCGCGACCGACCGTGTGTTCGAGGTGTTCGACGAGGTCAACACGATCACCGACCCTGAGAAGCCGGTCGAGATGCCGACATCGCGCGGCGAGCTGGTGTTCGAGGGCGTGCACTTTCGGTACCAAGACGCCGGAACCGCCGAGCACGACCTGCTGAACGGTGTCGACCTCGCGCTTAAGCCGGGGGAGACGATGGCCCTCGTTGGTCTGACCGGCTCGGGCAAGACGACGCTCACGACCCTGCCGACGCGCCTGTACGACGTGACGGCCGGTCGTGTGCTGCTCGATGGTGTCGACGTGCGCGACCTGCGCCTGAAAGACCTGCGTCGCCACATCGCGATGGCGTTCGAAGACGCGACGCTGTTCTCGGCGACCGTGCGCGAGAACGTGCTGCTGGGTCGCGCCGAGCTTGATCCGCACAGCCCCGAGGCCGAGCGCGTCATGCGCGAAGCGCTCGGCATCGCGCAAGCGGCGTTCGTTGATGACCTGCCCGAGGGTGTTGAAACGGTGATCGGCGAAGAGGGAATGAGCCTCTCCGGTGGTCAGCGTCAGCGTCTCGCGCTTGCTCGAGCCGTGGCTGCGGCCCCCGCAGTGCTCGTGCTCGACGACCCGCTGAGCGCCCTCGACGTTGACACCGAGGCGCTCGTTGAGGCCGCGCTTCGAGAAGTGTTGCAGACCACGACCGCACTCATCGTGGCGCACCGCCCCTCGACGGTCGCGCTCGCTGACCGCGTCGCCCTGCTCGAAGCCGGACGAGTGACCGCCGTCGGCACGCACTCCGAGCTGATGGCCTCGAGCGAACACTATCGACACGTCATTTCGAGTCTCGAAGATGAACAAGCCCGCGCGCGGGAGACGGAGGTGAACCTGTGAGCACCGTCATCGGAACCCAGGGTGAAGAACGCCTGGACTACACGAAGGCCGAGAGTAAGGCGATCCGTCGCCGCTCGATGAAGCTGCTGGGCTCGCTTGTGAGCCCGCTCAGATGGTGGCTTGTGCTGGCTGCGCTCGTGCTCGTTGTCTCGACCGCGTTCCGCGTGGCAGCGCCGGCGATCATCGCGTACGGCCTTGACGTCGCACTGCCTGCCGCAATGGCGCAGGAGTGGGCTCCCACCTGGGTCGCCTCGATTCTGCTCGTCATCGCGGGCATCGGTGGTGGCGCACTGATCGCGGCGTACGCCGTGCTCGCCGCCAAGCTCACGCAAGCGGTCATGCTTGACCTGCGCAAACGCATCTTTCTGCACACGCAACGACTGAGCCTCGAGTTTCACGAGTCGTACACGTCGGGCCGCATCATTTCGCGTCAGACGAGCGACCTCGAGTCGATCCGCGAGCTCCTCGACGGCGGCCTTAACCAGCTCGTCTCGGGCCTGCTGTACGGAGGCTTCACGCTCGCCGCACTGCTCATTCTGGACTGGCAGTCGGGCATGGTGCTGTTCGTCATGTTCATCCCGCTGTACTTCTTGATGCGCTGGTTCTACGTGCGCTCGCAACTCATCTACCGCGAGTCGCGCGTCGTATCGGCCAAGGTCATCGTGCAGTTCGTGGAGACCATGACCGGTATCCGCGCGGTCAAGGCATTCCGCAAGGAACCCTCGAACGACGAAAAGTTCGCTGACGTCGGTGGGCAGTACCGTGACGTGAACCTGCGTTCGATGAAGCTCTACGGCACGTTTGACCCGGGCATGATGGCGATCTCGGCACTCGCGCTCGCGGCCGTCGTGCTGCTCGGTGGCGTGCGCGGTCTCGAGATCGGTGTGCTGCTGGCCGCCGTGCTCTACGTGCGCAACTTCTTCAGCCCGCTGCAAGAGGTCGCGATGTTCTTGAACTCGTACCAATCGGCAACCGCAGCCCTCGAAAAGGTGTCTGGCGTGCTCGAAGAGCAACCCACGGTTCCGGACCCCGCAAAGCCCATCGACCTGTGGCAAGCCCGCGGCGACCTCACATTCGACAAGGTCACGTTCGGCTACTCTGCCGACCGTACGATCCTGCCGAACTTCTCGCTGGAGATTCCTGCGGGGCAGACGATTGCGCTGGTCGGAACCACGGGAGCCGGAAAGACGACGCTTGCGAAGCTCGTGTCGCGCTTCTACGACCCCTCCGAAGGTTTCGTGCGGCTCGACGGCGTCGACCTGCGTGCGATGCACCCGAAGGACCTGCGCCGCGCCATCGTGATGGTGACGCAGGAGGCCTACCTGTTCAGCGGCACCGTCGCCGACAACATCGCGCTCGGCAAGCCCGAGGCGACGTTCGCGGAGATCAAGGCGGCCGCTGAGGCTGTGGGTGCTGCGGCCTTTATCGAGGCACTGCCCGACGGCTACAACACCGACGTCAACAAGCGTGGCGGACGCGTGTCAGCAGGCCAACGCCAGCTGATCTCGTTTGCGCGTGCGTTCTTGGCTGACCCGGCGGTGCTGATCCTCGACGAGGCAACGGCGTCGCTCGACATCCCGTCTGAGCGTCAGATTCAGGAGGCGCTGCAGACGCTGCTCGCCGACCGCACCGCGATCATCATCGCGCACCGTCTGTCGACGGTCGCGATCGCCGACCGCGTGCTTGTGATGGAACATGGCCAGATCATCGAAGATGACGCCCCTGCCGCCCTCATCGCCGGCACCGGAAAGTTCGCCCAGCTCCACGCCGCCTGGCGCAACAGCCTGGTGTAGATCAGGTGTAATTCTGAGGTAGGTCTGAGGTAGTTCTGCGATGCGCTTCGTGCGCTCGTGTGGGGCTCGAGTCACCCGACTCGGGCCCCACACTCGTTTCTGCCCCCCACACCGCAACCCCTGGTTCCGTGTCCCGTGGTTCCGTGTCCGACCCGCGCTCGGTTCCGTGCCTCGGATCCCGCACCCATGGTCCCGCAGCCCTGGTTGCGCGCCCCGAATCCCGCGCCCTCGTTCCCACCTGGCCCGCCGTTGCGCGCCCCATCGTCACGGCAGGAGGTGATTGTCGCGAGAGGAGGTGATTATGCGTATTTTCACCGCCGCCTCCTGTCGCGAAAATCTCCTCCTCTCGGAGCAAGGCGCGCGGAGCCACGTGGCGAGGCGCGAGCGGAACCACGCGACGAAGCGTGAGCGGAACCACGGGGCCGGGGAGGGTGGAACCTCGGGGCGCGAGGGGCGGAATCGGTGCGGAAAGCGCGGGTGGGGCCGTGAAAACCGACGGCATGCCGTAGACTCACGCCGTGTCTATTGCAGCTCTTCAGAATCAATTGTCAACACCCTCCGGTTTCGCAGCCGCGGTGAAGGCGCCCAAGGGTCTCCTCACGGGAGCCATCGGTTCGCTTGTCGCGGCAGTCTTTATGGTGGGTATGAATCTCTTCCAACTCGGCGACGCGTCAGGCTGGGACTGGAAGCTCATCGAACGCTACTTCCTGACCGCCGACGCCATCGAGTTCACGGGTCGTCGCTCGGGCGTCGCCGAGATGTTGCGTTACGTCTGGGTGTGGGGCCCGGTCTTGATGGTTCCGCTCGGCATCGTGCTGCTGATCCTGCACTTCGCGATGAAGGGGCGTAAGGGTGCCCAGCTATTCGCTGACTTCCAGCAGCGCGGGTGGATCGGCCGTCAGCGTTCTCTGGCCGTCTCAGTGCAGAACGGCAAGACGCAGACGCCGATCGCGCTCGTTGGCCCGGCAGCGGCGCCCGAGGGTTATGTTGACCAGCCCGCCATGCAGTTTGCGGAATGGACCAAGACCCTCGACAAGAAGGGTATCCGCGAGGTGTCCAATGCCGCGCTCAAGGCTGGCGCGCTGATCGCGGCCGCGGCACCGACGGTACACCCGAACCTGCCGGCCGACATGATCGTCACCAAAGAGCAGAAGGGTGGCGAGCTCGTTGTCGTCATTCCGCCGGCCAACGGTGCAAGCAAGGGCCACAAGGTCTTGATGATCAAGGGCCAGAACGCCTAAAGAACCACATTAAACGCCAAAGGCGGTGAGGGCTGAGCCCTCACCGCCTTTTTACATCGAAAGCGTTACGGTGCGCTGATCTCTGCGACAACCTCGCCGTAGTCGGTTTCGCCAATCGCGGTGAAGCCCACCGACTCGAAGAAGCGCTCGGGGCCACCCTCGCCTGCTTCGTACATGACGGTGACGTGGTCGAAGCCCTTCTCAGCGGCCACGCGACGTAGCTCGCCCACAATGAAGCGTCCGACGCCGCGGCGCTGGTCGTCAGCATCAACGTTGATGCGCCACAGCACGCTGCGGAACTGCTCTTCCATGGCTTCGGGGTCGAAGTTCGCGCTCACGAAGGCAACAACCTCGTCGCCGTTCAGAACAACGCGCTGCCAGGTGGTCTGCGGGTTCACAACGGTGGCGGCGATGCCGTAGGAGATTGGGGCGAGAAACGCCTCCTGGCCTGGCTTGAGGCCCAACTTATTGACAGCGACGATGGTAGCCGCACTGAGTTCTACGAGTCGGAGGTCGGTCATGTGGACAGGCTAACGCCTATTCGAGCGCCAATGCCAAGAATTCACCGGAAAGTGTGCACGAGACTCAAGGGAGAGAACATAAAAGGGCAGATCTTCGCGGAGAAGTACAAACATCCACATCTGAAACAATTCACGCAAAAAAGCTCCGAAAACGACGAAGGCCGCCTCCCATCACCGGGAAGCGGCCCTCAAAAACGTGAGCTTAGTCGTGAACCCAAACCTCGGTTCCGATGGGCGTCCAGTCCCACAGCCACTTGGCATTAGCCTCGCTCAGATTCATGCAACCGTGGCTCATCTTGTTGCCAAAGTTGTCGTGCCACCACGTGCCGTGGAACGCCTCGTCGCCGTTGTAGTACATGACCCATTTGACGTCTTTTGTGCAGTAGTCGTAGCCGGGCACGCAACCCATGTCTTGCATCACAACGTGTGAGTTGATGCGGAACGTACCGCGCGCCGACTCGTGCGGCGGCAAGCCCGACGACGTCAGCATGACGCGCACGGTCTGGCCGTTCTCCCACACATAGACCGTCTGCTCGCTGACGTCGACCTCAATCCACCGCTCGAGCGTGGTTTCTTTCGGCTCAACCGTCGTCACGGTCAGCGGGTAGTGCCCGTTGCCCTCTTCGAGCTGCGTTGCGAACGCGCTCGCAATCTTGGAGACGTCACCGATCGTGCGACCCTCAACACCCTCCTTGGTGTAAATCGAGTCGGGCAACTGGTTGCCCTGGCGGTCAACCAGCTTCACGCCGTCAACCGCGGGGCGGTCAACCTTGGAGGGTAGCGTCGCGGTGAACTTTGCGATTTCAGCCTCGTTCGCCGAAATGACAAGAGTGCCATCGTCGGAGAACGAAGGCGTGATCCAGGTGGTAGCAAGAGCGGCATCGACCGGAACCGTGCGCTCGTCGCCGACATAGAAGCCTACGTCTGCAGTCAGCGCGTTGATGTCATCGGCCGCAGTCTGAGCTTCTTCCGTCGTCAGCAGTGCCGGAATCGCGGTCGTCTTCACCTCGACCGTCGCGGCACCCTTTTCTGATGCCACGGCGTCAGCCAGGGCCGTGCGTACGGTGTCGAGCGAAATGCCTTTGCCGTCGGCAGCCGGGATCACCGTGTAGGCGCCTGTGGTCTTGTTGAGCGTGAGCTCGGCGTCGACGGGGTCAACGTATAGGTCGGGGAGCGCCGCGCGCAGTGCGTCCTGCGCCCGGGCATCATCGATCGAAACGGGTGTGGTGGCAGCGTCGCTGCCCCAGCTCGACACGTTCCACGCCGGAGCGGAGTTAAACGCTTCAGCGGCAACCGCCTCGGCGTCAATCGTTGCGCCCAGGTCAGCACCGGTGAGCGTCACGGTGCCAGCAGAGGTCTCGAGCGTCACGGTCGCGTTTGCGACGCGCGCGTCGATCGCGTTGGCGGCGGCAGACTTGGTCAGGCCGCCCACCAGAACACCAGCGGCACTCACGCCCGGGGCGATGAGCGTCATCGAGGCGACAACGAGACCAGCAACCACGCCAGCAGCCGGAATCGCGATCCACGGCCAACGCCGCTTGTGCTTCTTCTTCGGCTCTTCGCTTGCCGGAGCCCAGGTATAAACCTGACCATCCGCGCCGACCGTCGAGCCAGAGCCAGAATCTGAGCCAGCAGCACCGGCGGCACCAGTGGCGGTCATAGAGGCATCGGCAACGGTCGCGTCGTCGGTATTCTCCGGCGCGCTGTCGTGCTCGTCGTGTGCGTTGGCCATTGCGGGCCCCCTTCGTCAGTCCCCAACCCCAATCGTAAACGAGCACGGAGCCATAAAAGGCGGGATCGGATCACGGTTCTGTCGCGATTGCCTGCCGACTTCCTGCACATCGTGCCCAGCACCGAAACCGAAACCGAAGGCTTCACGATCACCGTGACGAGCTCCGGCGCGCAGCTCGCAGCCGCGTCGCCCGCCGGCTTGGTGCGAGCAGCCGCGGCGCTGGATCAGCTCCGTGACGCGGCTGGCACCGCGCCCCTCGGCGAATGGCGTGGCGATGCGCCCGCGCACTCTTGGCGTGGCCTCATGCTTGACGTCGCACGCCACTTCCGCCCTGTTGACGACGTCGAACGCATCCTGTTGCTCATGGCGCGGTATCGCCTCAACGTGCTGCACCTTCACCTCACCGACGACCAGGGGTGGCGCTACGAGGTTGCGGGCTACCCGCGCCTCACGACCGTCGGCGCGACCCGCACCGAGACGCAGCGTGGTCACGGTCCGCAGAGCCAGGTCGTCGCTGGCGACCATGCCGGCTTCTACACGCGTGCTGACCTGGTGCGCATTGTGGCGTATGCCGAACGCCTGCACATCACCGTGGTTCCGGAAGCAGAGTTTCCCGGCCACGTGCAGGCCGCCATCGCCGCCTACCCGGAGCTCGCGACCGCAACCGAGGCCCCGACGGTTCCGTGGCCGAAGTTTGGCCTCAACCCGCACACCCTCAACCTGCGGCCAGAAACCCTCGAGTTTTGTCGGGCAGCAATTGCCGCGCTTGTCGATGTCTTCCCCTCGCCGTGGATTGGCGTTGGCGGCGATGAAGTGCCTACCGCGCAGTGGGCGGCCGACCCGGCAACCGCGGCACGCATGGCCGAGCTCGGCATCGCCGATATTCACGACGTGCAGCCCTGGTTCACCGCGCAACTTGTCACGATGGTCGAAGAACTCGGCCGCACGCCCTACGCGTGGGACGAAGTGCTCGCGGGGCCCGTCGACACGAGCATGCTCATCGGTATTTGGCGCGGCCCGGTCGCCGCCCGAGTCGCCCATAACCGCGGTCACGAATTTATTTGGTGCTCCGACATGGAGGCGTACCTCGACTACCGCCAGGGCGAGGGCACCGACGAACCCACCCCGGTGGGTCCGCCCCTGACCGTCGAAGACGCGTGGCAGTTCCGTGTGTCAGAAGGCGCTCGCGGCGGCCAGGCAAACGTCTGGACCGAGCACCTCCCCACACGCGATCGCGTTGACTTTGCGCTGTTCCCGCGCCTGGCCGTCATTGCTGAGCGGTTGTGGGCGGGCGGCGAGCCCGCGGAATGGGACGCATTTGCCCGTCTGCTTCCCACGCACCTAGAACGGTTGGAGGAGTGGGGGTCTCCTATCGCCCGCTCGACGGACCGCGCCCTGCCCAGCGCACGCCCGGTGTTCCCGGTGTGCCGCGCACACGGGCCGAACGCGACGCCATTGTCGCCGGCCTCGTGGCGGACATCATCCCTGTGTAACGAATCTGTAACAGGAGGAGAAAAACGTCCTTCCCCTCTTGCGCCGAAGTTTGTTCGTAAGGTCTACTAACAAACATCATGGTGGCATCCGAAGCGCAAGGTAGCGCAACACAACAGGCATCCGCGGCGATCACCGCGCAGTTTCCCACCGCACGCTCGGCTCGCGCCCGCGGCAAGGTGTTGCCGGAGCATGCCCGCAGCCACAACCGTTCGCTCGTTCTGCAGACCCTCTTTCACGAGGGCGCTATGAGCCGCGCCGACCTGTCGCGCGAAACGGGGCTGACGCGCGTTACGATTTCCGATCTGGTCGGCGAGCTCATCGATGATGGCATCGTCACGGAAAAGGGCCTGCGCGAGGGGAGCCGCCCCGGTAAGCCAGCCACGCTCGTCGACATCGACCGCCAGGGTCACCAGATCATCAGCATCGACCTGTCGGAGCCGGAGGTCTTTCGCGGCGCCGTTCTCACGCTCGACGGGGAGATTGTCGTTCGCGTCGATGAGCACGTTGCACGCGGTATCGCCGGCGACGTCGCGGTGGAAGCCGCGATCGAGCTGGCCCGCAAGCTGGTTGCACACGCCACCGCACCGCTGCTCGGCATTGGCATCGGCACGCCCGGTGTCGTGAACCTCGACGGCGTTATTCTCACCGCGCCAAACTTCGGTTGGCAGGGCATGCCGATGCGCGACCGAGTTCGCGCGGCTGTGGGCTTGCCGGTCGTTGTCGCCAACGACGCCAATGTCGCCGTGCTGGCCGAGCAGACCTTCGGCGGCGCCACTGCTGACACCCTGCTGGTGCGCGTCGGTCTCGGTGTTGGTTCCGGTCTTCTGGCCGCGGGCCAGGCCATGATCGGTGGCCACTTCGCTGCCGGAGAAATCGGACACGTGACCGTCGCAACCGACGGCGGACCCCAGTGCGCCTGTGGCAAGGTCGGGTGCCTGGAAGCATGGCTTGCAGTGCCCGCTCTCGTGGCACGCATTGCCGAGAGCGGTGACCGCGACGGTGTTCTGCGCGACGCGGGAGAGCGCCTTGGTATCGCGCTGGCCCCGGTCATTGGCGTCCTCGACCTGTCTGAGATTGTGATCGCCGGCCCTGAGGAGCTTCTCGGCGGAACGCTCATGGACACGGCTCTCGACACCGTACGCACACGCACGCTCGCTGGAGTGCACGACGGCATTGATATGCGGTTGTCGGGACAGGGAGCAGACATTGTCTTGCGCGGAGCAGCCGTCCTGGTGCTCGCGACTCAACTTGGAGTGTTCTAGAACGCTTCGCCCGGGCACAGACGCCCACCCACCCACCAAGAAACAACGGACAAACTATGAACCGGAAGCTCGCAGCGGTTGCCACCTTCGGCATTGCCGCTCTCGCGCTTGCCCTGGACGGAACCACGGGGTTGCGTCGCTTCCGTTACATCGTTTTCCCGTACCTGCGTAGCGTCTTCACGGTCGTGCTCATCCTGCAGGTGATCTGGAACCTCAACATCTTCACGCAGGTCTACGCCCTGCAGAGCCGCGGTGGTACATGCTCTCCACGGATGCCGACGCTGTCGTGGTCGGCGGTGGCGTCGCCGCTGTTGGCGACCGTCTGTTTGATGACATTCGCGCGATCTTCCACCGAGAGGCAGAACAGTCACCGTTTCTGCGTTCGCTGCATTTCGCTGAAAGAATGGAAGCGCTACCGGCGGCGTCGCCCGCGGCGGCACTGGGTGCCGCTCTTGTCGGGGTAGCGGAAATTCCAGAAGGAGCACTCGCCCATGGCTGAAGTCGTTATTGTCGCGGATCGGGAAGCAGCCGGTCGCCTGGTCGCTGAAGAGATCGCACGTCTCGTGCGCACCAACCCGCAGACGGTGCTGGGCCTGGCAACGGGCTCGACCCCGTTGCCCGTCTACGAGGCGCTGCGCGCGTCGCTTGACGGTCTCGATGTCTCGCAGGTTCGTGGCTTCGCTCTCGATGAGTACGTGGGCATCGACCCGGCGCACCACGAGAGCTACCGCAGCGTCATCACGCGTGAGGTCGTGGAGCCGCTGGGCCTCACGCCCGAGAACATCAACGTTCCGAGCGGTGCCGTGGACGGCATTGAGCACGCCGGTGATGACTACGAAGAGCGCATCATTGCTGCTGGCGGCATCGACATCCAGATCCTGGGTATCGGTACCGACGGCCACATTGGCTTCAACGAGCCGGGCTCGTCATTTGCATCGCGCACGCGTGTGAAGACGCTGACGGAGCAGACCCGCTCCGACAACGCACGCTTCTTCGACAGCAAGGACGAGGTTCCCATGCACTGCATCACGCAGGGGCTCGGAACCATCCTGCGCGCCCGTCACTTGGTGCTGTTGGCATTCGGTGAGGGTAAGGCAGATGCGGTTGCGGCTACGGTTGAGGGTGCGGTTAGTGCCATCATGCCGGCCTCCGCTATTCAGATGCACGAGCACGTCACGGTCATCGTTGACGAGGCTGCTGCGAGCAAGTTGAGCCGCGCCGACTACTACAAGTACGCGTACGCCAACAAGCCCGCATGGCAGGGAATCTAATCCCGAGCTAGCAACGCTGCACTGACAGGCGCTTCTCCCCACACCAGGGGGAGGAGCGCCTTCATGCTGAGTGGGGCGATCGTGAGCGTCGCCAGATCCTGGAGCGTGAGCCACCGGGCTTCGGCGATTTCGGCCGCGGCCGCAATCCCGGTCGGGTCAGCTATGGTGAGGGCGAAGCAATCGGCAACCACGTCGAAGCCGTGCTCGTTGGCTGCGGCCGTGCGGTGGGTGCCGAGTGGGGCGAGCTCACCCGGGTCGACGATGATGCCGAGTTCTTCGGCCAGTTCGCGAGCGGCAGTCTGAGCGGGTGTCTCACCAGCCTCGGGCTTACCACCGGGTTGCATGAACGCTGCGGTGCCGTGCTTACGCACCATGAGCGCGCGGCCCGCGGCATCGGTGATGAGGACGGCGCTGACGCGGATGATGTCGGAGGTCATAACGAGAAGACCTTCCCAGGGTTGAGAATCCCGGCGGGGTCGAACGCTCGCGTGATGCGCTGCTGCAGCTCCCACTGGGCGTCACCGAGCTCCGCCTTCAGCCAGCGGCTCTTCAGTACACCGACACCGTGTTCGCCGGTGAGCGTGCCGCCCAGGCGCAGCGCCGACGTAAAGAGGTCATCGGCGGCCTGCCAAATGTGTTCTGGAACCTCGACGCCGGCGAAAACGAAGTTGGGGTGCAGGTTGCCATCAGCCGCATGAGCGACCGTCGGGATGGTGATGCCGTAGGCCTGCTCAATGCGGGCAATTTCGTCGAACATATCGGCCAGGCGAGACCGCGGCACCGAGACGTCTTCGATGAGGGTGGTGCCGAGTGTTTCCATCGCCGGATGCATTGAGCGACGAATGCGCAGGAGCTCAGCCCCGGTGTCTGGGTCATCGGTGACATCGACGGTAGCTCCTCGGCTGGCGAGCAACGTGGCGATCGCCTCCGCCTCGTCGCGCGCGGCCGGCCCATCGGTCTGGATGGTGAGTTGTGATGCTCCCGGTGTCGGCGGTGCGAGTGTGAGGAGGCGGTGAACGGCCTCAAGTGAGGTCGCGTCGATCAGCTCCATAATGGCGGGCTGAATGCCGGCGGCGGTGACCGCCGATGCGCCAGCTGCCGCCTCACGAACCGAAGCGAATACCGCAGTCAGCGTGCACGTGGTTCCGGTAACCAATCGACCCAGCTTCAGCGTCGCACCGACGATGATGCCCAGTTTTCCCTCGGAACCGATGAACAGTGACGTGAGGTCAAGACCAGCGACGCCCTTCAGCGTGCGGCGGCCGCAATGCATGAGCGTGCCATCGGCGAGCACCACGTCGACGCCGATCACCGCATCGCGCACGACGCCGTATTTTGCACACAGCAGGCCGCCCGCGCCGGTGGCGATATTGCCGCCCACGGTCGAGAGTTCGCGGCTCGCCGGGTCGGGCGCCCACCAGACGCCGTACGCGCGTAACGCGTTGTTGAGGTGCGAGTTGATGATGCCCGGCTCGACGACCGCGATGAGATCGTCCGGCTGCACCTCAAGCAGACGGTTCATGCGCATGAGCGACAGGCTGAGCTCGCCGTCGCCGGTGTTTGCGCCGCCCGCAAGGCCGGTGCCAGCACCGCGTGGAACCACGGGGGTGCGGGTGTCGGTCGCGATACGCATGATGGTCTGCACGTCTTCGACAGACTCGGGGTACAGCACCGCGAGGGGCATGCCGGCGGACGCATGACCAGACTTGTCGGCACGCGCAGCGGTGCGTGCGCTCGCAGAAGTGTCGACCCGCCCCGGCAACGCCTGCTCAAGCCGATCGACGACCGCGGTCATGCGATATTGCGGCGACCCGCCACCAGGCCGGAGGCGACGGCGACAACGCCGAACGCGATACCAATGATGGCCTGACCCATGTCCCACCACGCGAGCGTGGCAGCAACGAAGACGAGGAGTTCAACCAGGGCGCGAACGTAGGGGTGCACGCGGAACACAGCCTTGGGGGAGACGAACAGCGCCCACACCAGAATCGCGAGTGCGGGTGCGCCGATAGCGACGATGAGGTTCCAAGGGAACGCGAAGCCGAGAGCACCCCACAGTGCGAGGGTCGCGAACGCTGTCAGCGTCACCACGAAACGGATGATGTCGAGCACAGAAATCGCGGGACGAGTGCCACTCGCCGAGGGTGTTTCAGCCATGGCTCCAGTTTACCTGGGGTTCAGCAAGGCTTCCCATTCGGCACCGGTGAGCGTCTCGGTCTCTTCTTCAGCTCCATCAAGATAGCGGAACGAGATCTTTGCGGGCAGCAGACTCATCTCAGAAACGAGCATCAAGGAAGCTTCGCCGCCGGAGATGATGGTCGATGCCACCTCGCGGCCGTCGACGATCACGGCAAGCTCACGGCCGTCAGTGCCGGCAATGCGCACCATCGCGAGGTATGGGCTGGGCATCGTCCACGCGCTCACCGTTGGCGCGTCGCTGGGTGCCGGGTCGGGCGTCGGCTCTCGGTCCGGGGTTGGCTCGGGTGTCGGTTCCGGTGTCGGCGTGGGCGCCGGCATCGGGTCGGGTGTTGGCGTGGGCTCGGGCGTCGGGTCGGGTGTTGGCGTGGGCTCGGACTGCGGCGGGGGTGCCGAGATCGTGGGCTGCGGCGTCGGCTCGGGGGCGGGCGTGGGCGCCGGCGCGACCGTTGGGTCAGGCGTCGGGGCGGGAGCAAACGACGGCTCCGGCTCGGGCGCTGCGGTGGGCGCGGGCTCGGGCGATGTCGTGGGCTCGGGTTGCGTGGGCGGTACCGGCGCTGTGACCGCAGGAGCCGACGGTGCGACTGTCGGCGTGACAACTGGTGTCGTCGGCGCTGTGATCGGTGTGCGGGCGTTGGGCGGAGCCGGAACGAGCGAACGCGGCAAATCGCTCGGTGACGGGGACGGAGTGACGTCGAACACGGGAGTGACGGTGTCAGGCGTTGCCATCACGACGTCGGGCATCGTTTGTGCACTGTCAACGAATGAGTTTTGCGAGCTCGCTTCATACGCCGTTGGCTCGGTCGACGTCGACGTCGACGCCACAGCGCCCACGATGACCGCGCCAGCAACAACCGCGCCGGCCGCCGCGACCGACAGCATACCGACGAGGCTTCCGGCGCCCGCAGAAGCGGCGATGCCCGATACTCCGGCACCAGCGGCACCCACAGTGCTGCTCCCGAAAGCACCCATGGTGCCGCCGCCGATGGCATTGGCGAACGCCGTACCCGACGGGGCAACGACGGCGGGCATGAGGGGCGTCGTGCCCGCGGCAAGCGCGACAAGCGTTTGGCCGCCGCCCTGAAGCGTTGCGAGGTAAGACGTAGCCCCGGTTGCGCCGAGCGCGAGTGGGAGCAGGATGAGAGCAAGGCGCGACGAGACGCGTTCTGCTTCGCCAGCGACGATAATGCAGCGCGTGCAGGTTGCGAGGTGCGCGTCAATCTTCGACGTGTCACGGGCACTGGTCGAGTGGCGCGTGTACGAGGCGAGGCGTTCGATCGTCCACTGGCACATCGAGCCATCGTCAAGCGACTTGAGGTGTGCGGTGATCCAGGCTTCGCGCAGACCCTCGCGAGCGCGCAGCGCGAGTTGCGCGACGGCTGATGCCTTCATGCCGAGGAGCGGTGCGGCCTGGGCTGGCTTCATCTGCTCGACCTCGGTGTACCACAGCACCTCTTGCCAACGCGTCGGCAGACTCCGGAATGCGGTGTGCGTGAGGCCACGGTCAATGGCGGCATCGGTCTCCGCCTCGGTGGAGGCGGCATCGACCACATCGTCCATGTCTTCGACGGCGGTATCTGTACGCGCGCGACCCCAGGAGGCCGCCGTATGACGAATACTCGTGAACAGGTAGGAACGGAATGCGCCCTGTGGGCCGCCACCGCGCTGGAGCGCCTGGACGATGCGGGTGAAGGCTTCTTGCACCAGATCGTCGGCGTCGATGGAATTCGTTACCGAACGCGCGGCGTGCATACCCGAGGCATAGTGGCGCGACCAGAGTTCGCCGAACGCGAGCGAATCGCCATCACGTGCGCGATCAACAAGGGTCGCGTCGGAGACGAGTTCGTTCTCGGAAAGTTCGGATTCGTTCGTGGTCACAGGTATTTCATTGCTTCGACGTCAGGGTGGCTTCGGGTAAGCCCAAGAAACCATTTTCGTCGATCGATCCTGGGTGACCAAGGAAATGTGATGAATATTGGTTTGATCGGGAAAAATGTTCGGGTTCCACAATGAAAACGTGCCCGGCTGGTCTGAAGACGTGACCAAACATACAAACGCCGCGGGGGCGATACTGCGCCGAAATCACGTGCAAAAAAGATTTCAAAAAAGTTCTGAGTTTCGCGTTATGAATCGCCCATATGCGCGTCTGTAAGGGTGAGAGACCGATTTCTTTCTTCGGGGGAAGAAGCGCTCTCTTCGGGGGAAGAGAGTGGAAACAGGTCTCAGACTGGGAGCAATTCTTTGGGGAGAATCGCTAACAAGTGGGGCTCGAGAAATCGGGCCCCACTTCCCATTTCGGCGTGATACCTAGCCGGCGAGCGCAATTCACTCGGCGCCGGTCATGGTTCCGCTCGCCTCCTGATCGCCGTCGTTAGATGCGCACGGAGTCCGCCCACACCGCGCGCACGTTGAGGTCGCGGTCAAGCAAAACCGCATCAGCGGCGAATCCTGGTCGTACGCGCCCAAACCGGTCGGCAACGCCGATTGCCTCGGCGGGAATACGTGTGAGAGCGTCGATCGCAGCGGCGACTGGCACCCCGACACTCACGACATTGCGAAGCGCGACGTCTTGGGTGAGCGTCGAACCAGCAATCGAATCACCGTGCGTCAGACGGGCCACGCCGTCGGTGACGGTGACGGCGAGGTTGCCCAGCACGTACGAACCGTCGCCCGAACCGGCCGCAGCCATGGCGTCGGTCACGAGGACGACGCGGCCAGGAGCACTCGCAAAAATCATGCGAATGAGGTCGAGGTCGACGTGAACACCATCAGCGATGAGCTCGAGGTACACGCGCGGGTCGGCGACGGCCGCAACGATCGGACCGGGGGTACGGTGGTGGATTCCGGGCATCGCGTTAAACGCATGCGTGATGACGGTGGCGCCAGCGTCACACGCGTCTCGCGTGGTGTCAGCGTCAGCGTTGGTGTGGCCGATTGCAGCGGCGATGCCGCCAGCCACCAGATCGCGAATGGCTTCGATGCCGCCGGGCAGCTCGGGAGCGATCGTAATCTGACGAACAACGCCGTTGGATTCAGCAATCACGCGCTTGATCGCGTCAGCGACGGGGTTACGCAGGAGCGTCTCTTCGTGCGCGCCCTTGTGACCGGGGTCAAGGAAAGGCCCCTCAAGGTGCACACCCAGAATGTCGGTACGCTCGGTCATGCACTCCGCAACGGTAGCGGTGCGCTGCAGCAATGCGTCGAGATCAGCGGTGACCAGTGAGACGACCGCACGCGTGGTTCCGTGCATCCGGTGCATGTCGCGTGCTTCGATGATCGCTTCGGCACCGTCGTCAAACGAACGACCGGCTCCGCCGTGCCCGTGAACGTCCACGAAACCCGGTGCGAGGAGAGCGCCGTGACCGGCGAGTTCTTCGGCGTCGATGATGGTCGTGCCTCGTTCGACGAGGTCGTTCCAACTATCGCCGGTGCCCGAAGCGACGACGCCACCGGCGGCGAGCAACACCCACGAGTCGGGCTGCAGTTCGCCAGCGTCTGCGAGCGTCGCAGAGTGGATAAGCGTTCTTACGCTGGAATCCACGAAATCTCCTCGGAGTTGTGAAACGTGACTCCCTCAGCCTGCCATGCCGACGGGTGTGACGCGACTCGAGTGCGGAACGACTCCCACGTGCGCTCGGAGCCGTCTTGCGGGCTCCACGCGATCTCGGCAACGGCAGCCGCGCGCGGGAAGGCGAGCGTGAAGACGTCGGCCATCGTGCGTGCCGATTCGGTCCACAGCGGAGCCTCAACGCCGATGATGGCCTCGGGAGCGATGCCCGAAATGATGTCGGTCGGCTCCCACGTGTACGCCGTTTCGACAGACGTCGGGCCCTTCGCCCACACCAGACCCAGGGGGTGATCGGCGGTCGGCTTCATGTCGAGGTAGCTGACATCGGCGGGGGAGAGGACCAGTGAGCCACCCTTTTCGACGAAAGCGCGAGCCTCGTCTTCGTAACCCGGCTGGGGCTCAAGGAATCCCCAGTACTGCCCGATGGTTCCGGGTGCCAAATCGGGGGCCTTACCCGCCTCGTGCCATGCGACGGCGGTCTTGCCGGTGGCCTGTACTGCGCGCGACGCCAACGCAATGAAGGCAGCGAAGTCTTCTTCCGTTGTGCCGAGCGATTCGTCGCCACCCAGGTGTACGAACGGGCCCGGGGTCGCCTGGGCGACCTCGCGAAAAATCGTGCTCACGAACTCGTCGGTCGCGGGGTCATCGATCTTGAGGCTCGAGAAGCCGACACCCCAACCGACGTATGGTTGGCCGTGAACGGGCAAGGCTTGACCGAAGAGCATCGCGCCCTCGACGACCGAGTCCATGATCACGGTCTCTTTTGTGAACTCGGGGTACGCCACCGTAACGGTGTGCGTGTGGCCGGGCACATCGATTTCGGGCACAACGGTCATGTGACGCGATGCCGCGTACGCGACGATCTCGGCGTAATCAGCTGCGGTGTAGAACCCGCCCTGGTCACCCAGCGCCGAGGTGCCGGAGGCTTTCTCCGTAAGAGCCGGGTAGGCCTCGCTGTGCAGGCGCCAGCCCTGGTCGTCGGTGAGGTGCAAGTGAAGCACGTTGTACTTGTAGGCGCTCATGGCGTCGATGTAGCGCTTGACGTCGTCAACGCCGAAAAAGTGGCGGGCGACGTCAAGCATGACGCCGCGGTAGGTGTAGCGAGGGCTGTCTGTGATGCGCGCGCCGGTGACGAACCAACCGTCAGCGTCGTGGTCGAGCAATTGGCGCACGGTCTGCATGGCCCAGAACGCGCCGGTGGCAGTCGTCGCCGTGACAGCGACATACCCCTCGGTCGTGTCGATTTGGTAAGCCTCGGCTGAACCGTCGCTTTCGGTATCCAGGGTGAAGAAGATGTCACCAGGCGTAACATCCGAGGACTCTGTGACGACGAGCTCGAGGCCAATGCGCCAGGCAATCGCATTGGCGAGACTCTGTGCTTCGCGCTGCAGAATGGCCGGTGCGATCACGCGGCTCACGGCAGTGAGGTGTACCGGGGGTGCGGCTTCGAAGGACGCCGGGAATGGAACGAGGGGCGGCGTCGTCACAGCGAGTGTCATGTAAGGAAAGCTAACAAACTAAGTGGCCTCGGACAAGTGAGCCGGAGAGGGTATGCTTTTTTCGTCGCGACTGGCGTTCAGGTGGGTGACCACCGGGGAGCGAACACATTCCTTCGACCGCACGCCTGGGCCGATGTGTACATCCCTCAATCCTTCGTGGAGGTAACGCCGTGACCGAATCCTTCTTCAACGCTCCGCTGAGCGAGGTAGACCCCGAGATCGCAGAGGTACTGGAGCGCGAACTGGTTCGCCAGCGCTCGTACCTTGAGATGATCGCTTCGGAGAACATTGTTCCCGTTGCTGTCCTGCAGTCGCAGGGCTCGGTGCTCACAAACAAGTACGCCGAGGGCTACCCCGGTCGTCGCTACTACGGCGGTTGCGAAGAGGTTGACGTAGCTGAAGAGCTCGCGATTTCGCGTGCGAAGGAGCTGTTTGGTGCCGAGTTCGCCAACGTTCAACCGCACTCGGGTGCCACGGCAAACGCTGCTGTGCTGCACGCCATCGCTCGCCCCGGCGACACCCTCCTCGGCCTCGCGCTTGACCAGGGTGGTCACCTGACGCACGGCATGAAGATCAACTTCTCGGGCCGCCTGTACGACATCGTTGCGTACGGCGTGAACGAAGAGACTTCGCTCATCGACATGGACGAGGTTCGTCGCCTCGCTCTCGAGCACAAGCCGAAGGTCATCATCGCCGGCTGGTCGGCATACCCGCGTCAGCTCGATTTCGCGAAGTTCCGCGAGATCGCTGACGAGGTCGGCGCCTACCTCTGGGTCGACATGGCTCACTTTGCTGGCCTCGTTGCCGCTGGTGTGCACCCGAACCCGGTGCCGCACGCACACGTCGTTTCGTCGACCGTGCACAAGACCATCGGTGGCCCCCGCTCGGGCTTCATCCTCACGAACGACGCTGACCTCGCGAAGAAGATCAACACGGCTGTCTTCCCGGGTCAGCAGGGTGGCCCGCTGATGCACGTTATCGCCGCCAAGGCGACCGCGTTCAAGCTTGCTGGCACCCCTGAGTTCAAGGATCGCCAGGAGCGCACGCTCCGCGGCGCTGCGATCCTCGCTGAGCGCCTCACGCAGGCTGACGTCGCCGGCGCCGGCATCTCGGTCCGCTCGGGCGGAACCGACGTGCACCTCGTGCTCGTCGACCTGCGCAACGCTGAGATCGACGGCAAGCAGGCCGAAGACCTCCTCGACGAAATTCACATCACCGTCAACCGCAACGCGGTTCCGAACGACCCGCGCCCGCCGATGGTCACCTCGGGTCTGCGCATCGGTACGCCGGCACTCGCAACGCGTGGCTTCGGCGACGCTGAGTTCACCGAGGTTGCTGACGTGATCGCTCTCGCTCTGCAGCCGGGCGCCGACGTTACGGCACTGCGCGCACGCGTTGACGCGCTCGCGGCAGCCTTCCCGCTGTACCCCGAACTGCAGCAGTAAGCATGACCGCGCAGATTCTTGACGGCAAGGCAGCAGCCGCGGCGATCAAGGCGGAGCTGACCGAGCGCGTCGCGGCCCTTGCGACCAAGGGCATCGTTCCCGGCATCGCGACCGTGCTCGTCGGCGCTGACCCGGCATCGCAGCTGTACGTGGGCATGAAGCACCGCCAGTCTGAGGCTGTCGGCATGAACTCGATCCAGCGTGAACTGCCGGCTGACGCCACCCAGGCCGAGGTCGAAGCGCTGATCGATGAACTCAATGCTGACGACTCGTGCCACGGGTACATCGTGCAGCTCCCGCTGCCGAAGCACCTCGACACGGACGCGATCCTTGAGCGCATCGACCCGGCGAAGGACGCTGACGGCCTGCACCCGACCAACCTTGGTCGTCTGGTGCTGAATGTCAACAACCCGATCACGACGCCGCTGCCGTGCACGCCCCGGGGCGTCATCGAGCTGCTGCAGCGCAACGGGTATGACCTGAACGGTAAGCACGTTGTCGTCGTCGGTCGCGGTGTCACGATCGGTCGTCCGATGGGCCTGCTGCTCACGCGCCGCGACATCAACGCGACGGTGACGCAGGTGCACACCGGAACCCCCGACATGGGCCCGTACCTGCGCCAGGCTGACGTTATTGTCGCTGGTGCCGGTGTGAAGCACTTGATCAAGGCGGAAGACGTGAAGCCCGGCGCTGCCGTGCTCGACGTCGGTGTGACACGTGAAACCGACCCCGATACGGGTAAGTCGCGCGTGTTTGGCGACGTTCACCCCGACGTTGCTGAGGTCGCCGGTTTCGTATCGCCGAACCCCGGTGGCGTCGGCCCGATGACGGTCGCCCTGCTCATGACAAATGTTGTGGAGGCGGCGGAGCGCGCAAGCGCATAACGCCCCTCAGACGCCGAATGGCTGCCCCCGGTTTCGGGAGCAGCCATTCGTGTTTCTCGGGCCGTTTTGCGGCGCCCGCCGGTGGTTCCGGAACCATTTCTGAACCGGATGTCGGGGTTTTGTGACCGCCATGCGTGCTGCGCGCCAAATCGCTCGCCTCAGCCGCATTCTTCCGACATGCGGTCGGGGAAACCGGGCTTAGTTCGCGGTGACGGGCACCGCATTCGGCACGGGCATTGCAGTCGACGACAGCAGCGCGCCAATCTGGTCGGCTACCTGCAATACCGCTGACACGTGGTCGCGAATTTCGCCCAGTTGTTCGCGCTTGTGTTCGCCGATGCTGACGGAACCAATGGCGCGGCCGCCGAACTTGGCGAGCGGAACCGTATACATGAGTGCTTGCCGCGCTGACGCGGAGAGGGTGGCAAAGTAGGCACGCGACGTTGCTCCGGCGTGCGCGGGGTACAGTTCGCCGATGCCGCGATCGCTCCGGCCAACCCCTACGTCGGCAGCGCGGAGGAGATCGCTAACGCCGCCCGCCAGGTCGCCGCCGACGGCGCCCAGATTATTTTTCTCGATTGCGTTGGGTACACGCAGGCGATGGCTGACGACGTGACGCGCATCACGGGCGTTCCGGCCATCACCGCGCGTTCGCTCGCGGTGCGCCTGGTGGCCGCCGTCGCGTAACAGCGCCCCACAACTGTTCGCGGTCGCTACCTGGGGAGGGAGCGGCCGCGAATGTCATGTGAGGGCTATTACAGGTTGTCCATCATGCGACGCTGTTC